>NZ_JBEPNH010000003.1:0-485771 GCF_040546195.1 Brevundimonas sp. UYEF29 | reverse complement strand
GTCGCAACCCGCTACGATCGCTGTCCGACCGTCTTCCTGTCCGCCATAGCCCTCGCCGCCACCGTCCTGTTCTGGCTATGAGTCCTGAGCCTAGGACGGCCGGATCGACTTCGGCCGCAAGCTCGCCCTGCACGGCGCCGCGATGCAGACGCTCGATCAGGAGAGCCTCCGCCGCGATACGCTTGTGGCGCAGCAGGCATTCGATGGCGGCGGACGCCGGCGAAACGGCTGCCGCTGCCGAATACATGAAGCAGCCGGCCGGCGTTCCAGGTTCCGAAAACGATGACGCCGCTCGTTCCAGCAGGCCTTTGACGGCCTCGAAGGTGGACAACGCCGGATCGTTGATGGGCGCATAGAGATGGACGCTGAACGTCGCGGCGTAGCGCTCGATCACCGCCGCGAACAGCCCCGCCTTGTTGTCAAACGCCGCATAGAGACTGGCGGCGGCGACTCCAGTCTCCGCCACCAGATCGGCCATCGATGTCGCCTCGTAGCCGCGCTGCCAGAACAGCCGTACCGCCTTGTCGAGCGCAGCGTCAGTGTCGAACGCGCGAGGGCGACCTGCGGCGCGGCGGGCCTTTTTCTCTATCATGTCTGGCGCCATCAGGGGGGCGCGAATTTTGGAAACGACCCGGGAACCTCGCCTGATTGCAGAAGCGCCAGTCTCTGCGCAGGATTGAAACTCCCCCCCTGTATAGTATGCTGAAGCGATTTCTCGGGAAAGCGCGATGCCACATTCATCAGAGGACAAGAAGCGAGCCATCACACGCTTGCGGCGTATCAAGGGCCAGGCGGACGCTCTGGAACGCGCGATCGAAGCCGGGGCCGATTGCGCCCCCCTCCTGCAGCAAATTGTCGCAATGCGAGGCGCGACAAATGGACTGATGGCGGAAGTGATGGAGAGTCACCTTAGGGAAACATTCGGCGCCGGTGCAGATCCGGCCGTGAAAAGCGAGGGCAGCGATCACGAGGACGACGTGGAGGGCGTAATGAAGATTCTGCGTACATATCTTAAGTAACGATTTCAGCGCTCCTCTTCTTGCCCGCGCTCTCCCGCAGTTAGAGCAAAAGCCTCGTATCCAAGCCAACCACTGTTGGTCATCAGAGCGCAGACTTTCGGCGTTCCGAGCTTGAATTTTGTTGCCGGCGTGGCGAAGCAAGCGCCTTCTCCGGCGTTTTTCACCGCGCCACACAGAGGTTAGGGCCTGCGAAGCGAAGCCACCCCTACATGCTTTCTCTGGTTCGAGATCCTCACTCGACCACCTCTTGTATACTGGCAGGGAGTATGACAAAAATACTCCCTGACAGTATGAGAACGTCGACGAATTTGCGATGGCGCAACGGCCTCGCACCGGCAATCGGCTTCAATCAACGAGGGTATGCCAACATGAAATCTCGCGCCGCTGTAGCCTTCGAGCCAGGCAAGCCACTCGAAATCGTCGAGATCGATGTCGCCCCACCCCGGAAAGGCGAAGTCCTCATACGGGTGACGCACACCGGTGTGTGCCACACCGACGCGTACACGCTGGCGGGGAGTGATCCGGAGGGTGTTTTCCCGGTGGTTCTGGGCCACGAGGGCGCGGGCATCGTTGTCGAGGTCGGTGAAGGCGTCACCAGCGTTGGGCCGGGCGATCACGTGATTCCGCTCTACACCGCCGAGTGCGGCAAGTGCGACTTCTGCCTGTCGGGCAAGACCAACCTGTGCGTCGCTGTCCGCGAAACGCAGGGCAAGGGCTTGATGCCCGATGGAACCACCCGCTTTTCGTACAATGGTCAGCCCCTCTATCATTACATGGGCTGTTCAACCTTCAGTGAATATACTGTCGTCGCCGCAGTCTCGCTCGCCAAGATCAATCCCGGGGCAAACCCCGAACATGTCTGCCTGCTCGGATGCGGCGTCACGACCGGCATCGGCGCAGTCCACAATACCGCCAGGGTCCAGCCCGGAGACTCGGTCGCCGTGTTCGGTCTCGGCGGCATCGGCCTCGCGGCGATTCAGGGTGCGCGCCAGGCGAAGGCGGGTCGCATCATCGCCATCGACACCAATCCGTCCAAGTTCGAACTGGCACGCCAGTTCGGTGCGACCGAGTGCATCAACCCCAAGGACCATGACAAGCCCATCCAGCAAGTGCTGATCGAGATGACGGGCTGGGGCATCGATCATACCTTCGAGTGCATCGGCAACGTCCACGTCATGCGCGCCGCGCTTGAATCAGCGCACCGTGGCTGGGGTCAGTCGATCGTGATTGGCGTTGCCGGCGCGGGCGAGGAAATCTCCACCCGCCCATTCCAGCTCGTCACGGGCCGCGTATGGAAGGGGTCCGCTTTCGGTGGCGTCAAGGGACGGACTGAGCTCCCCGGCATGGTCGAGGACGCGATGAGAGGCGATATCGATCTGGCCCCGTTCGTAACCCACACGATGGGTTTGGAGGAGATCAACGAGGCCTTCGAACTGATGCATCAAGGCAAGTCGATCCGCTCGGTCATTCACTACTGACCCGCCGATCCGAAGCAGCGCGAGGCGCTCGGACCGACAACTCGGCCGTCATCATGGCCCGACCCCGGCCATGATGACGCGCGCTCTGGCAAATGGGCAACGCGTCGCGATGCTGTAAGAAGCGCCGAAGTGCGGTCGTTACATGCCGATAGCGGCACGGGCCAAGTCCGGCTGGCCCAAGCGCTTACCACCGGAGTGTGTGTGGCCTCGTCGCGCGACCCAACGGGAAAATGGTTTTGTCGTAACCGTTGTCTGATGCTGGAAAAATATTTCAAAGGCGCCGAACATCGGGCCAGCCTAACCGTTGGATGTATTGAGTCGGAAATGCATTCATCAGTTACCCCGACCGTAATGAACCACGGGCCGCACGGGCGGATATGGCAGGAAGACTGAATTGAAGGACAAGGATAAACACGCGACGACGCCGGCCACCGATCATGGGCATGCGGGGCCACCCGCTTGCGTGCAGGTTCGCGGCGCGCGCCACAATAACCTCAAAAATGTTGACGTCGATGTACCGCGCGACGCCTTCGTGGTGTTCACCGGCATATCGGGTTCGGGCAAGTCATCGCTCGCGTTCGGCACCCTTTATGCCGAAGCCCAGCGGCGTTATCTGGAATCGGTTGCGCCCTATGCCCGTCGCCTGATCGACCAGGCCGGCGTGCCGGAGGTCGACGCGATCGACGGTTTGCCGCCTGCGGTCGCATTGCAGCAGCAGCGCGGATCGGTCAACGCGCGATCCTCGGTCGGCAGCGTGACGACGCTCTCCAGCCTGGTGCGGATGCTCTATTCGCGCGTCGGCGAATATCCGCGCCATCAGCCGATGCTCTATGCGGAGGATTTCTCCCCCAACACGGTCGCGGGGGCCTGCCCGACCTGTCACGGCATCGGGCGCGTCTATGACGCGACCGAAGAGACGATGGTGCCCGACGACACGCTGACGATCCGGGAACGCGCAGTCGCCGCCTGGCCGGCGGCATGGCATGGCCAGAACCTGCGCGATATCCTCGTGTCACTCGGCTATGACGTCGATACGCCGTGGCGCGACCTGCCGAAAAAGGATCGCGACTGGATCCTCTTCACTGAAGAGGCGCCGACGGTGCCGGTCTATGCGGGCCTGACGCCCGAACAGACCCGGACGGCGCTCAAGCGCCGCATGGAGCCGAGCTACCAAGGCACCTTCACCGGCGCGCGACGCTATGTGCTGGAAACCTTCGCCAACACTAAAAGCGCGCTGATGAAGAAGCGCGTCTCGCAATATATCATCGGCCGCGAGTGCCCGACCTGCGACGGCAAGCGCCTGAAGCGCGAAGCCCTGTCGGTCAAATTCGCGGGCCTCGACATTGCCGAGTTCGGCGACCTGACGGTGCTCAAGCTGAAGGACTTGCTGATGCCCGTCGCGCATGGCGCGTATGGGGCGGTCTCTGCCCCCTCAAAGGGCCATGTTCTGGAAAAAGCAGCCCGCGATGCAGCGGTTGAACAACGGGTTGCGGCGGGCGGCTCTGCGCACAAGAGCGCGCCCGACGTACGCCGCACGCCCAATCTCTCCGACGAGAAGCGGATCGCCGCCCAACGCCTTGCCTGCGAATTGATCGAGCGGCTAGAGCCGCTGATCGATCTTGGCCTTGGCTACATTTCGCTCGACCGCAGCACGCCGACGCTCTCCTCCGGAGAGCTGCAGCGCTTGCGGCTTGCCACGCAATTGTCGTCACAGCTTTTCGGCGTGGTCTATGTGCTTGACGAGCCTTCGGCAGGGTTGCACCCGGCAGATGGCGAAGCCTTGCTCACCATCCTCGAGCGTCTCAAGGCGGCGGGCAACTCCCTGTTCGTCGTCGAACATGATCTCGACGTGATCCGCCGCGCGGAATGGCTCGTTGATGTCGGGCCAGGAGCCGGGGAAAAGGGCGGTGAAGTCCTCTACAGCGGGCCGATAGAGGGGCTTGCCGACGTCGACAATTCGATCACCCGCCGCTACCTGTTCGCAGAGCCGCTCCGCAGTGAGCGCACACCGCGCGATCCCAAGGCATGGCTACGCCTGGAAGGGATCAGACGGAACAATCTCCATGGTCTCGACGTCGAGTTTCCCATCGGCTGCTTCACCGCTGTCACCGGCGTTTCGGGATCGGGTAAATCCAGTCTTGTCAGTCAGGCGCTGCCCGAGCTCGTCACGGAACACCTCGGCGGCTCCCCCGTGGCCGAGGAGGAGGATATCGATCCGCTGCTCGATGTTGCGCAGAACGACACTGAAGGACGCATTGTCGCAGGCATGGAGCATGTTCGCAGGCTGGTGCGGGTCGATCAGAAACCGATCGGCCGCACGCCGCGCTCGAACCTATCCACCTACAGCGGCATGTTCGACCATGTGCGACGGATCTTCGCTGATACGCCGCTCGCCCGCCGGCGGCACTACAGCCCGGGAAGGTTCTCGTTCAACGTCGCGCAAGGCCGCTGCCCTGTGTGCGAGGGCGAGGGATACGTCATGGTGGAGCTGCTGTTCCTGCCGAGCGTTTTTGCCCCGTGCTCGACCTGTCATGGCTCTCGCTACAACCCGCAAACGCTCGAAGTCGAATGGAACGGGCGCAATATCGCCCAGGTGCTCGAACTGACGGTCGACGATGCGTGCGATTTCTTCGCTGGCGAGGCATCTGTGATGCGCTCCCTCGACGTGTTGCGGGAGATCGGTCTTGGCTATCTGAGGCTCGGTCAGCCGGCGACCGAGCTGTCTGGCGGGGAGGCGCAGCGCATCAAGCTGGCGACTGAACTGCAACGCGCTCAACGCGGCAACACGATCTACATCCTCGACGAGCCAACTTCGGGGCTTCACCCCTCCGATGGCGACCGGCTAATGCAACACCTGCAGGGCCTCGTCGACGCCGGCAATACGGTCGTCGTCGTCGAACATGACATGCGCGCCATCACACAGGCGGACTGGATCATCGACCTGGGACCGGGGGCTGGGGAAGATGGGGGCCGTATCGTTGCCAGCGGCGTCCCTGGCGTCGTTGCGGAAGCAGAAGGCAGTCTCACCGCCCCCTATCTCAAAGCGGCGCTGTAGGTCGTAAACCTGGCCGAACGCACGTTCGATCAGGCGTATCTCAACCGCACGCACGCTGAAATGGGTCGCATCTGGAAGCGGGAGCCGGCGAGGTATCACCGCGGTTGACGCGGCTTGGGGATCGAGTGCTCTGAAGTGCGCCGTTTTCGTCTGATACGCGGCGTAGCGGACAGCCAATCGCCGGCCATCCGCTACGCCTGTTTTGTGTGGACCTTCACCAGGGAGCGCGCCCTCACATGGTTCGTCGAAACCGTCCCATATTAGTTCGCGGCCGCGGGCCCAGCGCCCGAACCTTCCGCGATTTGCTCAACGAGTTTGGCACAGAAGGCGGGTAAATCATCGGGGTCGCGGCTGGTAACAAGGCCGTTGTCGACCACGACTTCCTCATCGGTCCATATAGCGCCGGCGTTCTCGATATCGACCTTCAGCGTCGGGTAGGACGTCAAGGTGCGACCCTCAAGAACGCCCGCCTCGATCAATGTCCAGGGTGCATGGCATATCGCGGCAATCGGTTTTTTCTGATCGAAAAAAGCCCGGATGAAATCAATTGCCTCGGCGCTGCCGCGCAGCTTGTCGGCGCCGACCGTCCCTCCGGGCACAACTAGTCCGTCGAAATCGTCGGCTTTGACATCGGAAAACGTCTTGTCGATAGTATAGCTGCCGCCCTCGTCGAGATCTTTATTGACCGTGCGAGCCTCGCCCGGTTCAAAACTGACCACGGTCACTTTGCCACCAGCCTCCTCGACAGCTTGCTTGGGCTTCGAGAATTCTGGTTCTTCCGTTCCACGAGGTGCGATCAGAATGGCAACTGATTTGCCTTCTAACGTCATAATCTATTCTCTATTCCGATGAAGACTACGGTCAGGTGGTCGGCTTAAGCACGACCTTTGTCCATCCATCATCGCGCGCATCGAAATGCTTATAGGCGTCTGGCGCCTGATCAAGCGGCAGTCGGTGCGAGATGATTTGGGCAGGATTGGCCCGGTCCTGCTCGATAAGCTTCATCAGTCGCCGGTTATAGTGCTTTACATTGCACTGGCCGGTGCCGATCTTCTGGCCCTTGAACCAGAAGTTGCCGAAGTCGAACGCCATCTTGCCTTCCTTCTGGAGATCGTCGGGCGCGTTCGGGTCTTCCGGAATGAACACACCGACGACGCCGATGCCTCCGGTGGCTTTCGTGCTTTTGACGAGGCAGTTCATCGTGTAATTGCTGCGCTCCTTGCCGTGGCGATCGCAACACTGATACCCAACCGCCTCGACCCCCCGATCAGTCCCGAGGCCGCCCGTCGCGTCAAGGATCTGCTGGGCGGGATCGCCCTTGCGCATGTCGATCGGAATAGCGCCCATCGCCTCGGCCAGTTTCAGGCGGTCATCGTGAGAATCGACCACGAAGATCTGAGAGGCACCGCGGATTTCGGCTGAGTGCGCGGCCATCAAACCGACCGGACCGGCGCCGTAGATCGCGATGCTTTCGCCTGGCTGGAAACCCGACAGTTCGACGCCATGCCAACCGGTGGGGAAGATGTCGGAGAGCATGACATAGTCATCCTCCTTCTCCTCAGCGTCCTCAGGCAGCTTCAGACAATTGAAGTCCGCATAAGGAACGCGCATCAACTCGGCCTGACCACCCTGCCACGGACCCATCTCGGCAAAGCCATACGCTGCGCCGGCGGTTCCAGGGTTGGTCGTGAGGCAGAAACCCGTCAAACCGCGTTCGCAATTTTCGCAGAAACCGCAACCGACGTTGAACGGCATGCACACGCGATCGCCCTTTTTTATGCGATCTACGGCAGCGCCGACTTCGATGACCTCGCCAAGGTTTTCGTGACCGAAGACCCTGCCCTTCTCAAAGCTGGTACGGCCCTCGTACATGTGAAGGTCGGACCCGCAAATGTTGGTCGTGGTCAGCCGGATGATAACATCGGTCTGCTTTTCGATCTTGGGATCATCGATGGTATTGACGGAAACATCTTTGGGCCCGTTGTACACGACAGCTTTCACGGATCTTTTCCTTTCGCAGCTCTTCTCAACGCGTCATCAAATCGAGAGCTTGGTGATGATCCGGTCTATCGCAACGGCGGAGGACATCGCACCCTTCGAAGTGATCTCAGTTTACTGAACCTTCTGCTACCTGAGAGGTTCCGTCCCGTAGGGCCGTCCTGGGATTGATTCACCGCAGCTTTCTGAATGACCGGGCCAGAACGGCCGAATGAAGTGCCAAACGGAGACGACCAGCGCCGCGCGGGAGGCGCGCCTGGCGCACGGGCCCGCCGCCGTCGACTGAGCCCGTCCGTCGCGCCCGGCACCGCGCTCCAAGGCTCAGCCGCGCGCTAACACCTGCGCCGCCGCCTCGGCCACGCCCTGGTCCTGCTTGCCGGTGCCGCCCGACACGCCCACCGCGCCGATCACCGTCTCGCCCTCCTTGATCGGCACGCCCCCGGCGAAGATCATCACCTTGCCGTCGTTGGAGGCATGGATGCCGTAGAAGTCGGCGCCCGGCTGGGCGAGCTTCGCCAGCGCCTTGGTCTCGACGTCGAACGCGCGCGCCGTCCACGCCTTGCCGATCGCGATGTCGACGCTGCCGCGCCACGCATCGTCCATCCGCGCGAACGCTAGGAGGCAGCCGCCCGCGTCCACCACCGCGATGTTCATCGGATTGCCGATCCGCTCGGCCTCCGCGATCCCCGCATCGATGATCGTACGCGCGTCGTTCAGGTCGAGCGTCTGGGTGGTGCGCATGGCGTGTCTCCGTGGCAGTTCGGGGAAAGCCGTTCAATGCACGCCGCCGCGCCCGAGTTCCCCCGGACGCGGCGATGAGAGCGACGCGCTAAGGTAATGACCGCTCCGCTACTTCGCGGCCAGCAGGGTGAACTTGTGAATCTGCGGCGGTTCAGAAAACAATTCTTCTGCCTTGTCCATCAGTGCGGCGGCAACCTTGCCGTCAAGATGGGCCTGCCGATCCTCCTCTGTGTCGAACGTATCGAAGATCGCGTACGCACCGGGACCTTCCTCGATCGCATACCAGGTCAGAGTGCCCGGCTCGGCTTGGACGAGCGGCAATGCCGAGGTCAGGAAATTGGCGACATCGCTCTCTTTACCGGGTTTGGCCTTCAATGGCACGTACAGCGCGAGTTTGGGCATTATCGACTCCTCAAGTTAAACGGACAGATATCATTCGGCGGAGTAACGGACGAGCCGGCCGGCACGTTCCCCATGAGGCAGAGCACACGCGGCCCCGCCTCCTCATCGAAATTAGAACTGCTGTGCGGTCGGCCGGATGACGATCGCGTTGACGTCGACGTCATCAGGTTGTTCGACAGCGAACGCGATAGCACGCGCCACCGATGCCGCCGGGATGGCCTGCTTGTAGAAGTCGAGCACCGTCTCGGCAGCCGTGCCAGACGTCGTGAACTTCAAATCGCTTTCGACAGCTCCAGGCTCGATCGACGTGACACGGACCTTTTCCCCCACCTCGTGGCGCAAGCCCTCGCTGATTGCGCTGACGGCGAACTTGGTGCCGGAGTAGACCGTGCCGCCCGGTGCGAAGACCTTGATGCCCGCAACCGAGCTCAGGTTGATGATGTGGCCGCTGCCCTGCTCGAGAAAGCCGGGAAGGGCCGCCGCGATGCCGTAGAGCGTACCCTTCAGATTGACGTCGATCATCTGGTCCCACTCTTCGGTGTTGACCTCGGCCATCGGACGGATCGGCATCAGCCCGGCGTTGTTGATCAGCACGTCGAGGCGGCCGTAGTCGGCAATGATTGCGGCGACGACGGACTGGACCGCCGATTTGTCGGTCACGTCCAGCGCGTAGCTACGTGCCGTGCCGCCGTTTGCGGCGATGTCCGCGACGACCTCGTCGAGCCTATCCTTGCGCCGCGCGGCGATGGCCACCTTGGCGCCGCGTTGCGCGAGAAGACGCGCGGTTTCCGCGCCGATGCCGGTGCTGCCGCCCGTAATGAGAACGACTTTGCCTTCGATACCGTTGGTCATGACTGTATTCCTTTAAGTCAGTTGTTGATTTTTCGCCGGATCGCGGCCCCGCGCGAGCCAGCCCGGCCTGACGGGATCACCGCGAGCGCAACAGGACGGGAGCCGCGCCCACCTTGATGCGGAGCAGCTCGTAGGGCTTGCGGCGCAAGTCCCGCCCGCCGTGGAAGCCTGGCTGGCGGTGAAGCTGGTTGGCGGTGAAGTAGGGGTAGCCATCGGTGCCGATCGACAGCGTGTCGGGCCAGCTGATGCGCGGGTTGCTGACCACCGTCGTCCAGCTGCCCTGGTCGAGCACGCGGATCGCGTTGTTCTCGTAATCGCCGGCGAACACGCGGCCCTTGTCGTCCTCGGCTATCCCGTCCGAGGCGCCTTTGCGCCCCAGGCTGCGGACCGCGCGGCCCAATGCCTCCTCGGACACCGCGGGATCGCGCAGCATTGCCGTGGGCACCGCGTGCAGCGTGCGGCCCGACAGTGGACCGTAATACAGCAGGCTGCCGTCGGCGCTGAGCGCAATCGCGTCGCTTGCGATCGTGACCGGCGTCGCGGGGCCGTCAGCCGGGCGGTTCATGAGCACCGCGCCATCGACAACCGGGGTGAAGCCGGGCTCGGGGTTGGTCGTCGCATGGTTCGACAGGCGCCGGATCGCCCGCCCGCTTGCGATATCGATGACGATGATGCCGCCGATCCCCTCGTTGTTGCTGTCGGTGATATAGGCGACGCCCTCGGCGCCCTGACGCAGATCGAAGCGCACGTCGTTGAGGTAGGTCGTGGGCAGCTTGCCGTGGCTCTTGGGGAAGAAGGGCTCCAGCCGAGCCATCTGCTCGTCCGTCAGCCAATACAGGTCACTCATGATCCAGACTCCTCAGGAGCCTGAATCAGATCGCACGCCTCACATCAATGGGTCCTGAGCCTAAGGGCTTGCTGTCGTAGGCACGTCCCTCACGGATCACAAAGAAATCGCGCGAAGGTTTGAAGCCGTACTTCTCGATGAAGGCGTCACGTCCCAGGACGCGGAATTCCTCCATCGCTCTCTCGACAGCGGCTGACTGGGTCAGATTCTCGAGCTTGCCACCTGTCGCCATTTTCTTCCCCCGACCCGCTGATCATGCCCGACATACAAGGCAGCCGACGCGTCGCGAAGGCCCCCGGGGGAGCGCCAGGGCGACCGCGCATGGCCTTCGCTCCAGATGGTCGCGCCTGAATCCCCGTCAGTCGATAGGCTCGAGGCGTTTCCTTAGGCTTGAGCGGAAGCCTCGTTCGCCGCCGCTTGCTCCTGTTCCGCGCGCTCTCGGGTCTCGAGATGTCCCGCGACCTTGGCCGCGATATCCTCCGGCGTGACGCCGCTGTCCGCCAGCTTAACCGCCCAGGTGCGTCCCGGATGCAGCACGTCCCAGGGTGAGCGATACTGGGTGGCGCGTCGGCCGCCGGGATCATGATTGCCGAACCCATCGACCACCAGGTTCCACACCGGGAAATGCCAGCTGATCAGCATTCGCTCGGCCATCCGGATCCAAACATCGTCAACGGCCAGGAAACGGCAGGCGAAATCCTCGGATCGCAGATTGTCGGCCTGGGCCACGGACTTGGCGTGATCCGCCAGCCGATTCCAGAGCGCCCGCCCATGCGGTGCGTCGAAGTCGCCGCCCCGTCGTCCACCCATCGGATCGGCCTTGCCGATGTAGATTGGCAGCGCGAAGGCGCCGTCGCGATTCTTGTCGGCGACCTTGGAGTAGGCCGGGAAGTCGCCGGTGTAATAGATGGCGTAGATGCCGGCACCCTCGAAGGGTTGGACCGGCGCGAGCGGCTCAATGGGCCTGTGCAGGAGGGCGTTGGCCACGCTTTCGGCCAGGTGCCGCTTCTCCAGCGGATTGTAGGGGACCAGGGCGCTCATCCGAACGATGTAGCTGATCCGCCACCGACCGGGCAACAATGCCGGCCAGGCGCACGGGCACGGCGTTACCAAGTTGGCGCATGGTCTCCGTCCATGACCCATGGAACAGGAAGTCGTCGGGGAAGGTCTGGAGCCGGGCGGCCTCGCGCACCGAGAAGTAGCGGATCGAGCCGTCGGGACGGCGCAACATGTTCTCGCCGCCGGGCACGCCATGGACGCCGGCCTTCAAGGTCTTGGCCGGGGCATCCAGCGGGCTGCCGGTATGACCGGGATAGGAACGAGCGCCGGGGATGAATCTGTGGTCGGGGATACCCTTGGCTCCCCTTGGGTCGAGCTCTGGGTCCGGCAGGCCGAGGAAGGCATCGCGGACGGTGAGCCACGGCCGTGCGGTCGGCTTCTCGCCCTTGATGGCGGGCAGGGTGTCTCGCAGCAGTCGGCGCTCGGTGCGTCCAATGCGGTGCCTGTCGAAATACTCGTCCTCGTGGGTTAGGGACCAGGCCAGGGCGGCGGAGGAATGGGTCTCATCCGGGAAACGCCATTCGACGCCGAGGTCCGAGCGGAACCCGACTAGGAATATCCGTTCGCGCCGTTGCGGCACGCCATGGTTGGCGGCGTTGAGCAGGCGCAGAACGACATTATACCGCAGGCCCGAGTTGGAGCCGCTGGTCTCGTGACGCTCGAGCCGGCCGAGGTGGTCGATCCAGGGCTCGTCGGGACGGGCCGTAACCTCGGGATGCGCGAGCTGCAGCCGGATGTAGCTCAGATAGTTCTGGAAGGTCGCGCGCGTCAGGCCCTTTACGTTCTCGAAGACGAAGGCCCTGGGGCGGAGCTCTCTCACGGCGCGAATGGCCTCGGGGAACATGTCGCGATGGTCGAGGTGGGCGTTGTGCTTGCCGCCCAGGGAGAAGGGCTGGCACGGCGGACCACCCGACACGAGATCGATGGTTCCCAGGCCGTCATAGGACACCAGGCGCACGTCGCCCTGCGTCACGGGCCAGGGCTTATTGTCCTTCAGGGTCTCGCAGGCCCAGCGGTCCCACTCGACCACCGCCGCGTGATCGAATCCGGCCCCGGCCACGCCCAGGCCAAGTCCTCCCGCTCCCGCGAACAATTCGATCGATCTCATCCGAGGAAAGCCCTCATGCGCTGCTCCAATCCGGCACGATCACGCAGTTCGCACTCCCAGAGAATCAGAGCTTCCCAGCCTGATTCGTTCAACCGTCGTTCCACCTCGCGGTCACGTTCCCGGTTCCGGGCGAGCTTTGGCCCCCAGAATTCCACACGGGACTTGGGCGCTCGCGCCAGCTTGCAGTTGGGATCGTTGTGGCCATGCCAGAAGCAGCCGTGCACCAAGATCACCTTGTGGCGGGGCCCGAACACCAGGTCCGGCTTTCCCGGCAGGTCCTTGCGATGAAGTCGATATCGATAGCCCATGCCGTGGACCAGCTTGCGCACCAATAGTTCCGGCTTGGTGTCGCGCGATCGAACCCGCGACATGCGCTCGGAGCGCTGGGCTGGAGAAAGGGTGTCCACGCCCGCCACTGACCGTCATTCGCGGTGGAAGTCCAGCAGGACCCGGGAGGCGTGCCTGGCGGTGCGTCCGACTGTGACGCAGGGTTGCGGATTCTGGACAGTGAGGGCGACTGGAATGGGCACCTAGTGGCGGCTGTTGGATAGGTCTGCTTGCAGGCCGCTCTTATCCCACCTGCATCAACGGCCGCAACTCGGACCGCGTTGCCAAATCAAACTCCCGTAGAGAACTACTGACTAAGGCGATTAAGCAGCCACATTTTCAGCGGCATCTCCGCACGCCTTACAGGCTGAGGCGGACCAGGGCCGGTCGACCGTGCGAACGCCGTCGCCAGTTCCGCCGAATGCGGCTTGCCAATCCGCGGTCAATCGCCCGCCGAGGGCGGCGATGCGTCGCTCCGATGCGACAAACACCCGGCTGAAAGATTGTTCCGGGGGACGCAGTATGGAATCGAGCGCGACCTCGGCGATCATCGCCGTCACATACGCCAGTTCCACCGGCCCATAAGGCTGATAGTGGGCGCCGCAGGCCGGCTCCTCGTGATTGGCGTCACCGCCATCCGGCCATTCGACGACCGTGAGGTCCGGGGCGCCGGTGCGCCCGATATGGCATTGAAGGCAGCCGTCGATTTTACCGACGACGACGGCGTGTCCCGCGCAAGCATGGGCTTCGGTCCAGCCATAGAGGATGGGTCGCACGCGCCCTTGGTGCAGATGCCAGCGGTTGAGCGCGCTCTCGGCGACCCAATTTCCGGTCGCCGCGACGATCAGATTGGCTTCAGCGAGCAGATCGGCGTGGTGCGAGATCAGGTGATGCAGAGTGCAGGCGCGATGTTCGATGAGCAGATGCGGGTAGTCGGCTTGGAGGCGCTGGGACAAGGCTTCGGCCTTATTGCGTCCGACGTCGGTCGCGCCGAGCGGATGGCGTCCGACGTTCGGCCAGCTCAGCGGCTCCGGATCGACCAGCACGATGCGCCCGACGCCCGCCTGGGCGAGAGCGCAGGCGACCGGGCCTCCTACCGAGCCGCAGCCGACCACCACGACCGTCGCCCCGAGAAGCCGGCGCGTGCGGGGATCCTGGCCGCGTCCGTGCACCCAGGCGGCGTCGGCGCGCTGCACGAGGGCCCGAACAACCGGGACGGCGCCGAAGAAGCGCCCCAACAGGAGCGGCTGCGGCGTCTGACCCGGCCGGAACCCCACGGAAAGCGGCTCGGCCGGGGGGCGCGGCCGCCCCTTACGCTGCTTTGGATTGGGCGCCTTCACCCCGATCAGCGCGGTGCCCCCACGTCCGACGGCCCCCAGCAGCGCCAGCACCTCGTCGGGCTCGCCGATCGCAGCCTGCTCCAGAACCTGCTTCGTATCCTCGCCGATCCGTCCGGCGAGCGTGTGGAGGTCTTCCGCAGTCTCCGGATATTCGGCGGGCAGCGGCGGCTGGTCGAGCCACAGGAAGGCGGCCGCCTCGGTCTTTACAGCCACCTTGTCGCCGAAGCGGCGATGCACCCATTCGGCCAGGGCGTCGTGGTCCTCGCCTACGACCTCAAGTCCCTTGCCGCGCCAAACCCGCACGAGCCGCGACGGCGGACCGGGCGTGATCAGGCTGAACAGGGTCTGGCCGCGATCCTGGGCCCTGTAGCCCCAGTAGGTGACGAACTCCTCGCGGAAATCGCATTCGACGATAGCGCCCTCCAGCAACTCTTCAACCAATCGGACCGAGCGATTCAGAAGGTCCATGGCGACCTCCGACGGGTCGTCAGGATCCCATTCCGCCAAGTTCGGCAAGAGGCACAGAACGCCGTCGCCCTCGACATGGGGCCAGGTCATCGGCTCGGGGTGATCGACCAGCGCGGTCCTGACCGGCGTCGTCGGGAAATTCGCGCCGGCCACCACATCGATGCGCCGCGTGACCCCGTCGGAGAAGAGGACGTTGATGCGCCAGGCGGCGACGATCCAGTCGCGACTGGGATAATTGCTGGCGATGGTCGCCGGATCGAGTCGCTCGGGCGCCTGGCCTGCACGCTCGCGCAGCGCCGTTTCAAGACGAAGGGCCGCCTGTCGCCAGCTCAGCGAAAGGGCCGCATTAGGCATGGCGACCTCCGCCGGCGCTGCTCACCGCCTGCGCCGCCCCCGCCGTCGCGCTCAACAAGGCGGCCGCGCTGATGATGGCCGGCGCGGCCACGGAGGCGCGCTGTTCCTCCTCCAGCCGCTCGCTGAAGAAGGTGGTGGCGAATACCTTGTCCCAGCACTTTAGCGCCTTCTCGCGCGTACAGTCGGCGTCGAAGAGCGGGGCGAGCGTGTCGATCGCCTCGGTCAGCTTCTCGCGAAAGCAGCGCGCTTTGGCGTCGTCGGGCCCGCTCGTGATGTAGTCGCCGGGAGTCACCGGATGGGCCACCTGGAGATTCCAGTCCAGTCGGTCGCGGATGGCGACCATGGTGTCGTAGAGGGCGCGGTCCTCGCTGGTGTTCGCCCGGAACTTCTCGGTCGTCAAAACCGAGATGCCGAACCCGCTGAGGATCGAACCGCGCCAGCTATACCGGCTGCGGGCGAACTTCTTCAGGTCGCGATTGACGCGGCGCAGCTGGACCCCGTCGGAGGACGCCGCGCGTTCGTCTTCATACCAGTCCGAAACATCGCGGGCGTCCGAGCGCTTCCAGCCGCTGCTCGCCGCCAGCTCATAGTGCACCTCCTCGCCGAATGCGGTTTCGGTCACCACGCGCCGATAGACGGGCAGATCGACGTGGTAACCCTTCTCGTAGAAGACACGCACGCAGTTCGAGCGGACCTCCGGGGCGCGCTTGAACCGGCCGTCATCGACCGCGTCTCGCACCATCTGGCGGGCCTGCAAGGTGGTCATCTCGGCACCGCGGTCGCCGACAAGATCGGCCTTGTGGAAGTAGACGCCGTCATCAATGTCGTAGTCGTTGTCCGGGTCGCGGCACATCGTCTTCATGGCGTAGCTGCCCTGCTTGACGAACTCGATCGGCTTCGGCTTTCCGGCCTTCGCCAGCCCGTCGCGCAGGCGCTTGCGGTTGGAGTCCTGGCGGTCGCGCATGGCGTCCTGCTCGGTCTTCGGCAGCGTCACGTCCTGATCGTGATATGCACGCACGTCTTTGGAACAATCGAACATCACCTATCCTTTCTGGTTGTCGGTGGCGGAGCGGGTCCAGACCGCGCCGGTCGCCGGCATCGCCGGCAGGTCATGCATGAGGCGGCAGATCATGCGGCCGTCCTCGCTGTTGGGATCGTCGCAGGCGCTCTTGGTCAGGTCGGCGTCGGTGTGGGCCTGACCGACAAGACGATCCATCGCCTCGGGACGGGTGTCGTCGAGCGCGAGATACGGCATCATGCTCGCGGGGACGGGCTTGTTGGGAAACCGCACCCGGCGGATCGAGCGTCCGCAGTTGCTGATGGCGTTGGTCAGAAGCCGCGCCATATGGTCGAAGGCGAACTCCTGCGCCGCGATACTGAGCGGCGCGACGTCGGCGCCAAGAGACCAGTCGAGCATGGACCGATGCGCGCTCTCGGCGTCGAGATGCTCGCCTTCCGGCCGAGGACAGGTGCCGAGCGAATAGATCTCGATCGGGCGGTCCGGCGGCGCAACCGTCAGCGCATCGACGAGCCCCACCATGATCGGATTGTTGGCCCACAGGCCACCATCGGCGAAGACCTGCTTGGGTCCGTCAGGCGCGTTCGGGTCAGTGATGGCGGCCAGGGAACGGTAGATGGGCGCCGCGCTGGTCGCCATGCAGACGTCCACCAGCGCATAGCGATCATCACGCACCCCGCTCTTCGGCGTCTTCTTGAACACCCAGGCCCGGTGCTCGCTCATCAGCACAGTCGGGACGGCGAGGGAAATCCCGCGCCCCTCGAAGACGTCCAGCATCGTCACATCGTCGAGGACGCCGTGCAGAGCCTCGCGCAGCGCCTTATCACCCTCGCGCACGAAGCGGCCGCCCTGACTGGCGCGGTAGATCGCACTGCGTTTGCCCGCGATGCGGTGCGGGAAGATCTTGGGGCCGTGTTCGCGGTAGAGCGTCACCACCTCGGTCATCGGCCGACCGACCGCGAGCGCGCAACCGACGATCGCGCCGGTGCTGGTTCCGGTGATCAGATCGAACCCCCGGCCGAGATCGAGGGCCTTCTCACCCCTGATTCTGGCGAACTGGTCGGTGAGACGCGCGAGAAAGGCGGCGGTGTAGATGCCCCGCATCCCGCCGCCATCTAGGCTCAGTACCCGGTAGGGTTGGCCAAGTCTCTGTTGTTGTTCGCTGTTTTCAATCATCATCAATCCGCGCCGCTGTGACGAAGTTGCTACCGCCGCCGTCCATCCATAAGATGTGGGAATGGTACCCTCATGCGTCAAGTAACTGGATGTGAGATGGGCAGAAAAATCGAGTTTGTAGGAGAGTTCTTTGTGGACAATGACGGCGAGCGGCTGCGATGGGGCGTGCGTCGGAGGCTCGAGTTCATCGATTTTCGGCTGTTTTGGGACGGTCGGTTCAACCGGAGCGACCTGTCCGCCACCTTCGGCATTTCGCCTCAGCAGGCCTCAGGCGATATCGCTCAATATGAGAAGATCGCGCCGGCCAATCTGCACTATGATCGCGGCGAGAAGGCTTACACGCGCACCAAGGCCTTCGCGCCAGCCTTCATCGGCGACACCATCGAGCGCTATCTGCTGCAGCTGGTGGCGATTGAAAATCGCTGGATGCGTCCGGACGACACCTGGTTCGACACCATACCCCCGGTGGAGGTCGTCACCTTGGGACGCCGCCCGACGGACCCGGCGGTGCTCTTGCGCGTGCTCGACGCGATCCGCAAGCGACAGGAAATCGATATCGCCTACGCCTCCCTGACCGGCTCAGTGCAACCCTCGAGGACCATCGCTCCCCATGCGCTCGCCCACAGCGCTGGGCGCTGGTACATCCGGTCCTGGTCGAAGGATCACAATGATTTCCGGGACTACAATCTCAATCGGATCCAAACCGTCAGCGATCAGCGGCCTGCGATGATCGACCCGACCCTAGATTTCGAGTGGGCGCATCAAATCAACCTCGACATCAGGCCCAACCCAGACCTGTCACCGGAGCGCCAAGCGGCTGTGGCGTCGGAGCACGGCATGACGGACGGTCGGCTGTTGCGGCCTTGTCGATTGAGCCTCAGCTTTTATTTGATGAGCGAGTATAATCTCGACGTCGAGCCAGGCGTTCTCAAACCTGAAAAACAACAAATCGTGTTGTTGAATCGAGACGAGGTAACTCAAGCGCGGGCCTCGGCGCGTCAAATGTCGATCGAAGCGCTGGCTCGCGCGGCCCAGGTGAACTGACCGCTATGGCAGAACGACGAACGCCTGATCGCCAACTACCAGTCACTCGCCCGTCATGGCGATAGCGGCCACCCTATTGTTCGGGAGCCTCGCGCGTGCCGATCACGCGGGGGGCTCCGACACCGACCTGTTGATGATCAATCTCGAAGACGAGACCCGCCATGTGTCAGCCGGGCATCTCTCGCTCTTCATCTATCCGTGGCGCCAGTTGGAAAACGACGCCCGTACGGGCGATCTTTTTGTCTGCCACCTCGTTCACGAAGCCAAGCCGCTCGTCGATCCAGACGGGTATCTTCTGCAGCTCCAGCAGGCGTTTAGTTTTCGCGCGAGTTACCAAGACGATATCCAACGGGCGGCGGATCTCGGCTGGTATTTGGTGCATTTCGGGGATGATCTGAATTCAGCCCTACTTGCCAAGAGAGTGTTGTGGTGCGTTCGGACGATCCTGATTGCGCGAAGCGCGGAACGGCGAGCGCCGGTTTTTGCGCCGAATCGACTTGCGGAAGAAACAGGGTCAGAAGCGGCGCGTGAGATATTGCTGCGTCGTCATGACCAGCGCGACGGCACAAGCATTCGGCGGCTGCTTCGGTCCTTTCTGAAGGCGGAGGCGCCACCGCCGGACGACTCGGTTGATCAGAGTCGCGCGAGGTTCTTCGAACGATTTGTGGCGACATCGAACAAGGTCGCGCTGCAGACCCTGCGTCAGGAGGAAGAGCGCCGGGGTGATTACACCGGTTAATGGGCAACAGCGCGGTCTGAAGGTCCGGTTCGCATCGCGACACCAATTTCCGATGGTGGCGCCAACCCGTCTTTCCCTGCGGCTCGCCCTCGACTTCCTGACCGAAGGAAGCCGTGTGGAGGCCATGACCAAGAGTGAAGACGAGAACCCCCGATCCCGGCATTTGGAAGACCTCATGCTGTCGGCGATCTGGACGCGGCTGGAGCAGGCGGGGGACCTGGCCACGGCCTCCGACGTGATGGACGCCCTGCCAGATGTGGCGGCGCTCGCGGATGAGACGGCCATATTAGCCCGTGCCCTGGAACTCCTCCGGCGGACAGAATCCGAAGGCTGAGATTTCTCATTCTTCCATTGGACTTGGCGGCGGAAGGAAGCGTTGGTCGCTCCACCGCAACGGTGCGGATGGAGAGAAATGATGAACGAGAACAATGTGAAACCCGCTGGCGAAGCTGCATTGAAGCCCGCGCGCGTCAGCAAGATCAGCCAGGTGGTCGCGCTTCTGCGCCGCCCCGAAGGCGCGACGGCGGCTCAGATCATGGCGGCGACCGGCTGGCAGGCCCACAGCGTGCGCGGCGCCATCGCCGGGCAGATTCGCAAGAAGTTGGGCCTGACGGTCGCGACCGAGAAGGTCGAGGGCCTGACCGTCTATCGCATCAGGGCCGCCTGATGACGGAAGACACAGTGACCCTGGAAGGCTTGCGGGCGGAGTGGCGGGAGAAGTTCATGACCGCCCCACCCAAGCTCCGATCCCGCGATCTGATGGCGCGGGAAATCGCCTATCGCGAACAGGTCGCCCGCGAGGGTGGCCTGTCCCGGACGATGGAACAGCGCCTGGCCAAGCTGGCCGAGCGGTTCGCCGAGGACGAGGCTTACCAGCCGTCCCAAGCTCCGAGGATCAAACCCGGCAGCTGCTTCGTGAAGGACTGGCGAGGCGAACGCCATGAGGTCTGGGTGAAGGAGGAAGGCTTCAACTACCGGGGTCGGGATTTCGCCTCCCTCAGTCAGGTCGCCTTCGCCATCACCGGCACCAAGTGGAACGGACCGGCCTTCTTCGGTCAGAGGAAAGCGGGGCGGCCATGAAAGCCCTCCGCTGCGCCATCTACACCCGTAAATCCACCGAGGAGGGGCTGGAACAGGGCTTCAACAGCCTGCACGCCCAGCGGGAGGCCTGCGAGGCCTATGTCCTGTCCCAGGCCGGCGAGGGCTGGCAGGCCCTACCCAGGGAATATGACGATGGCGGCTATTCCGGCGGCAGCATGGAGCGGCCGGGGCTGAAGCAACTCATGGCCGACATCGCCAAGGGCGAGATCGACATCGTGGTGGTCTACAAGGTGGACCGCCTGACCCGGTCGCTGCCGGACTTCGCCAAGATGGTGGAGGCCTTCGACACCAGGGGCGTCAGCTTCGTCTCGGTGACCCAAGCCTTCAACACCACCAACAGCATGGGGCGCCTGACGCTGAACGTGCTGCTGTCCTTCGCCCAGTTCGAACGGGAGGTCACGGCGGAGCGTATCCGGGACAAGATCGCGGCGTCCAAGGCCAAGGGCATGTGGATGGGCGGGCCGCCGCCGCTGGGATACGATGGCGTGGACCACAGGCTGATCCCGAACGCCGATGAGGCGCCCACGGTCAGGATGATCTTCGAGAGATACCTCGAACTGCGCTCGGTCCTGGAACTGCAGGCCGAACTGAAGCGACAGGGCGTTCGATCCAAGCTCCGGACGACCAAGGCCGGCAAGGTTCGGGGCGGGGCGGTGATCAGTCCCGGCGCCTTGCGGCTGATCCTGATGAACCCCGTCTACAAGGGCGCGCTCAGGCACAAGGAGAAGCTGGTCGAGGGGGCGCACGAGGCGATCGTGCCTCCCGAGACCTGGGAGGCTGTGAACGCGGCTTTGACGCGGCGCAGCCAATCACTCGCCGAGGATCGCGCCCGGGGAACCAGCGGCCTACTCTGCGGCATCCTGAAGGATGACCGGGGTCATACGATGCGGCCGGTCCACACCAAGGGCAAGGCTGGCCAGCGTTACCGGTTTTACTCCTCGGTCGCCCTGGAAAATGGAAGGAAGGACGAGGTCGGCAGCGTCGGTCGAATCGCCGCCGGGGTGATCGAGGCCTTTGTCGCCAACGGGATCCTACCGGCGCTCGATCCAGCCTGGAGGCTGGACGCCGATCCCGACCAGCGACTGAGGAGCGCCGTAACCAGGGTCACCCTCGGCGAGACGCAGGTTCGTATCCTGACGGCCAAGGGGTCGATTCCCAGAGACCGGATGATCCAGGGCGCTGAACGACAGGAGCGAGCCGATGGCGAGACGGAATGGATCCTGCCCGTGCGGCTGAAGCATCGGCACAACGCCGTACTGATCGAGGCGGAAGGACAATCCCCAACGGCGGCCAATCGGATCGATCGCGCCCTGGTCAGGGCCGTCGCCATGGCCAGGCGATGGACGGCCGACCTCAGGACCGGTCGTCATGGATCGACCGCCCAACTGGCCAAGGCCGAGAATCTCTGTGTTCGTTATCTCGGCCAGATCCTGCCCCTGGCCTACATGGCGCCGGACCTGGTGGAGCAGATCGTCGCGGGGCGTCAGCCCCAGGCCCTGTCACTCGGCGCCTTGATCGCCCGCCCCTTCCCGATGGACTGGAACGAGCAGCGCAGGCTGTTCATGGCCATCGGCGCGGTCGGCTAGACCCGACCCTTCCTCACGATCGGAGACTTAAATCCCGCCGCCGGTCCTCCGGCGGCGGCCCGGTTCGGGCTAACCTTTCTCCGCGAACACCGGCGGCCAAACCCGGAAGTGGAAATGTGGGCCTGGAGAATGGGGCGGGGAACAGCCGACCAAACCGCGCGGGAATCCTCTCCACGGCGGGATTGGCGTCCGGGTTAACCGTCTAACTGTCTGAAAAGAGTGGCCAGTCTCCCCCTTCCCCGGCTGGCCGGTGAAAGGGGGAGACTGATTGGTGGAGCTTAGCGGAGTCGAACCGCTGACCTCTTGCATGCCATTAGGATAATGTTCCTATTTCATGCCTTTTCAGGTCATCTCATTCTGTTCCAACTTACGGAAAAGATTGTAGAAATCCTGTTTTCCGGTACGATGTGCAAATGGCGGAAACAGGTAGCAAATCGCACTTTCTGCTACCCATACGCTACCTTTTTTGGGCCGTTCGATGCCGAAACTGACGAAGAAACTTATTGAAAACCTAGAACCCGCAGCCGCCGAGTTCTGCGTGTGGGACACCCAGGTCACAGGCTTTGGAGTTCGCGTCAGGCCCGGAGGCGGACGCAGCTATGTCCTCTTTTATCGACTGGGAGGCCGGTTCCGGAAGCTCACCCTTGGCAAGGCCGACGGAGGGTATGGTCTTGATGAGGCGCGTGACCGGGCGATCGAGAAACTTCAGGACGTGAGGGACGGGGTCGATCCCCAAGCCCAGAAGGTCGCCGACAGGAACGCGCTGACCGTGGAAGCGCTGACCGACCTCTATCTCGAGCAGGGACCCGCGCTGAAGCCGAATAAGAAGGACTCAAGCTGGGAGACGAACCGCATCATGTTCGATTGCCACATCAAGCCGCTGCTCGGCCGGCATCTCGCCCGCGACGTCACCGCGATGGATGTGTCGCGGATGCAGTTCGACATCTCTCAGGGCAAGACGGCCAGAAACGTCATGCTTGGACACCGTCGTCGGTCGAAGGTGAGGGGCGGCAAGCGCGTGGCCGCGATGGCGGTGATCACGCTCGGGGCGGTCTACGAGTTCGCGATTAAGGCCGAGTATCTCCAGAAGAACCCGACCAAAGGCGTCGAAAGGTTCAAAACGATCCGAAAGGAGCGATACCTATCCGAGCGGGAAATTGCCGCGCTCGCCGAGGCCTTGGCGGAGTTTGAGCGCGAGGACGAGCGCTACGCCGTCATGGCCGACTCGGTGCGCCTGCTGATGCTGACCGGGTGCCGCAAATCGGAAATCCTGACGCTGCAATGGGACTTCGTCGACTGGTCCAAGGGCTGCCTGCGCCTCCCCGAGTCAAAGACTGGGGCCAAGGTCGTGCCGCTGGCCGACGATGCGATCGCGGTGCTCCGGCGTCGTTGGGACGAGACCCGAGCTCCCGAGGCGTCGAGGGGCCACAACTCGGGGGACACGACGCCGGCGCTTGGCACGGGATCGCCCTGGGTGCTGCCCGCCCTGAAGGGAGACGGCCACTTCGTCGGCCTCCCCAATCTGTGGACCAAGGTCAAGGCAAGAGCGGATGCGATCCTGCATCGGCGGATCCACGACCTGGGCGGCGACCTTCGCGAAGTCCGGTCATTAACGACCGTCCGACTCCATGACCTCCGGCACAGTTTCGCGAGCTTCGCCATCGCGGATGGCGCGTCACTGTTCCTCGTCGGAAAGGTTCTCGGCCATAAGCAGGCGAGGACGACCGAGATCTACGCGCACCTGAGCGATGATCCGCTGAAGCTTGTGGCGAACAAGACGGCAGCGAGACTGAGCCAGGCCATGAGGTTCTAGCCGCTGCTCTATCATTGCCGCTTAAGCACCCTCCCTTACAGCTCCCAGCCGACAGTTAGACGGTCGCGGCCCGGAGGCAACAGGCCACTCACCCTCCGCCAACGAGAGGCCTCTTGCCCCGCCACAGCTTTAACGTTGATGGTGGGCTATGCCTTTCCCCGACCCAAACTGGATCGCGCCGCGCACGGGCCACGATTGGCGTGACGAAGACGTGCGCGCCGCGGTCGATTGGCTGAAAGGCTTCGTGCCGGTCAGTGAAATGGAGGGCCGGCTTGAGGTCCAGCGCGCTCACCTTGCGTCGGCGCTCGAAGCTTGGAAGCGAGGCCAACACGCCGATCCCTTTGATCCATCCGACGCCGCGGCGTGGTGGATCGTCCAGGGCGAGGCCTTCGCCGCCAACCGCGAGAGCTTCGTGCCGGACGCCATGGTTCGGTCTGTTCCCTACCTGAAGCGCCTCGGCCTGGAGTTGGGGCGATTGCGGGCGATACCGGGTGCCGAGGACCGGGCCGCGCGCCTGATGACGGGCGATCGGCGCCAGCCCGAGCCCGGCATTTATGAACTGCTGGTCGCCCTAGCCTGGAACAGGCATGGCTGGGACACCCGGTTCGTACAAGAAATCCGTGGCGGACCGCCGACCCCGGACTTGCATGCCTCCCGGGGCACTCGTCGCTGGGCCATCGAATGCAAGCGCCTCATGCCATCGGCCTACGCCATCAAAGAGCGTCAGCTTGGCTTGGCGCTCGCTGCGCCCGTCCATCGCCTGAGGGAGCGCCTGGACACGTCCTTCATCCTGACAATCGACTTCAAGGTCGAACTTCAGGACGTCCCGCCCGACTATCTCGTAAACCGGGTGGAGACGGCCCTTCGCGAAAAGCGGGCAGTCTGGTCCGATCAGGTCTCGGACGGTGCGATCGCCGCGCCGACCTGGCATCTGGCGCGCCGGGTCATGGCCCATGACGACGTGTTCTACGGGTCGAGCCGGATGATCGAACTGGTCTCCGGCAACTACGATCACGAAGCCGACCACAGCTTCTCGGCCCGGTGGCGCCCGGCGAAGAAGCGGCCAATCTACGCCCATACCATCTACCGTGTGAGCGTTGTGACCTGGACAAGTTCCTCGCCCGCCGCCATCCGGCACAAGGCCAAGCACTTCCGGCAGGTGGTTGCGAAGGCCGAGCGGCAGCTGCCGGCCGACCGGCCTGGTGTCGTCCACGTCGGCGTCGAGACCATGGGCGGACGCGACGTGAACACCGTCAGGCACGTTCGAAACATGGTAGAGGCCCACCAGTTCACGCCCGACAATCCGCGCTTCCGCTGGGTATACGCCAACTACTTGCGCCCTGAACTGACCACGGATCGAAATGAGACCTGGGCGCTGACGGAGTCGATGGCGCCCTACCGTATCGGCCGGCACGCGACGCCGTGGCCGCTTCCGGATCATCTCTTAGTAAGCGAGGAGGCCGAGTCGAGTCCTGGTCTTCGGTTCTGACCGGGGATGCGGATCGTATGAGCGCGCACCTAGGTCGATGTTTTCTTCGTTCCTGGTTTCAAGGCAAAGGTTCCGGCAACCACGCCCGCAGCAATGGTCGCGCTAGAAGTTGTGTCCAGATGGAGCATCGCCTCGCACGCCTTTAAAGGGGTATACGCCGACCCAATCATGGCCGTGATAAATGCCGACACTGGAGAGGCGGTTCAGGATGCCAATCTTGCCCTCGTCACTATCCTAGACGGACGCCTCAAGGCGGAGCGCGGAGCTTTCGATCAGTCTATTGCAGGTTTGACGATCAGCTCGGCTCTTGTCGATTCCGCTGTGCACCACATCGCCCGCTACGGCTCGGGCCACACCGAGGCTATCGTCACCGCCGACGCCGAGGCGGCCGAGCGTTTCGCCGCCCAGGTCGACAGCGCCATCGTCCTGGTCAACGCCTCCACCCAGTTCGCCGACGGCGGTGAGTTCGGCTTCGGCGGCGAGATCGGCATCTCCACCAACCGCCTGCACGCCCGCGGCCCCGTCGGCGCCGAGCAGCTGACCACCTACAAATACGTCGTCCGCGGCCAGGGCCAGATCCGGCCGTGACAGCAGGAAGCCGGAGACGTCTCCGCCTCCGGCTCCTCGCCGTTCACCTCATCCGGGCCTCAAGCCGCGCGAAGCGCGATGGGCCCGCAGAGCAATCCTATGCTCTGCCCTCGGGCAGAGCATAGGCGATCACATAGTCGCCTTCCGGCGTCTCCATGAAGTGATGGCCGCCGGCCATGATGACCAGGTATTCGCGGCCGTTCTGCTCGTAGATCATGGGGTTGGCCTGGCCGCCCGCGGGCAGGACGTCGGACCAGACGGTCTTGCCGGTCTCGATGTCGATGGCGCGGATCAGGTCGTCGGTCGCCGCGGCGATGAAGATCAGGCCGCTGGCCGTCACCACCGCGCCGCCGTTGTTGGGCGTGCCGATCTCCAGCGGAAGCATCGAGGGGATGCCCCACGGGCCGTTCTTGCGCGCCGTGCCGAACGGACGGTCCCACAGGGTCTGGCCGGTACGCATGTCGATGGCGGTGATCCCGCCATAGGGCGGCTCCTTGCACAACAGGCCCGTCCACTTCACGCGCCAGCCGGCGTTGACGTCGATGGCGTAGGGCACGCCGATCTGCGGGTCGCCGGCGCCTTCGCCCTTGGACAGGCTGCCGCCGCGTTCGGCCGCTTCCTTCTGCTGGGCGATGTAGCGCGGGTCGTCGCGCGGGAACCAGCCCTTTGCATTGGCCTCGGCGCGCGGCACCAGCCGGTTGTAGTTGGGCATGTCGTTGTAGTTGGCCACGATCACGCCGCGCACGGGATCGACCGCCACGCCGCCCCAGTCCGAGCCGCCGTTATAGCCCGGATAGTTGATGTAGTGGTTGGTCGAGGGCGGGGTGTAATAGCCTTGATAGTTCGCCTTCTTGAAGTTGATGCGGCAGAACATCTGGTCGATCGGGGACATGCCCCACATGTCGGCCTCGACCAGGTTCGGCTTGCGCAAGGTGGCGAACAGCGAGAACGGCTGGGTCGGCGAACGCTGGCCCTGTTCGGTCCCGCCGGTGGTCGGCACCGGCCGTTCCTCGACCCGGTGCAGCAGTTGTCCGGTGGCGCGGTTGAAGACGTACATGTCGCCTTGCTTGGTCGGCACCAGCAGCGCCGGTACCACGCCCGCCGCCGTCGGGAAGTCGATCAGCGTCGCCTGCGAGCCGTGGTCGAAGTCCCACACGTCGTTGTGGACGGTCTGGTAGTGCCAGCGCGGTTTGCCCGTCGTCACGTCCAGGGCGACGATGGAGGTCGAATACTGCTTCTCCAGCGGGCGGCGCGAACTGGACCAGTAGTCGGCCGAGGAGTTGCCCATCGGCAGATAGACCAGACCCAGATTCTCGTCGACAGAGGCCGTCGTCCACATGTTGGGGGTGCCGGGCGTATAGGTCTCGCCCTCCGGCGGCAGGCCGTTGCGGTCCGGACGCATCATGTCCCAGGCGAAGCGCAGTTCGCCCGTCTCGACGTCGAAGCCCTGGATCACGCCCGAGGCGTTCCACCGCTTCTGGCCGTCCAGAACCTGGTGGCCCGTGACGATAACGCCACGCACGATGACGGGCGCCGAGGTGATCGACACCATGCCGGGATAGGGGTCGCCCATGCCGACCTTGATGCTGACCGCGCCGTTCTGGCCGAAGGCCGGGCACGGACGCCCGGTGCGGGCGTCCACGGCGATGATGCGGCCGTCCAGGGTGCCTTCGATGATCTTGACCGCGCAGGGTTCGGCCGGATTGGCGTTCGCCCGGGCATGATAGGCCACGCCGCGGCAGGCGGCCGTGTAGGGAATCTGGTCGTCGGCGACCTGCGGATCATAGGTCCACTTCTGCTGGCCCGTATTGGCATCCAGGGCGAACAGCTTGTTTCGGGCCGAGCACAGATAAACGGTGTCGCCGATCTTCAGCGGCGTGGTCTCCGCCCCCCACCGCTCGCCGGGCAGGTCGCCGGTGCGGAAGGTCCAGGCGCGTTCCAGGCGGCCGACGTTGTCCTTGTTGATCTGGGTCAGCGGCGTATAGCGCTGCGCGCTGTCGGTGCCGCCCCAGGCGGGCCAGTCCGCGCCCGTCTTCAGCAGGGCGGGATCGTTGTAGCTTCCGCGCGCGCCGGGCACCGGGTGGTCGATCTGCGCCTTGTTGGCCTGGGCGATGACGACGCCGAAGATCAGGGTCAGAACCGCCAGACCGGCCGCCGATCCGGCGGCCAGCCGCCCCGCGCCGCGCCGCAGCGCCGGCAGGGTCGCGATGACCAAGAACATCAGCACCAGCGGCCCGACCAGGCGCGGCACCAGGGCCCAACCGTTCAAGCCCTTTTCCCAGAAGGCCCAGATCAGCGTCGCCAAGAAGGTCGCGGCGTATATCCACGCCCCACGCACGTCGCGCAGCACCAGCAACACGCCCGAGGCGATAAGCGCCAGGCCAGCCAGGACATAGTACCAGGAGCCGCCCAGAGCGGCCAACTGCACCCCGCCGACGGTCAGGATCAGACCGATCACGGCCAGCAGGACGCCGAGAAGCAGGGTCAGCCAGCCTCCCAGACGGGTTGGCGTTGTCCATCGTGGCATGAGAGCCCCCTGAAACTGCGGATCAAGGAACGGCAACGCTGTCTCAGAGGCGGAGTTCCAAACATACATTCCCCAAGTGGCATGCCGTCTGACGTGAGTTTCGCCTGAATCCGACCGCAGGACAATCATTTTCCGTCCCGAGCGGCGTCGTCGGGCGCGCAAGGCGCTGAGACAGGGCAGATCGGCCCGCGAAGCCGCCGTGTTGTGCCCTGGTGGCGGTGTTTTTCAGCGCAGCGGACAGACCCATCCTGCCGTTTTCGTTCAGTTTGGGCGTGGATGGCGGTCATGCGCATAGCGGAGGCGCTCGCAATCGGCGGATGGCGGCGAGGATGGCGCGGACCATCGGACCGGTGACGGCCACCTCGGCCAGCTGGAAGGTGATGGCGCGGGCATGGCGGACGACACGTGCCCCGATCTTGATCAGCTTCAGTTGCAGGCTGGTCAACGACCAGTCGGCCATCGTCTCGGGCAACTCGATGCAGCGCAAGAAGATGGCCAGGTTGTAGGCCAGCGCATGCAGTTGCAGTCGCACCTCATTGTCGCGGAACTTCCGGCATGACAGCCGCGTCCAGTGGAAGGCATATTTACCTTCCTTGATGTGCTGCTCGGCGGTGCCGCGCTGGTTATAGAACCGCACCACCCAGTCGGGCTCCATCGGCAGGTTGGTGACGATGAAGCCGACACGCGGGAACAGTTCGCCCGGATGCCATTCGATCTTGGCGATCACCCGGCGTTCCTTGTCCCAGGATGCCGCCTGATACTCGAAGTCTTCGTAGAAGCGCTTGACCTTGGTCAGCGAAGGTCGCCCGACAGGGCGCGTCAGCCGATGCGCGATCTTCTCGCGCAGGACGTTGTTCGCAGGCAGCCGGATGGCGTAGAAGAATCGGGCTTCTTCCAGCCGCTCATAGATCGCGGGGATCGCGTAGGCGGCGTCAGCCCGGAAGAACCGGCCGCAAAGGTCGCGCTCCGCGTAGCGGGCGATGACGGGGTCGAGAACGTCCCGCCAGCCATCGGCGCTGTGGACGTTGCCATGGCGCAAGGCGCAGCGCTCCAGCATGCCGAACTGGTTGAACAAAAAGTTCGGGTGATAGCAGGTGCAGTCGAAATGCCCGTTCCAGGCCGCGCCCTCCTGATCGCCATGGGTGGGGCTGACCGAACTGTCCATGTCCAGAACGATGTACTTCAGCCCGTTACGGTCATGGAACCGGTCGATCCATTGGCCATTCAGGTCGGCCAGCGCGGCACGGTTCTCGGGCTGTGCCAGTGTCTCGGTCTCGAACCGTCCCATCTGCGAGGCCGAGGCCGCTTGCGCATCGACAGCCCTTCCACCCACGACCTGGCGCATCACCGGATCGAGGGCCAGGCGGTCGGCGTCGTTCACATCCTCGTATCCGGCCAGTCGCCCGAACACCGATTGCCGGAACAACCCGTCAAGCCGGTGGACCGTGTTCTTGCCGCGCCGGGTGTCGCGCAATGCTTTTGCCGCCAGATCGGACAGCCCGAGCGCGTCATCCAGCTCGCGCATCACCAGCAGGCCGCCGTCGGAACTGAGCTGCGCACCTCGGAACTCCACATGCACCCGGCGGTCGAACTCGACCCGATCTGCCCGCTTCGAACCCGCACCCTCTGGGTGATCCATCAAACGCGCCCCTCACGGCCATCAACACCATGATTTATATCGGAAATATTGAGATCCTGACAGCAAAATCAGCGATTTACTTGGGGAATGTGGGTTAAAGTACCTAGCGCGGGGAGGGCGGATGCCGCGAGCGGGGGGAGCCCATTGACGAAGAGTTCTCCAGTTTCCTTTCCAAGACGAAATACGCCTTGGAAAAGCTCACTAACCGCAGCCCATTGGGTTTCAAAAGGGCGTCCTGCGCGGGCCAAACGCAGCAGGTCGCCGAGTTCCCGATGGAGCCTGTGGAGAGCGTCGATCTCCTCCCACAGAAGCGGTTGAGATGCGTTTGAGGCTCCCGGAATGCTCCGATCACGGATCAGCCGTTCCAGACCTTCAAGAGCAATCGGCGCTAGCCGGACCACTCGTTGCGCTCGCGCTGTAAGCGGCATGTCAAAGTTATCGAACGGCTCATCCTCTGAGGAAGAAGGAGTTGGCTCGATCGCTACAGGAAGACTGCCTGGGAGGGGTGCAAATGGCGTGTCTTTGGGTTTGTCGGGCCAAAAGGTGCGAGCGTAGTTTGTTGATCTCGGGCGAAAAACGAGCTCCATGTATTCGCCGAGGGGTTCAAATGCCTCATGCACGTGGGCGATCTGCTCATCAATCGAAAGGCCAGTTCTGGCCAGATATCGCGTGAGCGCCGGCAGGTCCGCGCTGTCTTCGACGAAGTCTGGCACAAGGTCGGACATACCGGTGTCGCGCGTAAAATGCCGCCGGAGAAATGCGTAGGCGGGCTCGAGATTGACGCTTGGTTCGAGCAACGCGGTTTCGATAAGGTCCGTAAAAGCGAGCAGAAGATCCCAGTGGTCCTCAGGCATGTCTTCGACAGCCAACGTAAACCGCCCCATGTTCCGTCCTCGTATGGTGATGCGCTCCACCATACTTCGGAGTCGCAAGAGCGAGCTTATCCGAAGAGGCCGCCAGCCACGATCCGATCATCCAGTCGTCGGCCAAAGCGTCTCTGCCCCTGGCTTCCGGACTTCAACGCCGGATGTGGAGCGATGGCGACTACCCGTGCCTTCTGATCACCAGGTTGCGGATTTCGGTCATGTCTTCCATGGCGAACTTGACCCCCTCGCGTCCCAGCCCTGAATCCTTGACCCCGCCATACGGCATGTTGTCCACGCGATAGCTGGGAACGTCGCCGATGAGCACGCCGCCGACCTCCAGCACCTCCCAGGCCCGCATCGCCTTGTGGATGTCGCGAGTGAAGATACCGGCCTGCAGGCCGAACCGGCTGTCGTTGACCTCTTCCAGCGCAACCTCGAAATCGGAGAAACGGGACAGGATCGCGACCGGCCCGAACGCCTCCTCGTCGCGGATCTTCAGGCCCCGACCTACGCCCTCCAGCAGCGTCGCTTCCAACATCGCGCCCTGACGGCCGCCGCCGCACAGTAGGGTCGCGCCCGCAGCGGTAGCCTCGGCGATCCAGCTCTCAAGCCGGCGCGCCTCCCCCTCGTCAATCATGGGGCCGATGAAGACGTTCTCGTCCAGAGGATCGCCAGAGACGAGCGCGCGGACCTTGGTGACCAGCATGTCCCGCAAGGCCTCGTAGATGTCCTCGTGGATCAGGATGCGCTGCACGCCGATGCACGACTGCCCCGACTGGTAAAAGGCCCCGAAGATGATCCGGTCCGTGGCGTCCGCCAGATCGGTATCGCGATCGACGATCACCGCAGCATTGCCGCCGAGCTCCAGCACCACCTTCTTCTTGCCGGATCTGGCCTTGAGGGCCCAGCCCACCTCGGGCGAGCCCGTGAACGAAAGCAGCTTCAACCGGTCGTCGGTGGTGAATAGATCCGCGCCGTCGCGGGTCGCCGGCAGGATGGAGAAAGCGCCTTTGGGAAGGTCGGTCTCGGCCAGCACCTCGCCGATGATCAAGGCGCCCAGCGGCGTCCTCGACGCAGGTTTCATCACGAAGGGGCAGCCGACGGCCAGCGCCGGGGCGATCTTGTGCGCCGCAAGGTTCAGAGGGAAGTTGAACGGTGAGATGAAGGAGCAGGGGCCGATCGGAACGCGCTTCCACATGCCTTGATATCCTTTGGCGCGGGCGGAGATGTCCAGCGGCTGGACCTCGCCGGTCATGCGCACGGATTCCTCGGCCGCGATGCGGAAGGTGTCGATCAGTCGGCTGACCTCGCCGCGCGAGTCCCGGATCGGCTTACCGGCCTCGATGCACAGGGCATAGGCCAGTTCGTCCGCCCGTTCCTGGAACCGAGTCACGCAATGGGCGAGGACCGCCTGGCGTTCGTAGGCCGCCATCTCGGCCATCGGACGCGTGGCCTGAACCGCCGCGCCGATGGCCTTGTCGATCGTCGCCGCGTCGGCCAGGGCGACCCTTGTCGCCACCTCGCCGGAGTATTTGTTGGTGACCTCGAGGTCCTGGTTCGGGCTCAGCGCCTCATTGGCCAGGTAGAGCGGATAGGACGTCTTCAGGGAGGGCAAAGGATCGCTCCGGCATAGGCTGGCGGTTGACCTAGAGCGCGGCGCTCAGGTCACGAATGTCAGTGTTCAGAATACGGTCGTTGTCGGCATAGTCGACCGGAACCTCCACCAGATGGACGCCCGGCGTATCGAGGCAGGCCCGCAAGAGGTCTGGCAGGCCTTCCGCGCTGGTCGCGCGGTGCCCGTGTGCTCCGTAGGACTCGGCGTATTTGACGAAGTCCGGATTGCCGTAGGTCAGACCCCAGTCGGCAAAACCCATATGCGCCTGTTTCCAGCGGATCATGCCGTAACTGTTGTCGTTGAGAACCAGAACGACCAGGTTGAGCCCCAGCCTGACGGCGGTTTCCATCTCCTGGCTGTTCATCATGAAGCCGCCGTCGCCGCAGACGGCCATGACCTTTCGCCCCGGGCAGATCATGGCCGACGCCATCGCCGAGGGCAGGCCGGCGCCCATGGTGGCCAGCGCGTTGTCCACCAGCATGGTGTTGGGCATGTAGGCCGGGTAGTTCCGGGTGAACCAGATTTTGTAGACGCCGTTGTCGAGGCAGACGATGCCGTCGTCCGGCATCACCTGCCGGATCTGGTCGACCAGGTATTGCGGATAGACCGGATAGCGCGTGTCACCCACCGAGGCGGCGGAATGCGCGATCTCGGCGCGCCGGAACCGCTCCATGTCCGCGAATGTCCAGTCGGCCTGCGGGTCAAGGGCTTCCTTCAGCTGCCAGATGGCGTTGGCTATGTCGCCGACCACCTCGATCTGGGGGAAATAGACAGGATCCACCTCGGCTGTGCGGAAGCCGATGTGGATCACGTCGCAACCCTCGGCAGTCATGAAGAAGGGCGGCTTCTCGATGACATCATGGCCGACATTGATGATGACGTCCGCCGCATCGACGACGCGATGAACGAAGTCGCCTGACGAAAGAGCGGCGCAGCCGAGATATTTCGGATTGCGCTCGTCGATGACGCCTTTGCCCAGTTGGGTGGTGATGAAGGGGATGCCGGTTTTCTCGACGAACTCGGTAAGCATCCGGCTGGTCATCTTGCGGTTGGCGCCCGCCCCGACGATCAGAAGCGGGGATTTGGCCCGCGCAATCCGGTCGGCCGCGATCTGGATCGACTTGGGGTCTGGAATGGGACGGCGCACCTGGCTCGCGGGGATCGGGCCGTTGTCGGTCTGTTCGCGGGCGACGTCTTCGGGCAGTTCCAGATGCGTCGCGCCGGGCTTTTCCTCCTGGGCCAGGCGCACGGCCTCGCGCACCCGGGCGGGGATGTTGTCGGCCGAGGCCAGTTGATGCGTGTATTTGGTGATCGGCCGCATCATGTCGACCACATCCAGAATCTGGAATCGTCCCTGTTTGGAGGACTTGATCGGCTTCTGGCCGGTGATCATCATCATTGGCATGCCGCCCAGCTGCGCATAGGCGGCCGTGGTGACGAGATTGGTCGCGCCTGGACCCAGCGTCGCCAGGCAGACGCCGACCTTGCCCGTGTGCCGGCCATAGGTCGCCGCCATGAATCCTGCGCCCTGTTCGTGGCGCGTGAGGATCAGCCGGATCTGTTTTGATCGGGACAGGCTGTCCAGAAGGTCGAGATTCTCCTCGCCCGGCACGCCGAATACGTATTCGACACCCTCCTGTTCGAGGCATGCGACGAACAGATCAGACGCCTTGGTCATGGAAACTCCGGGGTCAGGTGACGATCAACTCCCGGACTGGGGGGCCGGGCGTAGGTGGATCAACGATGGGGCGGTCAACCGACGCGCGATTGATCCTGTAGCTGGCGAACGGTGGCGCGGTCGCCCTGAAGCTCGACCGACTGCTGGCCGATCAGGTGGTTATACCGTCTCGAAAGTAGCGAGATAGGCGCTGAAGTGTGGACCGGCGTAGAAAAGGGATCCCGTTAGCTGTGTGGTCGGCGTCAATAAGGACCCCTGATCCCTGAAGCCTAACGGTGGCGGCTTGGCGGATAGCGCGCGCCGTTTGCTGAATGATCGGATCACGCTTCGCGGCCTGCTCGGTTGGCCGCAGAAAGCCACAGCCTTGCTTGCTGCTCCAAAGCAGACGTCGTGAAGCGCCGTTCTCAGTCCTTGAGGCATGGAGCGACCGGTAGGGATTCGATCCCAGAACCCGCGAGCCTTCCAACGCCAGATCGACGTTATAAACCGCTGCTCTGCGCCGCTACCGACGGCGTCGCCCGTGTCAACGCCCGCATCGGCAATGCGCCGATGCGGGCGTCTTTGACAGGCTAGGCGTTCGCGCCGCCGTCGACCGTTATAACCGTGCCGTTGATCATGCTGGCCGCCGGGCTGGCCAGGAAGGCGACGGCGTCGGCGATTTCGCGCGGGTCCGCATAGCGTCCCACGGACGACAGACCGCGCTGAAAATCGGCGCCTTCGCCGTCAGCCGGATTGGCCTCGGTATCGGTCGATCCTGGCGAGACGAGGTTCACGGTGACGCCGAGCGGACCAAGCTCCCGCGAAAGGCCGCGCGTGAAGGACAGTAGAGCCGATTTCGTCATGGCGTAGGCCGTCACCCCAGGGAAGGGGACCCGATCACCCAAGGCGGAGCCGATCGAGATGATCCGCCCGCCCTGACCGAGGTGCGGGATCGCGGCCTTGGAAAAGGCGACGGGTCCGCGAACATTCACGTCCATCAGGGTCTGGAATTGAGCGAGGTCCAGATCCGCGACGGGACCGGCTAGTCCGATGGCCGCGCTATTGACCAGGATGTCCAAGCCGCCGAGCGCATTGACCGTCTCAGCTACGGCGCTCTCGATGGCGTCGGTGTCGGCGCTGTCGGCCTTCACGGCGAGGCCGCGGCGCCCGACCTTCTGGATCGCAGCGACGACGCTGTCCGCGCGCTGCGGGGAGTTTTGGTAGGTGATGGCGACGTCCGCGCCGCGCTCGGCCAAGGCCTGAGCAATCGCAGCGCCAATAGCGGCATATAGCCCGGGGCCAGGACGACGGCGATGAAGCCGATATCGGTGGCGCTCACGGCCACGAGGTTGATCCACCAGCCCCGTGAACTGTTCCGCCAGTTCAGGACCACCGCGGCTACGATCGCTATCAGGGCGAAGCAGAGCAGGTTCCAGGCGTTCTGCAGAACTCGCGCGCGTTCCATGCCGTCCGCCATCTGCTGTCCGAGACTGTAGACCTTCCACGCCGCCTGAACGTGGAGCAGGCCCCAGATCACGTAGGCGACCGCGCCCGCCTTCGCCAGCCAGGCGGCGGCCGGGGCTGAGGAGGGGGGCGGGGCGGAGCGGGGGCGCTGAAGCGTCATGACGGTCTCTGGTCTCGTGTTGTCGCGCCGAAGCCTTCTTGGCGACCGGTGCTCGGGCGATGTCCGCACGGCGCCGCCGTGTCAGGTTTCCGCTCGTGACGGGGTTGCCAGGGGCGGGCCCCCGGGAAGGTCTAGCCCGTCGGCTGACCAGCGGCGGCGCCGGACTGGAGAACACTGAGTTCTCCCGGTCCAGGCGGACGGCGACAGGCGAGGGGGCTACCTTGACCCCATCGTCGCCTTGGCCGGGCTTCCCCCCAATCCCCCGACCCGGCCGGGCGTCGTCAGCCTGCGTGCTTGCGCGCAGGCGCATCCCGATCTCAACGCCAGGAGTATCTGTAATGGCTAGCGAACCCATCCGTGATCCGAAAACCGATCACCTCCTCACGCCGCAAAACTGCGCTTTTCTTCTGATCGACTATCAGCCGATCCAGGTCAGCTCGATCCGGTCCATCGGCCAGGAGGAACTGCTCTTCAACATCGTCCACACCGTCAAGGCGGTCGTGAATTACAACGTCCCGGTCATCCACTCGTCGGTGAACGTGGCGACGGGCCTCAACAAAGCGCCGATTCAACCCCTCATGGACCTGCTGCCTGACACGCCGGTCATCGACCGCACGACGGTGAATGCGTGGGAAGATGTGGAATTCAAGCAAGCCGTCCTCGCCACGGGCCGCAAGAAGCTGATCATGACCGCGCTGTGGACCGAGGTCTGCCTTGCCTTCCCCGCACTCGACGCACTGCGCGAAGGGTTCGACGTCTACGTCGTGGCCGACGCGATCGGCGGCACCTCCGTGGCGGCGCATGAGCTCGGGCTGCGCCGCGTCGAGCAGGCCGGCGGCAAGCTCATCAGCAAAACTCAGCTGTGGTGCGAGCTCCAGCGCGACTGGTCCCGCAAGGATACGGTCCCGGGCTTCATGGACGTGTTCGAGAGTTGGGACGGGTTCAACCCCGAAAAGAACGCCCACGTCTAAGAGTTCTACCGCTCCCGCGCCCTTCCGAGGGCGCGGGCGCGACGCCTTGGTCTCTCTTCCCGCCGGTCGGCGAGAAGAGAGGTGGGCGCGCATGCAGGCCGTCATCAGGACCTTCACCTGCAGGATGTCGCCATGGACGACGATCGGATTGCGGCAATATTCTTCACACGGGTGTTCCCATCTCCACGTGGTTGGGGGCCGAACCCAACGGCGCGACCGTGAAATGCGCCGAACATGTTTTCACAAAATCCGGGACGGTCGGTTCTACGAGCAGAACTTCCTGCTCGACGGAGCGGCGATACACAGGCAGCTCGTGGTGAACTTGGCGCTGTACAGTCGGTCGCCCGGGCCGACCGGCCAGCGTCGAACCTGAGTTATGGCTGAGCGCCTTGAGCGCCAGTCGGCAAGGGAGAATCGACGCTTCAGACGATGTTGAGGAGTGGCTCGGGCGCCGCGATCTAGCCCTGCGATGATAGTCGCTTGGCTGGAGTTGCAATGGTTTTCGTGACGTCGGAAAGGCCGGTCACCCGCCCGGTTGTCAGCTATAGGGGGCCGGTCGGACTCGATCCTGGAGGATCGCGCCTAGGCCGAGCGAACGCGCCGTCGGTCCTAGTTGCCGCCTTCGCGGCCGCCGGCTTCCCGCAGCAGGTCGCCAATCCCTCGCCCGTTCAGGCGACAGGCGGCGACGACGCGATCGTAGACGACGACCCGGCCGCTTCTGCCCCTGACCGCGACGCAGGTTAGCCTGCGCCCCCGCACCAGACTGGCCAGACGATCCCGGGCGCCGCGACCGGCCGGGCTGTTGAGTTCCGGGGCGTCAAAGTCCGACAGCCGCACCTCGATCCAGGTCGCCGGGTCCGCCGTGGAGCCAAGGCACAGGCCGTCGCCGTCCCCGACATAGCGGACCACCCCGGAGAAGGTTTCGCCGGCCCGGTCAGGCAGGCGGCCCTCGCACGGGTCGGCGCGGGCAGCGGCGGGGGTGAGGAGGAGGCCGGCGACAACGAGGAGCCATTTCATTGGCACAGGGTGAAGCGTGTCCGCCGCTTCGCCAAGACGCCGTCGATCGAAAGGGAAAGCGAGGGCGGCGGCGGGCGCTCCGATCAGGGAGCGCAGACCAGGAGGTCGCCATGAGATCGCTTCCCGACCGCGCGCCGGCATATCCGGCCCTTGCGGCTACACCCTCCTTCGCCGCCGAGCCGTCAACTCTCTCAAGTCTGGACGACCTGGCCCTGCTCGGCCTGCTGCTTGGGCGATGCCTGTCGGCGCCTATGGTCGGCGCCACCGCTGAGGCCCTCGTCGATCGGTTCGGGTCGCTCGGCGATATCGCCGCCGCCGAGGTCGCCGAACTCGGCCGGCTGCCCGGGATGGGTCCGGCGGCCATTCTGGATCTCAAGCTGTTGCGCGAACTGAGCGTGCGGCTGTCGCGGACCACGGCGTGCGCCCGCCCGGTCCTGTCATCCTGGAACGCGCTCACAGCCTATGCCCGGACGACCCTGGCCCATCTGCCCCGGGAACAGTTCCGAACCCTCTTTCTCGACCGCCGCAATCACCTCTTGCGCGACGAACTGGTCGCCGACGGCACGGTGGACCACGCGCCCGTCTATCCGCGGGAAATCATCCGGCGGGCGCTCGAACTGTCCGCCTCGTCCCTGATCCTGGTGCACAACCACCCTTCCGGCGATCCGACCCCGTCCCAGGCGGACATCGTCGTCACCCGCCAGATCATCGACGCTGCGAAACTGTTCGGCATCCAGGTCCACGACCATCTGGTCCTGGGGCGTCAGGGGACGGCGAGCTTCAAGCAACTCGGCCTGATCTGAGGCCGTCATGACCCTTCACCCCATCGTCGCCGCCCTGGGCGGCGACCTCTACCAGAGCGGGCTGCGCGCCAATGTGCCCGCGCCGGGCCACAGCCAGGCCGATCGATCGGTCTCGCTCCTCCTTTCCCAGGGTCGGGTCATCATCCACGGGTTCGGCGCGGCGGACTGGAGGGCCATCCGCGACCACCTGCGTAGTTCGGGTTTCATCGACGATACCGGGCGTCTCACGGGGGCGGGGCGCGCCCCGGTGTCGGCCCCGGCGCCGGACCGCCGGCGGCGCATCGAGACCGCCTCTCGTCTGTGGCATGACGCTCGACCGTTAAGCCCCTCCGATCCCGCGTCCCTCTACCTGCGACGCCGCGCCGTCCACGGCGGCGATGGGGCGCTCGACCTGCGCTTCCATCCCGCCGTCCCCGTCTCCATCTACCGGCCCGGCGGGCGTACGCGACCGGCCCTCGTCGCGCGAATCGTCGCGGCGGACGGGGGCCTGACGGCCGTCGAGGTGACCTATCTCGAGCCGAACGGCCTGGGCGTCGTCGGCCTCGCCGTGCCGCGCAAGACGGTGGGGGTCGTACCGCCTAGCGCGGCGGTTCGCCTGTCGCCGGCGGCCGAGGAGATGCTGGTCGGCGAAGGGGTGGTCACCACCCTGTCCGCCATCGACCGCTTCCGCCTTCCCGGCTGGGCCCTGATGTCGGCGAACAATCTCGCGGCCTGGACCCCGCCCCCGGACGTCCGTCGCGTGCTGGTCGCCGCAGACCGGGGCATGGTCGGCGAGGACGCCGCCGCCCGCCTTAGCCATCGCCTCAGGACGCTGGGAATCCAGGTTCGGGTCTGGTGCCCCAACCCGCCGTTTGAGGACTGGAACGCGATCGCCCGCGGCGTCGCGAAAGGAGGAGCGAGGGCGCTCGGGGGCGCCGGAGCGGCGGGGATGGGCCCCGTCGCCCTGCGGAGATGATCCCATGACCGACCTCGCTCCCGTTATCACCCCTGTCGTTGTCGTCGAGCGCGACCGACGCACAGTCCGTCTCGGCGATCTGGGCATCGCCCGGGAAAACCTTCGTCACGACGAGCCGCCTGACGACGACATCCCCACGCTCGCCGCGACGATGCGGGCCGCCGGCCAGCTTCAGCCCCTGACCGTCCGCCCGGGTCGCGGCAGGAAGGAAGAGCCGTGGATGGCGCTCGACGGGCGCCGGCGCCGGCTCGCGCTCGGCCTCCTCCTCGAGGCCGGCGAGATCGGCGACGACCATCCCGTCGATGTCTTCGTCGAGACCGACCCGGCCCGTCAGGCCGCGGCGGTGCTTCTCACCAACACTGCGGTTCCCGTCCATGTCGCCGACATCATCGCGGCGATCGGCCGGATGCTGAAGTCGAAGCTGACGGTCGCGGTGATCGCCAGGGCGTTGGGCTATGCCGAGATCGAGATCAAGCGTCTGGCGGCGCTCGCCGGCCTGCCGTCCGCAGCGCTCGTCGCCCTGAAGAGCGGCCGCATGAGCCTGAAGCAGGCGCGGCTGCTGGCGCGGTTGCCGGACAAGGCCGAGCAGGAGGAACTCGCCGAGGCGGCCTTGGACGGTCACGGCTTCCAGGACTGGCGCGTTCTCGAGCGGCTCGACGACGCTCGCGTCACCGCCCGCGACCGCCGTTGCGCCCTCGTCCATCCGACCACCTACGGCGAGGCCGGGGGCCGCACCGAGACCGATCTCTTCGGCGAACTCGTCCCCGTCCTGCTCGACCCTGACATCCTGACCGATCTCTGGCTGAGGCGCGCCCGTGGCATCGCAGCCGTGTTCGAGGCGGAAGGCGTCGCCGTCCACGTCACCGCTGGCCCGGAGCCGGACCTGCCCGAGGACCTGGAGGCGCTCGGCTATGTCTATGGCGGATCCCTCCCGGCCGAGGAGATGGCGCGATATCGCGCCCAGCGCGAGGTCTTCAACGATCGTGTCGAGGCTGCGCGCCTGGCCTTGGCCGACCCGGCCCGACCGGACATCGCCGATCTCGCCATCATGGACATGATCCGCGCGCGGATCGCCTCCGACCAGACCGGCTGCGGCGGCCGCGTCGTGACGACGATGGTGATGTGGCCGGCGGCGGACACGGGAGTGGAGGTGCGCTGCTACACGCCGGAGGAGCCCGAGACCGACGACGATGAGAGAGGCGGGGGCGATCCGGTCCCGCGTGCGGCCGCCCCGCCGGCCTACATCTCGCCCGAGGTCGAGGCGCCCGAACCTGAGACCGAAGGGGTCAACCACGCCCTCCATGCGGCGCGCACCGACGTCGCCACGCGAGGCCTGATCCGGGCCCTGGCCGATGCTCCGTCCGCCGCCCTGACGGCGCTGATCTCGCGCCTGTTCACGGTGATCGTCCTGCGCAGCCGCGTGGCCCGGTCGGAGTCGGCCCTGGCGATCGTGGCCACGGGGTTCAACCCTTCGGCCGGGAGGGTCATCGAGGCCCTCGACGGCGACGTCCGCCAGCGCCTCGACGATCGTCGCGCCGACTGGCAGGCCTCGGGCGAGACCGTGATCGCCTGGATCCATGGGCTGCCGCATGGCGAAAAGATGGGACTGCTGGCCGAACTCACCGCCGTCAGCCTCGACGTCCGGGAGGAGAAGACTTTCCAGATCCGCCGGGCAGCCCGGGCCGAGGCGGCGGAACTCGCCGCGCTGTGCGATGCGGACATCAGCCTGCACTGGACGCCCGATGCGCCCTTCCTGCAGTCCCATTCCAAGGGCCTCCTGCTGGGCATGCTCGAGACCATGGGCTCCGAGGACGAGCGCGCCCGGGCCCTGAAGAAGACGGAACTGGTCGATTGGGTGGTCGAACAGGCGGCCACGCGGACCTGGGCCCCCGCAAGCCTGTCCTGGCGCGCCTCCGTCAATGATGGAGGCGCGTCTGCGGAGGATGGTCAGGACGCAGAGGACGGTCCTTCCGACGCGCTGAACGACGAGGCCGATGACGATGGCGTCGGCGCCTTCGCCGTCACTCCAGAGGGCCAAGCCGCGCTCGACTCCGCCGCAGCCTGAACATTCGCCGACGACGAACGCGCCGCCTCGACCTCGGTCGGGGCGGCGTTGTCGTGCGGACCCGGAAAGGCGGGGGAAGGGCGGGGCGAGGCGAGCCTGGAGGACCGTGGGGGAGGCTCCCTCCGCTCCAGGTGATCCGGATGCCCGCCATGCCTGCCGCCTCGACCACCCCGTCCCTGTTCGCCACGCCTTCGCGGTCCGACCGATCGGCCAATGTCCTCGCCGCGGCGCGGGCGCTCGCCATCGCCCTTGCGCGGTCCCGGCCGCTCGACCGGCGTCTCGTCGCCGATGTGATGACCACCGCATTCGGCGCGTCGGACGCGGACGGGGCCTGGACCTGGCGCGACGCCTACGATGCCATCGAGGCCGGGACCGTGATGCAGATCCGGCGCCTGGCCCCCCAGGTCGCGAGGCTGGAAGACGCGCCGGCCGAGATCGCCGCAGTCCTCGCCGGCGTGTCCGCCCTGGGTCTGACCCACAGCCGTCGCAGCGAGGAACAGGTCGCGCTCGACCAGTTCTCGACCCCGCCGCCGCTCGCGGCCATGGCGGTCCTGGCCGCCCAGGTGCGGCCCGGCGACCGCGTGCTGGAGCCCTCCGCCGGCACAGGGCTGCTCGCGGTGGTGGCCGAGGTCTGCGGAGGCGCGCTGACCTTGAACGAGAGGGCGCCGGGCCGCGCCGGCCTTCTCGACGGCCTGTTTCCTCAGGCCGCGCGGACGCGCCATGATGGTCGCCACCTCGCCGACCTGCTGCCCGAGGCCGGCCGCTTCGACGTCGTCCTCGTCAATCCGCCCTTCTCCGACCTGGCGGCTCACCTCGTCGCCGGTCTCAAGGCTCTGGCGGACGGGGGGAGGATGGCGGCCATCGTGCCCCTGACGGCCCTGGCGGACACGGCGATGCGCCGCGCGTTCGAGGCGCATGGCGCCGTCGTCGGGACGATCGCCTTTCCGGGCCGCGCCTTCGCCAAACATGGCACATCCGTCGAAACCGGGTTGCTGGTCGTTGATCGCGCGCCGGCGCGGACCTGGGATGGGCTCCTGCACCAGCCGGACGACTGGGACGCGATGACGGGCCTGATCCGGGGCCTGTCTCCGCGCGCCTCAGCCAGGCCGCGCGTCCGGGTCGGGCTCGCCGCGACCTCCCTCCTCGCGCCGAGGGACCGTGGCCTGGCTCTGCCCTCCGGCCGGCTTGGCTTCCTCGCGGGCGCGGCGCCGCTCGCCTATGCGGTCAAGGCGTGGAGCGGGGAGGGCCGCGACGTCGGCCTCTACCAGGCCCACGCCCTGGCGCGGATCGACCTGCCGGACCCGAGGCCGCATCCGTCCCCTCTGGTGGAGTCCGGGCCAATGGCCTCGGTCGCGCCCCCGGCGCCGACCTATCGTCCGGTCTTGCCGCCGGCGATGCGGGTCGAGGCTCGCCTCTCGGACGCCCAGACAGAGAGCGTCATCTACGCCGGCGAGGCCCACGGCGGGCATCTGCCTGGGCGATTCCGCCCGGCCGAGGCGCCGCACGAGGTCGTGCTCGTCCGGGACGATGCGGAGGACGCGATCCGGTTTCGCCGCGGCTTCTTCCTGGGCGACGGCACGGGCTGCGGCAAGGGCCGCCAGATCGCGGCCGTCATCGCCGACAACATGGGCCAGGGCCGTATGCGGGCTGTGTGGCTGTCGCGGAACGACGCCCTTCTGGAGGACGCTCGCCGCGACTGGGGCGCGATCGGCGGCGGGGCCTATGACATCGTCCCGCTTTCGAGCTGGAAACAGGGCGACGGGATCCGTCTGAATCGCGGCATCCTGTTCACGACCTATGCGACTCTTCGCCAGCCCGCGCGGGCCGCGCGCCCGTCGCGTCTGGACCAGATCGTGGCCTGGCTAGGGGAGGACTTCGACGGCGTCATCGCCTTCGACGAGGCGCACGCCATGGCCAACGCCGCCGGGGGTGGCAAGGGCGCGCGTGGGGCGAAGAAGGCTTCGCTGCAGGGCATGGCGGGTCTCGCCCTGCAGAACCGTCTGCCGAACGCCCGGATCCTCTACGTCTCGGCGACCGGGGCCACCACGGCCGAGAACCTCGCCTATGCGGGGCGTCTCGGCCTGTGGGGCGGGCCGGAGGCGCCGTTCATGACCCGCGCCGACTTCCTCGACGCCATGGACCGAGGCGGTGTCGCGGCGATGGAATTGGTGGCGCGCGAGCTCAAGGCGCTCGGCCTCTATGTGGCGCGATCGCTTTCGTTCGAGGGCGTCGAATACGAGCCGCTCGTCCATCCGCTGACGCCCGACGACATCGCCATCTGGGACGCCTGGGCCGACGCGTTCCAAGTCATCCACGCCAACCTGGCCGAGGCGCTGAAGGCCACCGGTTTGAATGACCCGGAGGGCAAGCCCAGGAGCGGACAGGCGGCCTCCGCCGTCCATTCCGCCTTCGAGGGCGCCAAGTTGCGCTTCTTCGGCCATCTCCTCGCCGGGCTGAAGGCCCCCAGCCTGATCGCCTCCATCCGTGACGACCTCGCTGCCAACCGCTCGGCCGTGGTCCAGATCGTCTCGACCAATGAGGCGGTGATGGAACGCCGGCTCTCCTCCATCCCGCCCGAAGAGTGGAACAATCTGTCGATCGACCTGACCCCCCGCGAATACGTCCTCGACTATCTGCGCGAGGCCTTCCCGATCCATCTGATGGAAGCGATTGAGGACGACAGGGGCGGGGTCACCATGGTCCCGGTCATGGTCGACGGACGACCGGCCGTCAGCCGGGAAGCCGTCGAACGCCGACAGGTCCTTATCACGCGTATGGCCTGCCTGCCCGCGGTGCCCGGCGTGCTCGACGCCCTCCTGGAAGCCTTCGGCACGGACGCCGTCGCCGAGATCACCGGCCGCTCGCGCCGGGTGGTGGTGCGGGACGGCCGACGCGTGGTGGAACGGCGCGGCGCCTCCGCCGCCCGCGCCGAGACGGACGCCTTCATGTCCGGACGCAAGCGGGTGCTGATCTTCTCGGACGCGGGCGGGACGGGCCGCAGCTACCATGCCGACCTGTCGGCGGAGAACCGCCAGCGTCGCGTCCACTACCTGGTCGAGCCCGGCTGGCGGGCGGACGCCGCCATCCAGGGGCTGGGCCGCAGCCACCGGACCCACCAGGCCTCGGCGCCCCTGTTTCGGCCCGTGACCACCGACATCCAGGGCGAAAAGCGTTTCACCTCCACGATCGCCCGGCGCCTCGATTCCCTGGGCGCGTTGACGCGCGGAGAGCGCCGGACCGCCGGAGCTGGTCTTTTCCGGGCCGAGGACAACCTCGAAAGCCCCTGGGCGCGCCGCGCCCTGCTGGTCTTCTACGGAGCTCTGGCCTTCGGCGAGCTGTCGTCCATGACGCTGGAGACCTTTATGGCCAAGACGAGCCTGAAGCTCCTGGACGAGGACGGCGGCCTCAAACCTTCCGACGACCTGCCTCCCATCCACACCTTCCTGAACCGGCTGCTGGCCCTGCGCATCGCCGATCAGAACGCCCTCTTCGACGATTTCGACCGCATCCTCTCCGGCATCCTGGAGCGAGCGGCCGCCTCGGGGGACCTGGATCGCGGCCTGGAGGACATCGAGGCCGAGGAGCTGGACGTCGTCGATCAGGAGAGGATCCGCACCGATGTCGCCACCGGCGCCGAGACGGCCCTGGTCACCTTCGCACTGAAGGTGCGGCGCGAGATCCTCAACGCCGACGACGCCCTGAACCTGGCGGGTGACATCGCCCACCGGCTGGTGGTCAACGAGAAGTCGGGCCGGGCGGCGATAGCCGAGCTCGGCCTGACGACGGCCACGGACGACGATCGCCTGGTCACGGCGGTGCGGCTCATTCGTCCCGACGACCGCCAGATCCTGGCCGAGAAGGCCTTCGAGGAGTCGTCCTGGAAGCCTGCGATCGTCGAGGACTGGCGGCGGGCGTGGGACGAGGAGGTCGCCGGTACGGACCCGTGGCGTCGGCGCGAGCTGACCCTGGCGACCGGCCTGCTTCTGCCAATCTGGGGCCGGCTGCCAGCCAGGGGCTGTTCCGTTCGTCGCGTCCGCGCGCCCGATGGGCGGCGCTGGCTCGGCCGTGTCCTCGACGCCGTCCAGGCCCGCGCTCTGAAGGCCGCTCTCGGCCTGACGGACGTGAGCGAAGCCTGGGCCGACGGCTCGACGACCGGGGCAGCAGTGCTCGACCGAGGCGTCCAGCTCTCGCTGGAAGGCGGCCTCTGGCTAAAGCGGGCTCGCGTCATGGACCGCTGGCGCCTGGAGATCGTCGGGGCGCGCGCCGATCGCGACGCCCTGGTCTCGTTGGGCTGCTTCGTCGAAATCATCGCCTTCACGCCGCGAGTGTTCGTGCCCGTAGATCGGCCGCGGGTGGTCGAGGCGGTGCTCCGGCGTCACCCCGTGCAGACCATGCTCGACGGCGCCGCAGCCTGAGCGCCGGCCTGAGCTAGCCTTCGGCTTCTCGCAGGGGCTGTCGGCGACGCACGGTCTTCATCAGGTCTTCGTTCAACTTGGGCGGATCCCAGGCGCGGCCGCCCGGGATCGTGGCCAGGGCTTCGGGGAAACGCATGTAGGTGAAGACCCTGTCGACGATCTCGATCATCAGGGCCTTCATTTCCGGATCGGAAATCCGGCTGAGCTCGGCCCATGGAATCTCGCCGTCCGGCGTGATGACCACGACGTCGCTGAAGTCGCCCGTGCGCGAGACCGGAAACCGTCCGGCGTGGAGCGTCTCGAGTTCGGTGTTCCGGACGCAGATCTCCACGATCGCCTTGGACATCCGCGCCAGGTCGCGCGCGTCCTTGGCCGACAAAGGCTCCCGATCCATGCCGTCCCTCCTGGGTCGATCCCAAAGCGTCAGTCTAGCACGGGGGGGCTTGGCACGGGCATCACCTGACAGAGCAGACCGTCCGGGCGGAGGCCCGAACCGGAAAGTAACGGAGGAAGGGAGGCCATGGGTGAAGCGGGATGAGGGAGATCGGCTCCCCGGCGCTTCGGATCGACAGGAGACTGACATGCAATCCATGATGTTCACCGGGCGTCTCGCAGCGGATCCCCAGATCAGCGACGACTTCGGCAAGGCCGTGTTCCGGCTGCTCGAGAAGCGTGGCGTCGACGCAGCCGGCAAGGACCGGCTGGTCGGGGTCAACTGCGTCAGCTGGTCCAAGGGTCTGAACGAGAAGGTCATCGCTCGCGGACTGGCCCAGGGCTGCGAGGCCGTGGTCATCGGCGCCTTCATCGACACCACCTACACGGCCCGGGACGGCAAGGAGCGGGCGGCCAAGGAGTTGGTGATCAACCGGCTGACCGTCCTCGACTGGGCCGAAGGCCGCGACGCCTCGGTCGGCTCGCCCGACCGCGCCGCCGCCTGATCCTTTCAACCCCCTACATTCAACAGGAGACTGACCATGCAGACCCTCGTCATCGAAGGCTATCTGGCCGCCGACCCCTCCATCCTCTCCGCCCAGGGCTCGGGCAAGAAGCGCGCGAGCTTCCGCGTGCTGGAGACCACCCGCTTCCGGCGCGGCGACGGCACGCCGGGCGAACGCACCACCGGCTTCAACTGCGTCTGCTTCAACGAAGCGACCGCCGAACGCTACATCGAGCAGTACGCCAGGAAGGGCAGCCGGGTCGTGATCCAGGGCCATGTCGAGAACGACACCTGGACCGGCAAGGACGGGGTCGAACACTACGACCTTCGCCTGATCGTCGGCGACATTCGCCTCAAGAATCGGCGGGAGCGCGACGGCGAGGACGACGCGGCGGAAAGCCGCCAGGTCCAGGAACCGGCCGGCGGCTACGATTTGAACGACGACATCCCGTTCTGATCGGAGCGGCTCCCTCCCTGAACGGCCCGGCGCGCAAGCGTCGGGCCGTTCTTCGTCTGCCGGAGAAAAAGGAAGGGTGGGAGGGGCGAGCCGATCGGGCTCGTCGCATCGGGAGTCCCCCCAATGACCGCCTCCGCCTGGACCCAGGACCGTATCGAACGCTTGAAGATCCTTTGGAGAGAAGGAAAGACCGCCGAGTACATTGCTCACGAGCTTGCGCACGGCATCAGTCGAAGCGCCGTGCTGGGCAAGGTCTATCGCATGGGCCTGTCGGCCGGACGCGCCGCCGCGCCGCCGACGATGAAACCGCAGCCCGCCCGGGCTTTGACCTCCCGCGCTCCGACCCTGCCGGCCCCTTCGCCACAGGAGGGCCCGGCCGATGATTGTCCGGAGCCCCCGGAGACCGGCCGGGCGTCCCTCCTGACCGTCCGCCGCCACGACTGTCGCTGGCCTCTGGGAGATCCGGGCTCTCGCAGCTTCAGTCTCTGCGGACGGCCCGCCGTCCGCGGGGCCTATTGCGCGCCGCACGCCCAGATCGCGTATCGGCCTGCGCTTGAGACGACCCGCAGCCTTGAGCGGCTGGCGGGTCTGGTCTGACTGCCGTCCTGGCCATGTGGCCGCTGCAATCCACGTCTACACAAGCCCGAACGGCGGCCTCGACGAGGTCGCCGTTTGTCATTTGTCCGGCCGACCCCATCAAGCCGCCCGCTTTTCGGCCCCGGCCGCACAAGGTACATCATGGCGTCCCCCTCCGCTGAACTGAAGGTCGCCCGCCAGATCCTGGGCTGGGATGCGCTGACGATGGCGCGCGCACTACGTCTGGTCGGCACGCCGGAGAAGCTGGAGGCGCGCATCCAGGACATGGAGGCCGGAAAGCGCGACATCAGCGGGCCGGTCAAGGTCGCGATCGAGGCCTTCCTCAGCGGCTGGCGGCCGGCCGGATGGGTAGAGCCCGTTTAGGACAAGCAGACCGGCGGACGGTCTGCGGCGCTAGGCTGACGGACATGCCGATGTCGTAGGCATCGAGGAAGCTGATTGCGTTCCGGTCGACCGGGCAGCGTCGTCGGCTCGCCGACGTCGACGGGCAGGAAGATCGATGTCCATTCGTCCGCATCGGCGCGACGGCGCCGAGTTGTGTCGTCGTCGCGAAGAGCGACGACGACTTGCCCCCACACAACGCCCTCCGATCTTGTCACAGCACCCCGGAAGTCAACGGCTTCGCCTTATTCCCTCCACGGAGGGCAAGCGGCCCTCCGCTCCGGTGACTGTCGGGGACCCCGCTGTGGCCAAGACCGGGGTCGTTGCGCATGGGGCGCACGGCATTCTCAAGGAATGTTCCAATGACCTTCTACAACCATCCCTTCATCGCCTCCGCTGCCCAGAAGTCCGACTCCGCCTTCGACGACCTGACCGCGTCCCTGGGTGAGGATCGTCCGCACCCGACGGAGGATGCCCTGGTCCAGCTCGGGCGAGCGCTCATGACCGAGCTGGTGGACGTGATTTCTGACACCGCGCTGGAAGACTATCAGACCATTCTGGGGGAGGCGTTGATCGGAGCCTTCCATTCGGCGGCCGGACGGATCGAACGCGATGCGGATCGGGCGCGCGACACGATGAGAACGCTCGACCGACACTTCGACGGATCGGAGGCGGCCGACACCGAGCTTCAGGAAGCGACGGCGAAGGCCAAGGCGGGCGATGCCGCGACGCAGGCCTGCGAACTGATCCGGGACGCGGCCTCCGAAACCTGGACAGTCGCGACCGGCGAGGTCTGGACGGCCTGGCGGGGTTCGCGCCGCGGCACCCATCTGACGGCGGCGCAGCTCGAGGCCAAACAGGCGATCCGGGCGATCCGCAACCGGAAGTCCGGAGAGGCCGATCCAGGCGGTCCGGTGATCGCCTTCCGGGGCGCGCCGACGGCCGACACGGCGGAGGATGCGGGGCGGATCTTCGACGCTCTCAACTGGGCGAAGCAGGAGTGGCCCGACATGGCCCTGGCGACGACTGGGGCGAAGGGGTCCGAGAAATTGGCGATCAGATGGGCCCAGCAGAAGGGGGTGAAACTCATCCTGGCTCGGGCGGATTTCGATGCGCACGGCAAGGCGGCTCCCTTCCGGGCGAACGAAGAGCTGATCGCGCTCGAGCCGGAAGTTTGCCTGACCCTGGTCCATTCGGTGGCGGGGATGCGGGAGGATCAGCGGCCGTTCGGACCGGCGCTCAACCTCGGGCAGAAGGCGATGGAGAACGGGCTGCGACACGTCTCCATCAAGGCGCGTGCAGCCTGACAGATCCGGACTGAGATCAACGACCCGCTCGGCTTCGGCCGGGCGGATTTTTGTTTGTCATCCGGTGGCGTCCGACTTCCGGAGCGGTCTCGACGAGAACATCCCGGCGCAGGAGCGAACCAAGCGGTTTCTATTGATCGGGCATGTCGAGAGATGATCGGAATGTATGACAATCTGCAAAAGAGGTCGGAGGGCAAGATAAAAGGGTGTTTTTGGCGCTGCGCTTTTCTTCTATTCTGACCGTGACTTAGTCGATACGCGCGGACCTCTTGGCGAGTTGCGTTGAGTTGCCGCCGGGGAACTCGGGGATATCTGAGGAGCGGTCTAAATGCTGATCCGCGACGCCATTGGAGAGAGGATGGCCGCCGCCTCCCGCGAGGATCCGGAAGGCGTCCGCGTCAGCCTTCCAATCCGGCTAAAGAAGGACCGGCCCTGCGTTCGCAAGGGCATGATGCAACGGCTGGCGAGTTCCAGGGCGTTCGCGCTCGGCGACCGATCCGGCGTCCTGAAGGCGGCGCAGAACCGGTCGGGCCGGGCCTTCCGTCTCGACGTTCGCCAGAAGGTCATCGTCAAGGCGCTGGTCTCGCGTCATGTCGGCCGAGGCGCCGATCGGGCTGCCGCCCTGGGCAAGCATGTCGCCTACCTCGGCCGGTCCGGCGCCGGTGTCGAAGGCGAGCGTCCGGAGTTCTTCGATCGCGAGGTCGACGGGATCCGGCCGGCCGCGGAGACCGACGGCTGGAGCGATGACCGTCACCATTTCCGGTTCATCATCTCGCCCGAGCATGGCGAGCGGCTCGACATGAAATCCTATGTCCGCGAGGTCATGGCGCGCGTCTCTGCGGACCTGGGAGAGGCCAATCTGAAATGGGTCGCGACCTGCCACTACGACACCGATCAACCGCATGGGCATGTCCTGGTTCGGGGGCGGCGGGAGGACGGCCGGGACCTCGTCATCCCTCGCGACTACATCGGCTACGGCTTCAGGGCGCGGGCGCAGGAGGTCGCCCAGGAGCGCCTCGGAGACCTGTCGCGGGTGGAGGCCGAGCGACGGATCTGGAAGGAGACTGAGGCGAACCGGTTCACCGGCTTCGATCGGCGCCTGATCGCCGAGGCGGACGGCAGCCGGATGGTGGACGACGGCGTCGGCGCGACGGACGCCTGGGCGGCGCTAACCCGGGGAAGGCTGAAGCATCTGGAACGCCTCGGCCTGGCGACGCCCGTGGGGCGTCGGTACCGTCTCGACGACGACATGGAGGCGAAGCTGCGGACGCTCCAGGCGCGCAGGGACATCATCCGCACCCTAAATCAGCGACGACTTGAGGGCGCGAAGGAGGTTCGGCCTTTGGGTCAGGACGGGGTCAGGGGCGTGGTGGTGAAGACGGGGTTTCACGATGAGGCGGGGGCGGCCCCATGGGCGATCGTGAGGGACGGTGACGGTGTGGAGCACTACGCCCGGCTGCGGTCAGGTAGCGCGGCTTTGCAGGTCGGCAAGCCAGCCACGCTTCAACTCGTTTCGCACGGGCTGGCCCAGGTGATCACCGGACGCGGCGCGGATCTCTCCAGATAGGGTTGTGTGACTTGTCCGGAAGCTAGACTGTCGGCGCCCGGATGGCTGTTGCGCATGTCCAAGCCGAGAGGGCAAAGGCGGCGGTGCGTGTTTTCAAGCATGTTCCTCAACGCCCGGCGCCAGAGACCTCTGGGGAGGGCCAGGCGCTGGCCGGTCGTCGCCTGTCATGCCGAAGCGACGGGCTGTGTCGCGGACCATTCGTCGATGGCCCGGAGGATGCTCAAGGCGCCTCGACCTGCGGCAAAGACCAAGTCTCCCCCGCCGAGATTCGCTCGTATGAAATCCGTCGCCGCGTGCGTCGCCGACGCCGCGACGACGACGAAAAGGTCTGCGTTCTCGGCAAGCGACTTCAGCGCCTTCGTCCCGACGTGCTCGCTGCTGACCCGCACATCCGCGCCCGGGGCGTGCAGGTGCAGTCGCTGGACTGCCTGTGCGGCGGCTGACTCGGTCAGGGTGTAGATCGCGATCAGCTTGCCCGAGAGGCGGGACGCGAGTTCCTGATCGGCCTGGGAGGACGTTGCGGTTTCGAACGTCTCGGGCGAGGTGTTCTCCGCCCAGCCCAAGGCCGAGCCGAGATGTCCCAGGCCTGCGCGCTGAAGGGCCGTCAGTTGCGAGGCGACGGGCGTGAGGCGGCCGATCGCCTCGTGCCAGAACTGCTCCCGCGCTGACTGGTCCGGGGCGTCGGCGACGATCGTCTCGTCGATGATCTCGAGCAGCCAAGAGGCAGCACGAACGCCGGCGCCTTCGCCCACCAACGACAGGCAATCGGCCAGCAAGCGTCTGTAGGCTTCGGCCGACGGCGCGAGAGAGAGCAACGCGCGGAAAAGAACGGCCGCTGAATCCATCAGCGGCGCGATCCGCCCGGCCAGCACGAGGCGCTCGAGCGCGCGTTCGTAAATCGCTTGAGCTGCGGGCCGCGCGAAATCGGGGTCGCGAACGAGCCAGGCGACGAGGTAGGGCAAGCCGTCCACGAAGCGCTCGAAGGCCAAGCCGTCCAGCGGCAGGTCCTCGATCCCATCGGCCAGTCGCGCGGTGAAGACAGGGTCGTCGAATCCCGCACGCCACTCTCGCGCGCCCTGCCTGGCGATGGCCCCGGCCGCTGTGAAGTTCGGATCTTCCAACCGTTCAAGCCATTCGCTCCACCCGGTGGGGGGAAGAACGTCGCCGTACTCCGCCTCGATATCCTCGAAGGCCAATCGGACGGCATCGTTGCGGAATAGCTGCGCGCGCTCGCTGTCGCTCAGCTGGTTGACCAACGCCGCTGCCTGCTCAAACGCTGACAGTCCGCCGTTGATGTCGGCGATCTCGATCGCCTCCGCAGCTTCGACCGGCGCCGGGAGGGCCGGCGGGATCGGTTCGTCCGGCGCTTCGCGGGCGAGAGCGACGACGGCGCTCATGAGGTCTGCCAGATCGTGGCCGGAAGCTACAGCGGCCTCGGCCAGCGATTTTGCGCGGGGCGAGCCGGAGAGAGCCTCCAGCGCGTAGAGCCGCCATCCGCCCTGGTCGAGTGTCGCAGGCGCCGGCAGCCGGATGAGATCCTGGGCCCTGTGCCGAACGGCCGATCGATAGGCGTCCAGGGTCAGATCGCCGGCAGAGGATGCGGTGCGGTAAAGAGCCTCGAGCAGCGCTGCTGTGACGGCGGGTGGGCGTCGGGTAAGCAGCAGGCTGTCGAAGTAAGGGGCCGATGCGATTTTCGTCCAGTCCCGCGCCGTCGCGAGGATCTCGATCTCGAGGAAGCGAAGATTGAGCGCATCCAAACGGTGTTCGCGACGGCACTGGTCGAGGATTTCCAGCGCAGCATCGATCGCCAGATTGTTCAGGTGATCGCGAACCAGAGCGAGCATCCGCCCCGTGGAGTCCGGGGCCGCTTCGCCGTGGGCTGGAGCCCTTGCCAGGGTGGCGCGAAGCCGGGCCAGGGCGCGAAGAGCGGAAGGCGCCGTTCCCGGATGAGGCACGAGACGGGCCACGGCCGCCGGGTTGTGGGCGGCGAGATGGGCTTCGTGAGGCAGCGCCCGGTTGAGCAGGCGCGGGGCTCCCGAAAAGTCCGTCAGCGTCGGACCCGCGAAGGCCAGCAATAGGGGGCGCAGTTGGCGCCATTGCCGATGGTTCGAGGCCACGGCGTAGAAGACCGGCACGCGATCAGCTCCTCGGTCCCAGACGAGCAGGGCGCCAGGGAAGGCGTCGTCCAGGGCCGTGGATTCGAGGGCCAGATGATCCGGCGCCAGGTTGGGACGGCCGGTCGCATCCCGAAATGCGTCAAGTGAGGCCTGCGAGGCTTCGAGCGTTTCAGCCAGCAACGACGTCGCTCCATTTTTCCTCGAGCTGCAGGCGTCTCTCCGCGACCGAAGCCGGATCGGTCCTCAGCAGAATGTGCTCGTCGTTCACGGTGATGCCGTTCCACGTGAGGTTCATCGAGCCCGACAGGACGTAGTCGGTCGACAAAAGGCCCTTCTCATGGAAGTCCGGAGCCACCTTGATCCGAACCGAGTTCCCGAGGTCGAGCTTTTGCATTTTCTCGATGAAGCTGACGTTGTGAGGATGATCTCTGATCAGGATAACGATCTCGCAACCGCGTTCCGCGAGCGTGGCCAGGATCGTGGACAACCGGATCATCGAGACGGGCCAATCCGGACAAAGGGCCGCGAACTGCCGAGCCTCGTTGTCCAGGATTTCGATGTCCGTGATCCACCCGAACCCGATCCAGAGCCGCTTGCTCGGCTTGATCAGTTCGACTGCGAACAGCGACTGCAAAAGGTCTCGGATGGCACGGGTCTGGCCGGGTCCAGTCAGGTCGCGCGAGGTCATACCTGCTCCTGAATGACGAGGGTGACGATCAGTGTATCGCCCTGGCGTTCCGTGCGCTCGAGCTTCGGGAAGAACTGCAGATAACCGATGTCGACAGGTGTGATGAGAAGTTCGACCAGCGCCGTGCGGAGTTGGTCAGCGCCGGCGATCGGCATGGAAACCTCGACGGCTCCGTCCTCGGCGAGAACGCGGGCGGCCGTGGCCTGCCAGTTCGGTTGATCGAGGGGCACCCGTTGTCCGGTCCGGTCGAGAAGGGCGCGGGCCATTCTGGGATCGGTGCTGCGGCGCTGGGTGAACCGATTGTAGGACTGCAAGGCCTGCTGAGAGATCTGGACGCCTCGGGGCCACAGGAGATTGCTGAGGATCTGCGCTGCGTCGGCGGGTTGCAGTTGTCCCGCCACTCCGGTCGCCGCGGCGACCCGAGTGCGCAGGTCTTCGGACAGGGCGAAGACGAACGAGATCTCCCGAACGCTGATCGCGACGCCAGTCGCGCGCTCTAGATCAATCCAGCGCACCAACAGGTCGGCGAGCAGCGGGTCGAGTTCCGGCCGCGCTCCTGGCGTGAGCAGTCGTGCGTTCAGAGACACGCTCAGCGCATGACCGACGGTCAGCCCCCTGTCGTCCAGAAGGCTGTAGAGGATCCTCCGCTGCGCCTCACGGGGTGCATAGGTCGTCTCCGACCTGAGACCTTGCGTCGCCGCAGCTACTTCGGGATCGTCCCGCAGAAGCCCGACGAAGGTCTCCAGGCCGCTCGCCGCGAGTTCGAGGTCGGTCGGCGCCAGCGCCGCTTCGAGCGCCCGTGAAAGAGCTCTCGGCTCCTGGACGATCCGATCCACGATCGCTTGCAGGACGCCGGCGCCCCCAAGGGTCGTCTCGGTCACCCAGAGACGCGCCGCGTCCCCGATCTCGACATCGACGACAAGCGCATCGGTCGAGACGTGGCGCGGCGCCAGGCTGGCGCAGGCCTGAAGGAGAGCTTCCCCCATGGTGCTGACGAAGGTGTCGCGGATCCATCGGCCGAACAGGGTCGGGTCAGGCGCATCGAACTCCTGCGCCAGATCCCTCAGGCGAGCCAGAACCTCCGGACGGCGAAGGACGTCGGTCAGGGTCTGCGCCTGGGCGCTCGCATGCCCTCCATCCGCGGCTGTCGCCATGGCGGCCTCGTCATCTCCGGCGCTGGCTGGATCGTCCGCGACCCCAGGCGTCTGGAAGATCGCATCGACCGTTCTCGAGAGATGCTGCGCCGCGTCGTGCCCGCCCAACAGAGCGGCGGCAGCGCCGGCGAGGCTCTCCCCTGTCGCAGCAGCGCGGGCGATGGCGGCTCCGATGACGATCTGCTGCAGCCAGTCCCTCTGAAAGGCGTCGATATCATCCGGAAGCAGATCGTCCGCAAGGAGACGGTGCCGGAAGTAAGCCAGCCTGCATCCCGACAGGACGCTTTCGGGCAGATGGCGCCAACGCGTCTCGATCAGGCCGAAATTGAGGTCAAGCGCGAGCGCGTCCACATCGATCTCAAAGCCCACAGCCGCCGGATTTCCCTCGTCGTCCGTGAAGCGGTAGCGGATGCGGCGATCGCTGCCGACGCGACGGAGGAGCGCCTCGCCCGAAGGCGCATAGCGCCGCACGGCGACGTGACTTCGGAACCTGTGCAGGTAGGCCGACACCCCGGTGATCTGGTCCCGCCACGGATTGCGATATCCGAGATCGATCGCGACCGGCTCGCCGAACGGGATGAACTCGCTCGCCCAGTTAAGCCTTGCATTCGATGTCGGACCCGCCACGTGTCGCGGCGCGTGGTGCAGCGGAATGCTCCACGGCCGGTAGACCCGAACGCTCGCGCCTGGCGGACCGAACAGTCCGACTTCCTCGGAAGCGCCAGTGAACTGGCCGATCGGCACATCCTGCTCGGGCAGGTCGGGATCCAGGGGGGACCAATGGTGTAGGTGGCCGTGTTCTGTGGCGAAGCGACGGGTGACCCGTCCTGGGGCGAGTTCCGTCAGGGCCTGAGCGATGAGCATGTTGCTCTGCTTGGCCGCGTCTCGCCGGGTCGCGGCGGGAATGTCCACGATCACTTCCGGAAGGTTCAGATCGCTGAAGAGGGTCCGGGCGACGAAATCGGGCAGCGGATGATAGTCCGACTGGATGTCGAGAAGGCTCGGCGGGACAGGGTGAGCCTTCGCCCAATCTCGATGAAGCCGTCGGAGAAGCGTTGGCGCGGCCTCGAGAAGGATTGACCGGGGAGGAGACCAGAGCAGGCTCCGCAGAGCGGCCTCGTCGATCTGCAGCGCGCCTTTGAGGTAGGCGCCGAGATCGGCCAGGGTCGCGGCGTGGCCTTCGACCACCTTAAGCAGCAGGGTCTTGGCGGCCTCGCGCAGAGGCGTCGTCTTCGAGCCTGAGGGGCGGCTCAGCACGTCCCAGGACCAGCCCCACGGCGCCCGGCTTCGATCCGCGATCCAGTCGAACAGGGCGTAGGTCGCCTGCATCCGAAGCACGTAGTCGTTTTCGACGGGGAGGCGTTGCGGCGGCAGGGCGGGATCGAAGAGATGCTCGTAGGCTTCGAAAGCCACGCGATCCCGTCCGTAATCGCTCAGCACGGTCACCGTGAGGGGCCGCATCCCGCGGCGGCGTCCGGCACGTCCTTTCCTCTGCAGGAAGGAGGCTGCGTCCTTCGGAGCCTTGTGCTGAAGGACGGCGCCGACACGGTCGTCATTGTAGCCGACCTCAAGGGCGGCGGTGGCGATGATCACGTCCGCATCGGCCTGTACGCCGCTGTCGGCTGAGGTTGTGCGTCCGATGACGAGCGGCGCGGTAACGCCCCGACCGATCGCATCCGCCGCCGCCCAGACCTGGCCGTCCCGATCTCGGCGCCGGCGTGTCGTGAAGTCCGCGGTCGGTGCACGCAGGGCCGCCAGGGGGAGGTCGCCCGGGCGAGGGCGCCCGAAGGGGTCGAGGCTTTCCGCATCGCGGAAACTGTCGAAGAGCCGATTGATGACGTCGAGGTTGTCGGTGAACGCGAACAGGCGACTGCCGAAGGCCCCGCCCGAGCGACCGCCTTCGAGCGGGTCCAGCATCCGGGCGAGCAGCATTAGGCTCTGGATGGAGGTCGACAGAAGTGATGTCTGGGACGCCGGATCGCCTCGCAGAAGGATCTGATACTCGCCGCCCTCCTGGACCAAGTCGCCGGGCGTGATCTCGTCGACCGCTCCCGGCGGCAATCCTACGAGATCGGCGAAGAACCGCGGGGCCTCTCGAAGCGTGGCGGAAAGTCCCGCGTACACGATCGGCGCGTTCAAGGCATGCTTCCAGCGCCTCAGGGTGAGGGCCGCCTGAGCGCCGGCCACCCCGGTATAGGTGTGAACCTCATCCAGCAGGGCGAAGAACGGTCGCTGCTGGAAGGGGCGGCCCACGCCGAACAGGCGGCGAGCCTTCAGGTCGGAGAGCCGCTGGTTGAGCATCTCCGTGGTCGTGAACAGGACGTCGGGCGCGGCGTCCATCAGCCGATTGCGTGTCAGGACGATCTGGGTTTCGGGTATCGACGCATGGCAGGAGACCGAAGCGCAGACCAACCTCTCGCGCTTCTCCGTGATGTCCTCGCCGCGCCAGATCAACCTGTCGCCACAGGCAGGGCAGGGCAGCCAGGGGCAGACGTACGCATCGCCCAGCTTGCGCCATTTCGCATCGGCGACGTCCTTCATCGTCGCCTGGCGAGGGGTCGAGGCGAAGAAGGCGCCGATGGAGACCGGACGGCTTTGGGCCAGAGCCCCGTCAGCCTTGCGCAGCAGGCGGAACGCCTCCGAGAACTGGTCTTTCAGAAGCTCGGTACGAGGATAGACGGCGAGGACCTTGACCCAGAACTCTCCCGGGCGAACCGCCTCTGCGACGCGCGTCATGGCCGGAAGGTAGAAGGCCAGGGTCTTCCCGGAGCCTGTGCCGGCCGTCACGATGACGCCCGCGTCGCCGCGAGCCTTGAGCAACCGCTCGGTGGCCGCTTCCTGGAAATCAGCGAGATCCATGTCGGTCGGACCCGTGAACGCGCTCCAGATCGCCCGTCTCTGGAGAGAGGCCGCCGGGTCGATCCGCGTCAGGACGTCCGACGCGGTCCGGTCGCGTCGAGGATAGCGCCGCTGCCTATAGTCGACGCGAAAGTCCGACACGAGACGGGGCGCCGTCGTCCAGGCCCGCCCATCGAACTGCTGCCGGAGGCGGCTGAGCAGGCGAACCGTCTCCGCGAAGCGGGACCGATACGCGATCTCGTCACCCACGCCTCGCACTTCCAGGATCAGGCGTCGATCAAGGAGGTCCTCGATCGCATCGTCGCCGACAGGGCCGCCACCGAGGATCTCGGCGGCCAGGGCCGTCGCCTCGTCTTCTGTCAGGTTTCCGTCGACGAAACCCCACCGCAGGGCTTCCATTTCGAGGCGCTCGATCGCGTCGAGAAGGTCGAGAGAGCTCACTACGACGCCGACCTTTGTGGAACGATCCGGAATCCCGCAAGGAGGTTTCTCGCAACCAGCCAGTCCCTGACGTCCACGGTGAAGTCGTCCAGGCCGGCGCCGCCTTGTGCGACCTTGCGCAAGAAGGCGAGCACAGTGGGTGGGACATCTCCGCCTTCAATGGCGCCGATCGCTTCGGATCGGGCCTTCACGGCAGCGTTGAGGGCGTCGAGCCTTTCCTTGACGGCGCCGGCCTCAGGGATCGTGTCACGGATGCCGATCAAGATCGCATCGAGTTGGCGAATGCGGGCGACTGCTCCGGCGTAGGCGGAAAGGTTTTCGAGGGCGCTCAGAACCTGGTCGAGGGCCGCGATGTCCGCCTTGGCGACGACCATCGCGCGCCAAGCCTCGGAAGAGGTCTTTCCTGACTCTGCGATGGCCGACTTCAACGCGCCGGTGAACGCGTGACGGATGGCGGGGTCTGCGTCGGACAGACTGTCGCGGTCGTCGCGGAACTTCGCCAGCAAGGTTTGGGCCTGTTGTCGGGCCTGGGGCAGGGGGCTTGGGGCCCGGACCTCCACGCCCTCCGCCAGCAGGGCGCGACGGACGTCTTCGGCCTTGGTCAGATCGGTCGCGAGCGGGCCGAACTGGACTGCGCGGGAGCGAAAGACCGATGCCTTGCCGCTCGCCTTCTTGAGTTCGCGATGCCGGTCGAGCGCGGTGCGCAACTGCTGTGCCTGGTCAAGCAGCATCGGACGCCTCCCACTCCAGAAGGGCGTCCGAAATGGTCTCGAGCGCACCTTCGATCGTCTGGATGTCGCGCAGGACGCCCTCATCCTCGGCATTGATGCGGTTGGCCTGTTCCGCGAGGTAGCCTTGCCCCTGGTTCAGGAACGCGGTCGCAGCGGTTATCAGATCACGCCCGCCGACGAGGGCTCCCGACCGTGCTCTGGCGTATGTCGGCAAGCTCGCGACCGGGTCCTCCACCGTCCGCAAGGAGCGGGCTGATTGGACGGCATCGTCGTAAAGGACGGTCTGGAACGTGTTCAAGGCTTCGTCCAATTTCGCCGTCGTCCGTCCGGCCAACCCCTCGTCGGCGAACGCATCGCGGGTTTGCCTGAGAGACGTGATGATGGCCGCCCGCTTTGCGTCGACTCCGAACGCCGCCTCCATTTCGTCGAGCCACTGGAGCCGCGCAGCACGTTCCTCGTCGCAGGCAGCCTCGAGGGCGTCCTTGGCCTTCTGATAGGCAACCGAGATCCTCGGGAACTGATCCGCCTTCGTTTGCGCCGGGGGTGTCTGCTTCAGGCGCCAGCCATCGCTTCTAAGACGACGGAGCGTCGATGCGATGCGCGTCGGACTGATCAGCGTGCCGACCTCGCCGCCCTTGCTTCCGGAGTTCAGCGCACGGACGACACCGCGGAGATCGCTATGACGGTGATTGATCCCGTCGTTCAGTTGGCTGAGGGGCTGGGTCATCGCCGAAGCGTCGCCTGGCTTTTCGGCGAGTATCGCGCTGACGTCAGACACCGTATCCGCCTCGGCTTTCACGCGGCCGCTCAATACGGCCTGGACGGCCAGCAGCTCGATGGCTGCTGTCACGAGATCCCAACCCGGTTGCGGGGCCGTGAACGCCCTTAGTTGCCCTTCGACGTCAGCCTTCCAACTCGAGAGAATTTCCAGGTAAGCGGCGAGCGCCTCGGAACCCCCAACGAAGTCCCAGCTGCCGTGTTGCTTCGCACGGACAAGGCCGGAAAGCCCCACCACCGTGCGGTCCAGTTCTGAGGCATCTGCACCAGCATGCGGGATACGCAGGGTGAGGGGCAGCGCAAGTTCGGTCGTGCCTTGACGGTCGAACACGATCGAGCGTCTACGGAACATTCGGTCGGCCTCGTTTCCGCAGAACCGCGACTTCTCCAATCCCAGGTCATCCCAATCGATCGCGTCGGCAACGGCCTCGAAAATCATCGGGCGCAGCGTGTCGGGCGCCTTGTCCAGAAACTCGCCCCTGGCCCAGGCCTCCAGTTCGACCTCCTCTCTCGTGAGCTTGCGGCCGCTCGCGGGCGGCGCAAGGACCGGCTTCGCCGCGATGTCGTCGGTCTCGTCTCCTGGGGCGTCCGCCACATCGCCCAGGGTGGGAATGCCGAACGCCTCTCGCAGGTCCTGTGGCAGGTTCAACGGACGACCGGAGCCATCCCATAGTTCGAGGAAGGCGCCGACACGTCCTTCCTCCGCTCCAGCACGACGCCTGAGCTCGCTCCGGGCCGCCGCGTCGAAGGCTCTGAAGCCGCCCAGGCGTTCGAGCAGGGCCGGAGGCGGGAACTCGCCTGCCGGCAGACTCGGACCGTAGTCGTCAAGCACCGGCGTGAGAACGCCGGTTTGGAGCGTTCGCGGATTGAACGCCTCCACGAGTTGATCGTCGGCCCGCTGCGCCATGTTCCAAAGCGCTTTGGGCGTGAAGGGGAAGAGCCCGTGTCCCGCGGGCGTATGTCCGAACGTCTGGTGGCACCCCGTCTTTAACGGACACTCCTCGCAGGCATTCGGAAGTCGCGCGCCGACGCCCTGCGCTTCCCACGCCTGAAGTCCGTTCGGTCCCAGCCTCACCGCATTAAGGTAGGGGCCTGCGAACGCCGCGAGCCCCGCTTGGTCCAGCAGATCGACGTCAGCGCGAGCCGTCGAACGGTCCATGTTCACGAAATGGGTGATGCGCGTGTAGACGGTGTCGACAACCTGCTCGAAAAAGCCTGTCGTGACGGCGATCGCCCATCTCAGCTTGCAGAGGCTGCTGTCTTGTCCCTGGTCGATCATGGCCTGAAGCAGCGCCCGATCGAGGCCTTGGACCCGCGCGAAATCCTCGATCAGCAGGACGAGTTCGCGTCCGTCCTCCTTGAGGTGTCGTCGCAATGTGACCATCAGTTCGACGAGGCGGTCGCCGGAGAAACTCAATGTTCGACTGATCGCAAGCTCGAGGCAGCGGTTGAGCATGTCCACGGCCATTTCGGGCGCGCCTGGGATCGAATAGAGATACTGCAGCGCCGTCTGCGCCAAGGCTGCGGCGTCCTTGAAGTCAATCGGATCGATCGGCAGGTCGGCGAGGGTGAACATGCGCCGCTGCTCCGCCGGCCTGTAGGCGGACGGGGCGGCGAAGACGTGATCGACCAGATCGGCGATGAGGTTGCCGTCGGCGTAGAAATGCTTCTGCCGGAAATGGACGTCCTGGAAGAGGTAAGGCACGTTCTTGATCAGTTCGGCCTCCAGATCTCGGTCGAGACTGTGCTCGGACGGCTCGAGTTCGCCGATGGCGTATGCGATCTCGTTGAGGAGCCGTTCCTTCTGTCCTTGCCGGGTCGCGACCGCTTCGCCCGTACGCGACAGCGCGTCCCGGAACGACTCCTGTCGGTCTACGGGAAGCTCGCCGATCAACATTTCCAGGATGGCGCGCAAGCTGGTGCCAGCCTTGGGCACGACGACGACGAGGCGGTCGGATGTCGTCGGGATGTTGAGCTTCAGCCAGTGGATCAGGTGCGACTTTCCCGAACCTGACCGGCCGTAGACCACCAAGCGGGAATAGGGCGCCTCTGGGCGAAGAAACTCCGCGAGCAATCCATCCTGGCTTATCGGTCTGAAGTGGTTCGGTTGCAGTTCATGAAAGTTCGTGCCGATGAAGCCGCTCACCCGCAGTTCGCGGGCAGAGTGGACGGCCCGGAAAACCACAGACGGGATCGCCTCGGCTTCGGTATTGATGATCTGAAGGACCTCTCTTGGGGTCCAGCAAAGCGGCATCGTCATGCCTGGCCTCCCACAAGACCAATATGGCTGACGCGGCGCGTCGGGTCGGCTCCGAGGTCAAGGGTCACGGCCTCGGCGTCCGACGGATTGCGCAGCCGGATCAGTCCCTCACGCTCGAGGCGCAGAAGCGCGAAACTCGTCGACTTGGAAAGTCGCTGGGGCTCGCGCTCGAACCCCGGCTTGGCTTCAGACTCGATGACACGACGTACGCGCCCCTGCTCGAATACGACGACCGCGGATGCGAGGTTCGCCAGGAAGGCGCCAATCGGCAGGTCCGGCGCCCCACCCATCGCGGAGGTCAGGTGGCGGCGCACAGCATCGGTGGGATCCGGAACGACCGCCCGGTTGGCCAGAACCTGCCCGTATCCGAGATAGCGGATCCAATAGGTGAACGTGTTCCAGCGATCGCCACTGGTCAGGTCGAAGGGCGCGCCGGAGTCCGAATGGAGTTGCTGCTCGAGTTTCGGCTTGTAGTTTGTGGCGAAGGGCAAGGGGTGTCGGGGCGATTGCATCAGAAACCAGGCCATGGCCTTTGCGAAGGCTTCTTCGTCTTCCAGACCATCGTCTGTCGATAACAGCGCGGCTTCGATTTGACTGAAGACGGCGGCCTCAGTGTTGGAGGACTTGCCGGCGGTCTTGAGATTGGCCTGCAGCCTCCCTTCCGCTTCGACGACGAGGCCAAGATCCTTGGCGGTCAAGAGCGTGGTTCTGAAGACAGAAGTGGGGTCCTTCACCTCGCGCCTGAGGGACTGCGGAGAGCACAGTCCCAACAGACGCTCCTCAGTCTCGCCAGATGGCCGTTCCGCGAGCACGGACACGAGAAGGCGGACGCGAGTGGGCATGGCTTCAAGGCGGCTGATCACACTCATACGGTCAGCCTTGAATAGAAGGTGTTAAAGTCATACTGCCTACCCGCATAGGTGGCGCTTAGGTAGACGCCCGGCCTGTCCGGGTCGAGCGTGTCGCGCGGCATGAAAATGACCCGCTCGAGGCCGAGGGCGCGGGGTTCCAGGATCGTCCGATCCAGCGTTTCACCCGAGCCGAGGATCAGCACTTCAGGGCCGCGAGGTAGACGCCGGCGCGTGTGCCGATCCACCCGACTGACGAAGAGAACGCGATCGACTCCGACGGTCGTCACGGCGTCGTCAATGGTCGCGCTTGTCGCCACCAGCCCGAAGCTCTGAACGCCGCAGTCGTGAAGGGCTTCGAAGCACCCTCGCAAACGTCTCCGGAAACCGCGATCTGCGGCAAGCGGGTCGTACCAGACCACGGCTCTGCGGTTGTGATCCAAAAGCCCCGAAAGCGTCTCTGACAGCAGGGAGGATGTGGGCCAGGGATTGAGAGGCTCGAGGCGGGGCTGGGACGGCGCCCGAGCATTTGGTTGCGGACGACATTTGGCGCAGCGGGCGCAGGCTTGTGCTTCGGGGCCGCAGTCGTAAAGATTCAGCAGGGCGGGTGACGGGCAGTCCTGCTGGCGTACGAAATCCTTCATCCGCTGCAAGTCGCCCGCACCCGCCCTGTGGAGTGAAAGCCGGACGGGTTCCACGCGGTCACGCCAAGTCTCTTCCCGGCTGTGTTCGAAATCCAGGATCCTGACGCGCTCGTGCGGGCCGACCCGATTGCCGTCCCAGACCGGCGGGCCGAGCAGTTCGACCAGGCCGGCCCGCGCCATCAAGGCCAGCACGCGGGCATTCCAGTCACTGTTGCGCTCACCCTGCATGTCGATGTCGTCGGCCTCCTGGCTCGGTGCGACGTCGAGCGGCAACAGATAGGTGTCAGGCGCGTCGAGGCCAAGGCGGCGATCGAACATGGACGTCCAGCGCTGCAGGCCCCGCTTCACGCTGATGACGATGACGTCGCTGAGCTTCTGGGCGACGCTCTCGTCTCCGAGGGCAGGCAACATCAGCGCCAGGGCAGCGCGTCCATCCCGGCCGGCGCGCCCGACCTCTTGGTAGTATCGGTCCAGCGTTTCGGGAATGCAGGCGTGCAGGACTGTTCTGACGTGCTGATAGTCGATGCCGACGCCGAAGGCGGAGGTGCCGACGACGAGGTCCAGGTCTCCGGCGCGCCACCTTTTGAGCACCTGTTCCCGCGCCGTGGCGGCCGTGCCGCCGTGGACCATGGCGATGTTCGAGAACCCTTCGGCCTTGAGCCGCACTCGCCAGGCTTCGGCATCCGCGACCCGGGTGACGTAAAGGATCGCCGGGCGTGGCGCATGCCTCAGCGCCTCGACCACCCGGTCGTCTCGAAGGCTCGCCGGCGTTGGTGGCACGACCCGATAGTCCAGTTCGCTGCGCAGTCTCAGCGCGCTCAGAACCTCGAACGGGCCAGGGCCGGAGAAGAGAGCTTCAAGCGTTTGTAGCGAGGGTGGCGTCAGCGTGGCGGACAGGAGGAGCGTACGCATCGCTCGGTGAGACGGTGCACGCGCGATCCAGTCCCGCCGGACGCCCGACAGCGACTGGAACTCCGTGCGGAACCCCGTGCCCCACGCATCGACCAGGTGCGCCTCGTCGATCACCAGGGCGCTCAGATCGCCTCGGTCGGCGACCTCGCCGAGACAGGCCCTGAGAGGACCGCAGATGGCCTCTGGAGAGGCGACGCACAGTGTCTGACGACCGTCGCGGATCAACTGAATCAACTGGGCGTTGCTCGTGTCGTCGCCTCCGCGGTACGCAATCGGCCCGGAGAAGCCCTTCTCGATCGCTGCGTTCTCGTGGTCGATGGCCAGCGCGACCGTGGGCGTCACGACGACGACGAGACCGCGAATGCCGTCGGAGAAGCCAAGGCGGGCGGCGAGTTGGAAGATGAGGCTTTTGCCTTCGCCGGTCGCCAGGCTCACGGTCAGGCTGGCGCCAGGTGGCGTGGTCAAGGCGGCTCTGACCGCCGCCCGCTGTCCGACGCTCTGGTACGCGGAGTGACCGACCTGACCGAGGAAGGGATCCCCCTCGGCGACTGAGCCGAAGTCGGTCCGCTTCCAGGCTTCCGACGAGGCGTAAGCCTCTAGCCCGTCATCGGTATCGTCGGCAGTCCAATCCGGACGCCAGGCGCGCGCGGACAGGAGCTGGCCGCCGCTGAGCGGCGAGGCTTCGAGGCCGACCCGACCGAGGTCGAAACCGTCAAGGGGGGAACCCGACGGCATGAGCAGCCGCGCCGAGCCGCTTTGTCGTTGGCTGGCCTCGCGCACGAGCACCTGGCGAAGAAGCACGGCGAGTTCGAGTTGCGAGCGATCGGCACCCAGACGCCAGGCCTGCCGCAGACGGTCGATGGCCGGGCTCGCGGCGCTCCACGGTTCCTCGGAAGGCTTGGCGATGTGCGCTTGCAGGGCCTGGAAGGCCTCATGGTCGGTCAATCGCGTCACAGCGACTCCGGCGTCGAACCAGAGAGTGCGATAAAACCAACAGAATCAATGCGAAGTCGCGGTGCTTCGACAGCCCGCTGAAGGGTTCGTGAGAGCGTGGCGTCTTCGCCGGCCTCAAGACGCTCGCGGCGCTGCTGATCCTGGCGTGCCTGAACAATGGCGAGGGACACTCGGCTCGTGAAACCCGGGTCGGACCGGAGCTTGTCCTCCGCAAGCCCTCTTACGAATTGCAACCGGTCTCTGAGCAGCGACATCGGCGCGATGCGTTCGAACAGATCAGGTCGACTCGTCAGATTGATGTCCCGGGCGCCGGCGGCGTCTGGGGATTTCGAGTAGGGCCGCGCCAGGATCGTCTCGTGGGCATCAGATGCGACGGCACCGTCGACGTCGATGTGGAACCGGTGCGACCAGGGCGGAAGGAAGCCTTGAGCCCTGCGGGAGACGCCAAATCGATCCACGCTGCCGAAGACCTCCGTGTCGGCGTCAAGCGCAGGCTCGACGACGAAGCAAAAGCGGAATCCCGCCCATGCGACGCCCGAGCGAGACAACGAGGGATCGATGCGCCAGGTCGCGAACGCCGATCCGCGATCGTCCCACCGGAGGTGCCTCTCCATAGCGTCCAGCATCTGGGACCCGGGGCGAAGCAGACCGACCGTCTGCCGCATGGCGATCCGACGACGCCAAGTCATGGCCGTCTGAGAGGTGAGGCCGAACTCGTTCTCCCAGGGCTCTCGAGGCACGAGGGTGCTCGGCGTCCAGCAGTAGCGAAGCTGATCCGCGGTCTTGCCGACCTGACGGAACTGCAGAGCGGAGAGAAGCCAGTGCTCGGTTCGCGCCTGCAGATCGGCCTCGTCGCCTTCTGCATCCTCGATGGACTGCGACATTGCCTCGGCGCCATCCGCGAGAGCGAACGCGTCGAGCGCGTACTGTTCGTCAGCCTCGGAGCGGGCGGCGGCGATCTGCTCGCGAACCCAGGGAATACGCTCGCGAAGACCTTCAGCGCCGCGCTCCAGGAAGGCCTGAGCGAGGTCCCCTTCAAGGCGATCCAGAGCGAACTGGATGTCGCTCGTCGAATGCTCGAACAGGCCGAAACCATCGGCGAGGACATCCAGCCACGCAGCCCAGGGACTGGCGTCGTCGTCCGTCGCCAAGACCACCCTCTGCTGGATCGCGCCCTTGGTCCGCCCGAAGCGGTCGAGGCGGCCGATCCGTTGCTCCATGCGCGTGACCGAGAACGGCAGGTCGAGGTGCACGATGCCGTCAGCGAAATTGAGGTTCAGTCCTTCTTCTCCCGACCGGTCGCAAATCAGGATCTCGGCGTCAGGGCTTTCCCGGAACGCGGTGACCCGGTCCTTGGCGTCGGAGGGCTGGGTGTCGCGCGTGAGGAGGAGGGCGGACGTCTGGTGCGGGCCGAACAAGGTGTGCACCTCGACCGCACGCTCCTGTTCGGTGGCGAATGCGACGATCTTGGGCGTCTTCTGGCCGGCGGCCTTGAGTTGCCTGACGGCGGACTGAAGCACTTCGATCGCAACGACGCTGAGGGGCCGTGCGCCGGGGTCGCTGTCGAGCGTGTGGGCAAAACGGACGGCGGTCGCCTCGGAGGGAATGCGACGTCCCGACGACAGGCCATCGAGAACTGTGATCAACTCTCGTCCTGCGGCCTGTCTCTGGATCACTTCGGACAGGTCGGATTTGAGCTCGTCGCGCCAGTCCTCGATCGCGTGGAGGATATCAGGCCACCGTTGGTCCTCATCGACCTCGACGCGAAGATGCCTGCGAACAGTTCCGTCTACAGCGCCGCGATCGTGGAAATAGATGGCGGCGTCACGTCGTCTCGCGCGGATCAGGCGATGGTGAACCCGATATGTATCGGCGAGGTGCTGACGCAAGCCGCCGATGGCGTCCCGAAACTGGTCCTCATGCTCCGAGATTTGGCGAACCGTGTCGATCACCGCATCGTCGGGCAGACGGTCCGCCAACTGCTGAACGGTTCTCCTGAGCAAGAAAACGGGCGCGCCTTCGTCGAGCGACATCAGCAGCCGACCGAGTTCCCGGCTGAGACCCAGCCGATCGCGGAGTTTGGACCCGTCCGTCGGCGCGTAGGCTCTGGGATCGAGAATGTGCAGGAGCGACAGCAAATGACGCGCGTCACCGAGCGCCGGTGTCGCCGAGAGCAGCAAGAGGCGGGGGGCGCTGTGCGCAAGGCCTACGAACTCTGCAAGGCGGTTCGGATCCTCGACCAGGTGGTGAGCCTCGTCGACGATCAGGAGATCCGGCTTCGCCATCGGCAAGGCTTCGCCGTGCGCAAAGATCCTGACCTGCGGCGAACCGAGGCCGAAGCGAAGAGAGAGTTCGTCCGACCACTGCTCCACCAGAGCGGAGGGCGCTAGCACCCAGACATTGCGGTTTGGGTCGTCGATCAGACACTGCCTTGCGACGGCGCCTGCCTCGATGGTTTTGCCCATGCCGACCTCGTCGGCGAGGAGGTAGCGTTGCACCGGGTCGGTCAGGATCCGTCGGACCGCCGAAACCTGGTGGGGAACGATCTCGATGCTGGCGGAGAGCAGGCCGGTAAGCCCTTGAGCGGCCGCCTTGAGTGAGACGCCGGTTTCGACGGCGCCCCAACGACGGTCATGCAGGAACTGGCTCTCGCCGCCGCCACTGGTCAGGACCTCGCAGGGATCTCCAAAAGCCTCGAACACCCGGACCCTGAGCCGGTCCTCGGTCAGTTCTGCGACACGGCCGTTGGGGAACCTGACCGTATAGGTGACCCAGGGCGCCGTGGCGTAATCGTAGGCCTTTACGCGACCCACGCGCCATCCCGCTTCGGTTTCGACATAGACCCTCGTTTCCGGACCCAGGGCGACGCGATCCAATCCGGAGATCGAGCCGGTCTCGACCCTTACGTCAGCAATCGAATGAAAGACTGCAAGATCGCATCGCGCGCCGTCCGTCGAGACGACGGTCGCTGCTCCGCGCCGCCCAGGTAGGGCGACGAGCATTCCGACTTTAATCCGCGAATCGACCAATGATACTTCCACCCCGAGCGCAGTTTTCGTCGCACAAGCCGGAGAGGAAAAGGGAAATCGGACGGGTAGCCTAGATTGTGAGGGAAAGCCTCATCAGGGTCTGTGCTGGGCTGACCACCGCTCGAAGCCGGTGCGGCGCAGGTCGCAGGCGGGGCACTCGCCGCAGCCTCGGCCCCAGGCGTTCATCGTCTCGGCTTCGCCCTTGTAGCAGGTGAGGGTTTCGGCGCGGATCAACTCGACGAGTTCAGCGCCGCCGAGCGCGTCGGCTAGCGCCCAGGTCTGCGCCTTGTCGATCCACATCAGCGGCGTCTCGAGCACGTGCCGGGATTCCATGCCGAGGTTGATGGCGACCTGCAGCGCCTTGATCGTGTCGTCCCGGCAGTCCGGATATCCAGAGTAGTCGGTTTCGCAAACCCCCGTCACGACATGCTTCAGACCACGCCGGTAGGCGATGGCGGCGGCGAAAGTGAGGAACAACAGATTGCGGCCGGGCACGAAGGTGTTCGGCAGGCCCGAGGCTGAAGTGAAGATCTCCACGTCCTGGGTCAGGGCGGTGTCGCTGATCTCGCCCAGGACGCTGAGACTAAGGATCCGGTCCTCGCCGAGTTTTCTACCCCAGTCCTTGAAGGTCCGGATGCGATCGAGGACGACCGACCGCGCGTCGAGCTCGACGCGATGTCGCTGGCCGTAGTCGAAACCGATAGTCTCGACGCGTTCGAACCGGTCGAGCGCCCACGCCAGGCAGGTGGCCGAGTCCTGTCCGCCCGAGAAAAGCACCAGGGCGCCGCTCATGCCGCTTCGCCGAAGTAGGTGACCTGATCTTCGGTGGAGTCCCGCAGCACTGTCACGCTGAAGAGGGTCGGGATGTCGTCCTCGAGCTTGCGCCAGATGTAGGCGCACAGGTTCTCCATCGTCCCGGGGCCGAGATCATTGATCTCGTCGAGGAAGCGATGGTCGAGGGCGTCGCGCGCCTGGCCCAGCTTCATGGCCAGTAGGGAGGTGTCGATGATCATGCCGCTCACCGGATCCGGCCTGCCGCGCAGCGTCACCTGGGCGCGGTAGGAATGACCATGAATGCGCCGGCTGCCCTCGGTCTCGACGACACGTTCGAGGGTGTGGGCGCAGTCGAAGCGGAATTGTTTGGTCAGTTCATACATGGCGTCAGCTAGACAAGATCATGAGTCGAGGGTTTTGAGCAGATCAGGTTGAGCGTCAGCAGCCTGTGCCGCAGCGACTTTGCGTGCCCGGATATCGCGCCGCACGATGCTCTCCACATGTTTGGTGAGCAGGGCTACGTCGCTGGAGGTGACGTTGACCGCCTTCCAATGCCGAGCGTCGCCGTTGCCGAAATCCCAGGAGCCCGAGGTCCAGGCTGTGCGGCCTTCGAGTGCGGCGAGGCCCTTGGCGAATTCGCTCCAGGTGCGGGCGTTGTCGAGCGTAGCCAGCGTCTCCATCACAAACCCCATGGCCTGGATACCAGCCCCGTGGACCAGACGCGACGAGGCGGGCTTATGGCCCCACCAGTCCTGCGGGAAGACACTCTGGACGGCCTTGAAGAACTCGCTGATCAGATCGAAGCATTTTCTGGGGCCGTTCGGCTCCGTCACCATCAGCCGCATGATCCCGTCGCTGAGGGAGTTCATCAGAACCTTCTGGATGGCGGTGTCCTTGATCACGCCGGATGGATTGGTGTGCTGGTAGATCTGCCCTTTGAGCGAAGAGGCGTTGCTGTAGTTGAGACGAGCGGTGAGATCGGCCGCCAAGGCGCGGCTCTGCATCCGGTCGGGGAGCCCATCGACCTCGGGCAGCAGTTCATAGATGAGCGACTTGGGCAGCGGCCGGGTATTGTTGACCAGGACGAACTGACGCCGCAGTTCAGCCTCGTCCCGGCAAATCATCAGGGACACAAACATCTGGAAGTCCTGGCGCGAGGACAGGCTGAGAGCGGTCAGTCGTTGCTGGCCATCGACGACCAGGCCGCGCGGTCCGTTCGAAAGATCGATCGTGACCCGGCAGATTCCGTCGCCGACCTCCTCCACCGCGACGCCCTCGATGAAGGCGACCACGATAGCGTTGGGCAGGATGGCTGCGGGAGTCTCAAGATAGTCGCGGATCTCGCGGATGTGGCCGGCGATCTGGGGGCGTTGGAAGCCGCTGAGCGCGCCGGCGTCGTCGCGCCCGACCCGGTCGATCTCGGCGAACCTCTGAACCTGTTCTGCCGTAGCGGCGAACGTGAGGACGTCATGGTCCGCACTCTGCCGGGCGCGTGCGGCGAGAAAGCTCAGTGTCATCATGGGGCCTTGTCTTTCGGCGGGGTGAGGGCGTCGACCACGGTCTTGAAGGCCCCCAGATTATGGATGCCGCGTCGTTTGTTGCGGTTGCTCGCGCGGAAGATCATCACCTCGATGCCGACGTCGCGGCAGATTCGGCAATCGCACCTGCGCCAGGGCTTGTCGGCTAGGGTTGTGCGATAGCGACCTCGCAGCTTCTCCATCGTCGGGCTGGTGCGGACGTGTTCGTACGCTTGGCCCGTCGCGAGGACGGCGTTGTATTCCAGGATAGTTTCAAGCACCCCTTCGAGATCAAGATCGTCGTGGTCGTAGGCGCGCAGGGCCGCCAGTGCGCTCGTCTCCATCTGCGTCAGCCGTTCCGCCTTGAAGTCCCCCTGACGCACATGGCGCTGAAGGCGCGGGTTTTCGATCGCCTGGGGGACGCGGATCGCCGTGTAGTAGGTCAGGCTAGGACCGTCCCCGAGCCAGTAGTTCTGCTTGTCGTCCTTGAAGGCGCGCAACAGGGGCGAGGTGGTGTCGATGCTGGTTACGTTGAAGGGCGCGAACTCGTGGATCTCGTTGGCCTTGGCGAAACCCAGGATGTGAAGGCGGGTCGAGGGCGGGACGGCATCCCGGATCGCTACGAGGCAGCGCTTGATCTGTTCAGCCTTGAGCGGAACCATGCCGCCGATGGCTAGGTAGTCGTAGCCCATAGCTACGAGGCGGCGAGCGGCCTCGGCCATGCTGCCGGGAGACCATCCTTGGATCACGCCCAGGGGCGTAAATCGTTTGAACGCCCGAGCCTCTTTGTGAAAGACAGCGGCGTTCTCAAGGGTGATCTCGAACCGGCGATGCGCTTCGGCGCTGCCGCCCTCCATGCCGGCGACCGTTTCGTCGAAGTCGAAGATAATATGGTCGACCGAGCAGCCGTGAGTGAAGCCGCAGTCGTCGTAGAACTCCATAGTGTCGGCCGGGGTATAAGGCGGCACGTCTTCAGCGACATAGGTGAAGGCGCCGCAGTCGCCGAACAGCGCCAGGTCGGCGAAGGCCGGAGTGTTCAATCGAAGGAATTCGCGCGCGCCCACGCGGCGGAACCGCATCGCCTGGGCCTCCGTGTACTTTCCCTTTACCGGACCGTCGCCGACGATTCCGCGTGACACCAACATGCCGTGATAAGGCGCATAGCCCATGATCTCGTGCGGATAGGCGTCGTCCCAATAGGGCTTGCGGCCCGGAGCGTTTCGGTCGTTGAGGAAATCGTATCCTGGATCCACGAAGTCGAGGCTGTCAGCGAATATGAACTTCATCGCGCCGGCCTCGAAAGCTCTCGGTCGAGTTTCAGCAGATGCTCGGTCAATCCTTTGATGTGCTTGCTGGTGGCCTGGATGTCGCCCCAGCCCCAACCGAGGCCATCCCACTGCCCTTCAGTCCAGGCGCAGCGGGGAGCGATGCGGGCTAAAGCCTCCGCGACCGCCGTGTCCGGGTCCGCACTGGCGTCGGCGCGAGTCCAGATCGGATCCATCAAGGCGCCCATCGCCTGGATGCCCGCCGTATGCATCAGCCGGCTATCCTCGGAGGACTTGCCCCATGCGTCCGGGAAGGCGTCGCGGACAGCTCCCCAATAGGTGCAAAGGGCTTGAAATGCAGCGTCCATGCCGCCCTGAGGATCATAGGCGCCGAGGGCGCCGGCGGGACGAAGGTTCGCCGCGATCGCCTTGGTTAGACCTGAGTCTGTGATAACGCCGACCGGACCCTCGCTCTGGGATTCCCGTTTGATCATCCCCTTCAGCGGTGAACCTGGCGTATCGGCGAGAGCGGCGCAGAGCGCGCTGGGCAGCTGTCGCGCCTTCAGGGATTTGGGTAGCACCATCGCCATAGATGGCAGCAATTCGTCGATCAGGCGCGGCGACAGCGGCTTGGCCTTGTTGACGAGAATGAACTGGGCGCGCTGGGTCTCGGTGTCGTCCGACAAGAAAGCTACAATAGGGACAGGCAGGTCCGCCTGTTTCGCGCGCGCCAAGGCCAGCGAACGCTGCTGACCATCGACAATCCAAGCCGCGCGCTGACCTTCCGGTCGGATGGGGATGTGCAACTCGCCACTGCGCACGGCCTCGTCCTCACCCGCCGGTCCGCGGGCGGATTTGAAGCGAACTTGCGGAGACAGGGCGAGGATGATCGCGTTGGGGAAGAGTACTGGGCCCTGACTTAGGAACTCGGCGATCTCAGAAACGTGCGCGCGGATTTCCTTCCGTTGGAAACCCTCGAGCTGGCCTTCACCGCGACGTAAACGCGTGATGTCGGCGATCTGCGCGACTTGATCGCCGGGGAGGAAGAAAGCGAAGACATCGACGTCGACGCCCTGGCGTGTCCGCAGCGCCCGGACCGTAATCTTGGGGCCCTTCATTGGTCACCTCCCTTGCGCTCTGCGGCGACGGTCGTGAACAGTGTCCGAAATCGACCTTGCTCACAGGCGATGCCGAGGTCATCGCGCAGGTGGCGCAACATCGCGCCGGAGCGTCCCTGAACGGCATCCCAATGGGCGCGAATAGCGGACTGAACGTCGGCATCAGATGCGCGCTTTCGGACTGGGACCTGGCGAGCGCTAAATCCGTCAAGGGCGTGACGGACGGCGGCGCGATCCTCATCAAGTGAACCCCTCTTCCGCAGGACCACCGCAAAATGGCGCAGCGCGCGTTGGGCAAAGTCGCTCTGGGTCCCGGCGAGGCCGTCCGCAGCCGCGTCCAACCGGTCGTCATAGGGCATCCACGCTTGGCGAAGCCCCTCAGGGAGAGCGGCGGGCTCCTCCTTGGTGAACAGTCTCAAGCGGGCCTGCCGCTCGACAGGCCACTGACCCCAGTCATTCGCGAGCAGAGCGAGATAGGAAGATGAAAGGGCCGCGAGAATGGGTCCGGTTTCCGTCTCCAACGCATCACAGTGAAATGGAGACAGGGCCGTCAGGGCTGTCCACCAGTCCGCAGCGCCGCGGGTTGTCTTCCTAAGGATGTCGTCTGGGTCACGGCGCGCAGTCGTCAGGCTGTAGGAGGGTACAGCCGTCTCGCCATCGACTAGGCCAAGGCCGGCCGACACGACGGCGAGCGAAGCCCCAAGGTCGAGGGCGGTTCGGCGGGCCTCAAAGAATGCGCGGCCGGCATAGAGTGCTGACGCTGACATCGAAGGCGTTGTAGCCTTTAGACGGGCGACCCAAGCCTCGGCCACGGCATTGGGTGCCCCGTTTTCCAGATCGCGAGCGTGGAGCGCCGGATCGGCCGGAACGCGCTTTCGCTTGCTGCAGTTTGAGATAATCAGGGTCACAGTTTCCGCACCGATTGAAGCGCGACTCTATGCAGTTTCTGCAGGCAAATCACGATTTCGATGTGCAGTTTCTCACTTGATTTGCCGAGGCGCCAGCGACAAGCGCCGTTCGGAGCGCTTGGACATGCGCGAGCTTGACCATGAGAACGGTCTCTACCTCATGAGTTTGGGGGCTCGTTGCCACAAGTGGCACTTGATCCCGTGATCCCGAAGTCAGTCAGTCGAACAACTGCCCCGGGGCAATGTCCAACGCTATGGCGATCGCGAGCAGCGTCTCGAGGCTAGGATTCTCCTCACCGCGCTCGACACCAGCGAGGAAGCGCAGTGAAAGGTCGGCTTCGCCAGCCAGCACTTGTTGCGACCAGCCCTTACCGCTTCTGGCGCTCAAGATATTTCTGCCGACGCGTAGCTTCCAATCCATGCCGCATGGGTCGTCGGTGAAGCGGCTTTGGAAAAGGTGCTATACAGCTAGCAATATGTTGCTCATGCTTGTTTTTATGATTTGACCTTCGAGGCGGCTCTAAAGTGTCTACTAATCCGCGCCTTACTCGTACCCCCTCCAACATCGCGGCGGGCCTTCACGACAGGCTGCCTAACCGAGGTCGCGGTCATCTAGACCGCCTCTACCGTCTCTATTCGCCATGGCTGACGGCGCGCATCCGGCGGCGCTTCGGCTGGGATGCCGAAGACGTCGTGCAGGAAGCTTGGCTCTGGATCATTCCGATGAGCGACACGACCGACATCCGCCATCCGAAGGCGTTGCTGCTCAAAGTCGCCTCCAATATCGCGATCACCCGGGCGCGGCTGACGAGGCGTCGGACGGAGCTGCTTATCGAAGCGACGCCAGGGTTTGCGCACTCGCATGCGGCGGATCAGGCGCACGTTCTTATGATGCAGGAGGTGGTGCTGAGCTTGCCACAACCGTTGCGAGATGTATTTGTGCTGTCCAGGGTCGGGGGTCTGTCGAACAGCCAGATCGCCGAACAACTCGGGCTCAGCCCAAAGACCGTCGAGTGGCGCATGACCAAGGCTTTGGCGATGTGCGCCGCGCAGCTCAGGCGCTAGAGGTGGGACGCATCATGGCCGGCCCGAAACAGCGGGTTACGAACGCCGAGACCGAGGCCGCGGCATGGCATTCGCGCCTGGGCGAACGCAGCGTATCGACCCAAACGATCAAGGACTTCTTCTCTTGGCGTGAGTTGCCGGAAAATGCGGACGCATATCGTCGGTGCGAGCAGGCTTGGGGAGAAAGTCGCAAGCTTGCCACCCAACCCGCCATGCAGGATGCCCTGAACGATGTGCTCTCGCGCGGTTCGCGGCCGCCGGCGACCCGGCGCAGACGCCTGGTGGCGGGTGGTCTGATCGGCATTACCGCCGCCGCCGCCCTGGCTTTCTGCGGTTGGTCCTGGCTTCACACCCGGACAATGTTCTCGACGTCTGTTGGCGAACAGCGCCTCGTTCAGCTCTCCGACGGGTCTTCTGTTCGTCTCGACACAGCATCCCGGATCAGAGTTCGGTTCGACGGAGACCAGCGCCTTATTGATCTCGAATCTGGACAGGCCTTGTTCGATGTTTCGCACGACGGCGAACGGCCCTTCATCGTGCAGGCGGGTTCCGCCCGTGTGACGGCGGTGGGAACGGTCTTCGACGTGCGGCGGGATGGAGAGGATGCCCGGGTCACCCTCGTCTCAGGAATCGTCGAAGTCGCGGGCGGACGGACCACTCAGCGCATCGAGCCCGGCCAGCAAGCCCGTGTCACACCTACACGCTCACAGGCTCGCCACGTGGACACGCAGGCCGAAATCAGCTGGACGGACGGCCGGATCGTGTTCCGGGACACGCCGCTGAGCGTCGCAGTGGCCGAAGTGAACCGGTACTTGACGGCAAAGGTGGAACTGGACGCTGCTGCCCGGCAGGATGAACGGGTCAACGGCGTGTTCAAAACCGGCGACCGGGACGCGTTCGTCTCCACGGCGTCCGAAGTCTTCGGTCTTCGGGCGTCGGCAGGCCCCGACGGCTCGATCCGATTGTCGGAACGCGGAAAATAAATCGGATCGGCCTCCGGGGCCGCAGTGGGGCTGAGTCGCCTCTTCCCCGACGCAACGTGGCGTCGAGGGGAAGTTTGAAATGAATCGCGTGCATCGTCTGTCCGCCATGGCGCTTGTCGCCGGTGCGGTTTCCATCAGTGTCGCCGCCAGCGCTCAGGATGCGCGGGAATTCGCCATTCCGCCCGGATCGCTGGGCGACGCCCTGAACCTCTTCGCCGCCCAGTCCGATCAGCAAATCATGTTCTCGGGCGATCTGGTCGCCGGTCTGCGAACCGATGGATTGCGGGGCCGCCATATTCCCAGTGACGCGCTGGGACACCTGCTTCGCGGATCAGGCCTGATGTGGTCCGAGACCCGGCCAGGCGTCATCTATCTGCGACGTGGCTCGCCTCGCGCGCAGGCGGCCGGGGAGGCGGTCACGGCGCTGGAGGACGTGATCGTCACAGGCACCCTGTTGCGAACGTCTGGACAACTCGCCTCTCCACTGGTCACGCTCAGCCGTGATGATCTCGATCGCCGGGCTGCGGGCACCGTGGCGGAGGCCCTCATCGCCCTGCCGCAGAACTACGCCGGCGCGTCGACACCGATCAGCCAGGCCGCCCTGTCCGACACCGGCGGGTCGAACAATGTCTTTGCGACAGGCGTCAACCTGCGCGGCCTGGGACCGGCGTCGACCCTCGTTCTGGTCAACGGCAGGCGGCTGGCCGGGACGGGATCCCGCGCGGAGTTCGCCGACATCTCCGCCCTGCCGTCTGCTGCCGTGGAGCGGGTGGATGTTCTGCTCGACGGGGCATCGGCCCTGTATGGCGCGGACGCTGTCGCCGGCGTTGTAAACGTCATCATGCGCCGCAGCTTCGATGGCCATGAAAGCCGGGTGCGGGCCTCCGCGGCGAAGGGCGGCGCCGAGGACGTGCAGGCCTCCCACATTGTCGGCGGCGGATGGTCGTCGGGTGCAGCCTATCTGTCCTACGAATACCAGAGCGCCAAGGCCTTCAGCACCTCCGACCGTCCCTACACGGCGAACGGCGACCTGCGTCCGTTCGGTGGAACGGATCACCGGGGCTTTTACAGCGCGCCGGGCAACATCGTCGCGTTCAATCCTGCGACCTCAAGCTATGGCGTGCAGTACGCGATCCGCCCCAACGCCAGCGGCTCGGTTCAGGGGCCAGCCGACTTCGTGGCCGGGGAGACAAACCGCCAGTCGGGCATGCTCGGCGTGGATCTGCTCCCCGAACTGCAGCGGCACAGCGCCTATGGTCGGGTCAGCCAGTCGCTCGGCGACCGGGTCGAGCTCACCGCGGATGTTCGCTACAGCCTTCGCACGACCGACCTCGCGACGGCGCCGTCCGCCGGCATTTTCACCGTCACGCGCGCCAATCCCTGGTTCGTTTCACCAACCGGCGCGGCGTCTCACACCGTCGCCTATTCTTTCGTTCGGGATATCGGGCCGGCGCGGAGCCATACGGAATCGGAAAGCCTTGGCGCGACCCTCGGCGTGCGGGTCGATCTGTCGGCGGACTGGTCGGCGGAGGCCTACCTCGCCGAAGCGACGGAAAAGGCCGACTTCGGCAACAGCAACCGCGTGAACAGCCGCTATCTGGCGGAGGCCCTGGGCGCCATCCCGGACGATCCCGCCACGCCGTACCGGGCCGCCGTGGATGGGTACTTCAATCTGTTCAGCCAAGGTGGCGCGAACAGTCGCGCCGTACTCGACTTCATCGCCAGCGGCTACGGCGAAGTGCATAACCGGAGCCGTTCGCGGTCGGCCAATATCCTGGTTCAGGGGCCTCTGACGCGGTTGCCCGGCGGCGATCTTTCGGTCGCGATCGGCGCTCAACTCAGGGATGAGAGGTTCGACACCCGCGGGCTGACCTTCCTGTCGGGAGCCGCGCCGCTGCCCTTCTCAAGCCCGAGGGCGGAGCGATCAATCTCGGCGGCGTTCGTCGAGGCCCGGATTCCGATCGTGGGCCCGGACAATGCCCGGCCAGGGATCCGTCGACTCGACCTGTCGGTAGCGGGCCGGATCGAGGACTACGACGATTTCGGAACAACCACGAACCCCAAGATCGGCCTGGTCTGGTCGCCGCTTGAGGCCATCGTCGTGCGGTCCTCCTGGGGCACCTCGTTTCGCGCCGGCGCCCTGGCCCAGTTGTTCGACGCGCCGGGCGTCTCCCCGACCTTTCTCGACCGCGCTGATGGCTCCGAAGCCCTGATCCTGATGGTCTATGGAGGCAACGCCGACCTGAAACCCGAGACTTCGGAGACCTTCACCGCCGGGATCGATTTCAGGCCGCGAGATGGAACATCGCTAAGCCTCAACTACTTCGACACCCGCTTTGAAGACCGGATTGCGCAACCTGTGAACGCCAACTTCCGCGGGGCCCTCGTCGATCCGACCCTGAGACCGTTCGTAACCTTTGTCGATCCGGCCAACCGGCCCGCCGACCGCGCCCTGATCGAGGCCTATGCCGGGGTTCCGGGATACTCCACGCTGTTTCCTGTCGAGGCCTACGGCGCCCTGGTCGACACGCGCTGGGTGAATACCGGCTCCGTCAGGATCCGCGGCCTGGATGTCACGGCCCGCTCCGGCTGGTCGGTGGGTGATGGCCGAGTAATGGCGGAGACCAACCTCTCCTGGATCCTGGACTACGAGAACCAGACCACGCCAACCGCTATCGTCGAAGAGGTGGCGGGCCTGATCGGATATCCGGCGGAGCTACGCGCTCGAACCGGTCTGACCTGGTCTCGCGGCGGCGTTCAGGCGGGGGCATACTGGAACCATGTCGCCGGACAGAAGGATCGGCTCGGCGCGCAGATCGACGCCTGGGATACGGTTGACGCCCGTCTGGCCTGGTCGCCCGGCCGCGATGGCGACGGCCTCCAGATCGAACTGGCCGTGCAGAATCTCACCGACGAAGACCCGCCCTTCTATGACGCCTCGACAGGCCTCGGCTTTGATCCCGGCCAGGCCAATCCGTTGGGCCGGGTGGTCTCGCTTCAGCTCACGCGTCGCTGGTGAGCCGGTTCGATGTGGACATGCATAAGACGCTTCACCGCAGGGCTCGTGGCGGCGGGCTGGATCGCGATGGCCGCCGCCGCCGGGGCCGAGGACACGGCCCGGCGGTTGACCGTGGACGACCTTCTCGGCCTTGAGGCCTTCGGTCACGCCGACATCTCACCCGACGGCCGATATGCGATCTACGAAAGGCGGGCAGGCTACGACACCCTGGCGGAGGTCCGTCTGGGTGGACGCTCGACCCGAACCCTCATGGACCTTTGGCTGGCGGATTCCCAGCAGCCGTCCGCACCGCCCCGGCGTCTTCTCAACGGCGCCGGTCTGGGGCTGCAGCACGTGGCCTGGTCTCCGGCCGGCGACCGCCTGCTGATCACGCGTCTTCGCGGCCAGAGCTTCGAATATGGAATCGTCACCCTGTCTGACGGCTCCGTCACGTGGACGGGGCTGACGCCGGATCTCCCGCTCAATGGCGCTGCAGCGGCCTGGGCGTCCGATACGGTCGTCGTTCTTGTCGTTCGGCCCGACGGCAGTCTGCCGCTTCTGCTGGGCTACGACCAGACCGCAACGACAAGGCGCAGCGAAGCGTGGGAGCGGACGGCGCTCGGTGTTGAGCCGTCTCGCACGGTGATCGAGGCCCACGACGGCGTCCTGTCGACGGAAACGCCTGAGCCGATCCAGCGGCTCGTCCGCCTCGACGTCATGACAGGCGCGCTTCGGACACTGGCCGACGGTCGTATCGGCGACTTCGCCCTGTCGCCCGACGGCGCCAAGGCGGCGCTGATCCGAAGGGCAGAGCAGATTCCGCTGGCCCGGCCAGAACTGCTTCATATGGAGGACGACCGTCGACACAGACTGTCGCTCATCGATCTCGATACTGGAACGGAAACCCGGCCGACCGGCGACATGGATGTCGCTTTCCATCTCCTGCGGTGGTCGCCCGATTCCCGCAGCGTTCTGATCTGGGCGCGTCATGACGCCAATCGCTGGAGAGAGGGGCGTCTGGGTCAGGTCTCGGCCGCCGGCGCCGTCTGGTTCGAAACGCGCGGCCTCGATGTCGGCACGTCCGCCGAAGTCGTGTTGAACGGCGTCAAGGCGGACTGGATCGGCGCGGCTCCGGTTCTCTACGCCAAGGGCGCCGGGACCGAGCGCCGGGACTGGCATCTGCTGTCCGCGAACGAACCGCCCCAGGTTCTGACGCACGACATGGCCACGGCGCCTACGCGGATTGCAGCGGCGGGTCCAGACCGCCTCTATGTCTTCGCCGACGGCGGCTACTGGGCCCTGACGGCGGAGGGGATGCGCCGGTTGACGGAGGAGACGTCCACAGTCCGGGAAGCCGTCGTCTTCAACCCCGACCTCGGTCGCCGTTTGAAGGGGAATGAGGCGCCGCGCCGCGACTGGTCTTCGGCCCTCGGCGCCCGTGGGGAAAGCCTCGTCCTCACCGAGGTCGGCGCTGCGCGTTTCCAGGGTCTGGGCGGCAAGGAGGAGAGGGTGGTCGCCGTGTCGGCGCAGGGCGTTCTCACCCTCCGTCCCGAGGGTTTGTCGGAAACCCTGGTGCGGCGCAGCTCCGCTCCGCCGCAAGACCTCGACCGGGTCAACGAAACTCTTGAAGACATCGTCCTGACCGAAGCCGTGCCGATCCGGCATCCGGATGTGAACGGGAGCGAGACCACCAGCTGGCTGTTCCTGCCCCCGGGGCCCGCTCGGGACATTCGGGGCGTGATCGTCAAGGTCTATCCGGGCTGGGCCGACAACCAGGCTCGGGTCGATCCGCTCGCAATGACCTACGGCACCCGCCCGGAAGTCTTCGTCTCGGCGGGATATGCGATCCTCAGTCCCTCGATGCCGGGAGACGCCCTGGTCCAGGACCGGGGTGAGGCCTATGTCCGCAGCGCCGACCTGGCCGTTGACGCCGCTCACGCCGCCTATCCTGAGGCGCCCTTCGACCGCATGGTCCTCTGGGGCCACAGCTTCGGCGGTTACGCCACCCTGGAGATCGCCACGCGCTCGGATCGATACCGGTCCTATATCGCCTCCGCCCCCTTCAGCGACATGGCGGGAATGTGGGGCGAGTTCGACGGCCAGGGTCGTATCCAGCCGGAAAACGGCATCTTCTTTCGGTTCAATCAGGGTTGGACGGAGGTGGGGCAGGGGGCTTTGTCCACGCCGCCCTGGCGCGACCCCGAACTCTATGCGGCCTCCAGTCCATTCGGGCGGGCCGACCGCATCACGCGGCCTGTCCTCTTCCTCACGGCCGACATGGATTTCACCCCGATGAGCCAATCGGAGCGGATGTTCAGCGCCATCCTAAGGAACGGTGGCGACGCCCGGATGGTGACCTACTGGGGGGAGAAGCACCTGATCTGGAGCCCCGCCAACATTCGGGACTACTACGCTCAGATCTTCGACTGGCTCGATCGCAGCCTGTCCGAGCCGAGCCGGCTCACGCGGCGCGCCCCAGGCGATCCTCCCACAGACGTGTCCATCCCTCGAATGCCGCCAGCGCCAGGATGAACGCATGCCGCCCCCGCCAGATGAGGGCTTCGGGCGTGAGCTCGACCTCGGTGGCGGCTCGATCGATGAGGCCCAACGCCGCCAGCCGGCCGTCGATGAGCCAGGGCCTCAGGATGTCGAGGTTGTCGACGATCAGCCGGCCATAGAGGCGGGTCATCTCCCCCTTGGACCGCCGGTCGGCGATGACGGCTGGCAGCCGATCCCTGAAGGCGAGCCGCGCCAATCCCCGGTCGCGCCCTCGGGCCGTCAGCAAGGCGGTGGGAAGGCCGAGACAGGCCTCGACAACCGGCTGGGCGCATAGAGGATGGCGGACGTCGACGGTCTGGGACAGGACAGAAGGGCCATGATGGGAAACGCTGTCGGCCACCCCGGCGACATGAAAAGCCTTGGCGGGGCCAAAGTCCCCCAGGTCCCGGAGCCAGGGATGGGGAGCGAAGGGTCGACGAAGGGGAGAGAGGATCGGATGGGCCTGTTGCAGCGGTTCGTGTCCCGCGTTCTGGTGACCCAGCGCGGCCCGGATCATCGTCCAGATCGAAATTTCGTTGGCGGCGGCCAGTTCGGCCAGGTCCGGATGCTCGAGCGCGCGCCAGCCGCGCGCTTTCCAGAGATCGATGAAGACGTCAGTGGTGGCGGCCTGAAACAGAATGCTGTCGCCGCCCTTGCCGGTCATCAGAGCCCGGGCGCCCGCATCGATCACATGCCCTGACCAGGCGATATCCTGCCGATAATCGAGCCCGTTCAACCCCGGCCGGAAATCGCCGGAGATGGCCGCCAGCCAATCCGGATCCATCCGGCCCGCCACATGGGGCACGGACAGGGGGGTGAAGCCGAGCCTGCCGCCAAGTGCGGCGACGAAGACGCGTTCATCCGACTCCGCGTTAGCGCCATAGGCGTTGATCCAGAGGCGGGCCGGGTCAGGCCTTTGCCGAACAAGGCTGGAGGCGATGATGCTGGAGTCGAGCCCTCCAGACACCTCCGCGGCAAGCGGCCCGGGAAGGCTCGCCAGGCCGGCCACGGCCTCGTCGATCGCGGACCGGACCTCCTCCATCGCGGTATCCCGATCCGGCGCGGCGGCGAGACTTCGCCGGGCAATGTCCGCAGGCGTCCATAGGGGGTGGGCCGGCTCGTCTGGCGGAAGAGCCTGCAGGGTTCCGGGTTCGAGGGCCGTGGGACCGTCGATCAGAAGCTGACCGGTCGGAGCGACGACGGCGTGCAGGGCCTCAGCCAGACGATCAATGTTGATACGCCAGGCGGGACGAAGGACGTCGATCAGCCAGCGGGGGGCGGCGGAGGTTACGATCGTCAGTCCGTCCTGTGACCAGACCACGCATTCCAAGGCGCCCGACGGGTCGCGAAGAAGACTGGAGATCTGACCGCGGGCGCCGAAGAGGACCCCGACATATCGGCCCCAGAACCTCGCCATCAACTTGCGTTCATAGTCCCACGGATCATCGGGGGCCGTCCGGGGCAGCGCGGGCGAGCGCCGATCAAAGACATCGCCGATCAGGGTCCAGGCGCCGACGCGAACGGGCGTGGCGGGAACCGATCCCTTGACCGCGAGCCAGGCGGTCGGATTGAGCCTTCTGACAGTCAGGCCATGGACGGCTGCGGTCTGGACCAGTTGGTCCGAGCGAGCCTCGGCCGTCGGGTCGTCAGGCGCGCGACAGACGAGGACATAGTCGCCCACCGTCAGGCTCGCAGTATCGGCGTGTAGCGTCTCACCCGGGCGAGCCGGTCGCCGACCACGAGGTCGCCGATCTGCAGCCAGCAGTGGGCGCTGAAGGGCCAGGTCCTGACGCCGAAGATCCAGTCAGAGGCGACGCCGCGCGATGCCAGGTAGCAGCGCAGCTGGAAAGACCTCTGCAGGCATTCTCCCTCGAACGGAATCCAGGGCCGTACGCGACGGGCGGCCCCAGCCAAGTGGGCCAGCCGGACTTCGTCCTGGTCGATCGCGCGGCCCCGCAGGGCCCTATGAAACTCGGCCAGCACGGACAACGGCTTGCCGCGGAACAGGGCGGTGGCGACGATCCAGGCAAGGGCGGCGCGGGCGATCTCCAGGCGGGGCGGTTCGGGCGCCGGGGTGAGTTCGCGCATCGGAGGGATAGGGGGTCGGCGTCCCGCACCCAGGGGGGCGTCGCCGGCGAGCCCCGCGTCGCGAAGCCCCTCGGCGACCAGATCGCTGACCGGGAGGATACTGCCGTCCGGCTTAAGCTTAAGGAGCGCCGCGGCGCCCAACAGGCAGTCGTAACGGTCGCCCGCGACGTCGAGGATGACCACATCCTCGTCCACCACGGCCAGAAAGATGTCGGGATGACACCAGAGGTCAACAGTCATGGCGCTTCAAGGTCCGGGGATTGATCGGCGGCGCATGGGCGATTGAAGCGGCAAGCGGACGACCGCCTAGACGTCGGTCGTCCGCCCCGCGCTCAGCCCTCGGTCGGACGGATGCCGTTCTTGACGCCGGCTTCCTCGAACAGGGCTCCCATGCCGTCACGGGTCAGGGCCTTGGCGCTGCCGAAGCTGACGAGGCGGAGTGTGATCGTCTTCATTTCAGTCTCCCTTGGTTGATCGCCACGGATGTGGCCTGCTCAGGGAGCGCGCGACCGGCGCAGAAGCAAAGCTATATCCGGCGTATATCTGGATCAGCGTCCGGGCTTGGGCCGCCTGGAGGAGAGGTCATGCTTGCCTTCCTCGAGGAAGGTCGCCGCCTCTTGCGCACGCTGGTCACAGATCTCGGTCAGCTTGTCGAAAAAGTCGCCGAACGCCTCAATGAAGGCGCGGGCGTCGAGATCGTGAATACGATCTCCCATCTTCAGGTCGTAGGCCTGAAGCAGGATGGTGAAGGTGGTCATGAACTGGTTGTCCGCCGTGCGCACGGCGAACTCCGGGGACCCGATCGCGATCGCATGGAGCAGGCCATAGAAGTCGCTTCGCGTGACTTCGCTGAAGCGGTGCAGGTAGTCGAGATTCAGCCGACCGTGTCCGGCTTCGAAATGCTCATAGGTGCGCAGTCTCATGTGAAGTCCGTCCGCGACCTCCTGGGCTGACATATTCCGTGCCTTGCGGACCCGTTTGAGGGCGGCCGAGCGAAGGGCACCGTCATCCTGGGGGCTTAGCGAAACACGACTCATCAACCACACGCCCTTCCGCATCGATCGGTAGGGGATCGTGCGTCGAGAATGGCTCGCGATCAACGCCCGCGTGTGGAGAGCAGCGCCGGGCTTCGTCTCACCCGCCAATTATTTGCGGGTCGGTCCGCAATTTCTTGTGGGTGAGCCGACTTTAACTTGCGGATCGCGTGTTCCGGCTTCGCAACCCATTGGCGAGGCCGCATGACCTGTTGATAAGAGAAACTCTCCTTGTTCGGAGCAGTAATGGCGCGTCCCCGAGACCCATTCAGCCTGGCGCTCGAAAGCCTTCGGGATCGCGCGATGCAGGGCGTCTACCTGCCCGGCAGGTCGGTGGTCATCATCGAGGAAGCTCGCCGGCTGGGTCTGTCGACCACGCCGGTACGCGAGGCGCTCGCCTGGCTGTGTGGCGAGGGGTTGATGGAGCGGGCGCCGCGGGTGGGTTATGTCGCCCCGCGCGTCGATACGTCGCTGCTGCGGGATCGCTTCTGGGTCCGGTGCCGATGTCTTGAGACGAGCCTGGAGCTGACCGTCGGCCTGACCACAGCCTCCGTCCCCGCTTCGGACGTCTCCGGGGAAGTCGCGGTTCGAGACCTCTTCGATCGGCTCGTTCGCGCCACCGGAAACCGCGCGCTGATCGAGGCCTTCCGTCTCGTCGACGCCCAACTCCGAATGCTTGCCGAAACCGAGGCGCGCGTGTTCGGCGACGTCGCGGAGGAAGCGAACGAGTTGCTGCGCATCGAGACGGTGGGATCACAGACCCAGTTGCTGGCGGCGATCGTCGCCTATCATCGGCGACGGATCGACAGCGCCGCGGTCCTCGTTCTGGAGGTCGAACGCCGACGACAGCCCCCGGCGGCCGGGTAGATGCGGACGCGCCTCATCTTCCTCGCACTCGGCCTGCTGCTCGGGTGCCAGGGCGCGACCCAGGCCTTTGCCTGGCTCTATGATGACGCGCCTGCCCTCGGCGGCGCGCTACGCCTCGGCCCGGACGTCTCACTCTACCCGCCATGGTCGATCCTCGCCTGGAGGCTCCGGTTCGCCACTGAGGCGCAACAGGCCTTCACCTCCTGCTCGCCCCTGATCCTGCTCGGCGCCGTCGGCGGCCTTGGTCTTGGCGCGATGGCCGACGGCGGCTCCGCGATCCGCCGCGTGAGGGGCTGGGGCGGCCTGGACGACGCCAGGAAGGCCGGGTTGACGGCGACCGGCGGATGCGTCCTCGGCCTCCTGGGACGGCGATTGCTTGCTACGACCGACCTGCGGCCGAGCCTGGTCACCGGCGGCACGCGATCCGGCAAGGGACGCGGGCACGTGATGCCGACCCTTCTTTCGTGGAACGCGAGCGTGCTCGTCCATGACCCGAAGCGGGAGCTGTGGCGGCTGAGCGCGGGGTGGCGGTCGCGCTTCAGCCACGCCCTCTACTTCGATCCGCGCGATCCGGCCTCGGCCTGCTGGAATCCGCTCGCCGAAATCCTGCCGGGCCCGGGGGAACTGGCCCACGTCCAGCGCCTCGTCGCCATTCTCTCCGACCCCGGCGGCGCGCGTGACGACGAGGCGATCTGGGACAAGGCGGCTTCGGAGATCCTGGAAGCCGTGATCCTGCACGTCCTCTACACGGCGGAGGACGCCGACAAGACACTGCTGACCGTGCGCGGCATGCTCGCCGACCTCGACGACGCGGCCGACGTCATGGCGCGGGCCCTGCATCGGCCGGGGCAGGACGGAGAGCCCGAGACGCACCCGTTCATCGCCACTGCCGTCAAAGGCTATGCGGCGATGCACGATCGCTTCCGCACCTCCGTTCAGGGCACGGCGCGCTCCTACCTCAAGTGGCTGGCCGGGGAGGACATCGAGCGCTGCCTCTCGCGGTCCGACTTCGCCATGGGCGACCTGATGTGCGCGCCGGTTCCCCTGTCCCTCTACGTCCAGGTCGCGCCGGCCGATGCGGCGGCGCTGCGTCCGCTCGTCCGCCTGTTCTTCTATGCTGCGGCCCAGTCCCTGACGGTGCGGGAGGGCGAGGCCTCCGACGGTCGAAACAAACAGCACAATCTTCTGATGCTGATGGACGAGTTTCCCCTGCTCGGGCGCGTCACCTTCTTCGAGAAGTCCTTGCGGCTGCTGAGCGGTTACGGGGTCAAGGTCATGTTTGTCGCCCAGTCGCTGAACGACATCGTGGAGACCTATGGGTCAAACAACACCATCCTCGACAACTGCGCGGTCTACACCGCCTTCTCGGCCCTCGATCCCCTGACGCAGGACAAGGTCTCCAAGCTCACGGGGTCGGTTCTCGAGACACGGACGAGCCGAAGTTCCCCGGCCGGGCTGGGCGCAGGAAGGAGCTCGGTTTCGCGATCCCAGATCGAACGACCGCTGCTGGAGCCCGGCGAAGTCCGGTCCCTGCCGGACGACGACCAGCTGATCTTCGCCGCCGGCACTCGGCCCCTGAGGACACGAAAGCTCCTTTATGACCGGCGCGAGCCGTTCCGGACCCGGGCCCGTGACGCCGCACCCGACCAGGGCGAGCGGTTGGACGCGCCGCCGGCCTCCCCGCATCCCTGGTTGGGTCGCCGTGGCCTCGGCGAGGATCCGAAGGGCAGCCTGCCTCTGTTCAAGGAGGTGGCGGCGGCCATGGACGACCGGAAGGTCGCCGCGCGCGTGGCCGACATCTACGGGCGGGTGGCGCAGGAAATGGCCGCGCAGGACGCGGCGCTCGATCACCTGAAAGGACTGGGCGATGGCTAGACGAGACGCGGCGACCTGCAGGGTCCAGGTCTATCTCAACGACCCCAAGATTCTGGCGGGCCTCAACCGGGAGGCGCGCAGTGGCAGGATGCCGCTCAGCCAGGCGGCCGGCCGCGCCATCGCCCGGGGCCTGCAGAAGAGCCCCCAGGCCGATCCGGAGGACCGGTTGCTCCACCTTGAACGCTCCCTGCGCGACCATATGAAATCCACCGCCCGGGACATGCAGATCGTCCAGGAACTCCTGATCGAGGTCGCGAGGGCCTTCTTCCTGCGGCTTCCGGATGCCGTGGTCGACCAGGACCCCACGGTCCAGGCCGCCGTCGACCGCCGCATCGAGCGCCTGCTCGACGCGACGGCGGCACGGATCGTCGCTGGTCGCACGGACCGCCAGCCGGACGTTGCGTCCGACGATCGGTCGTTCGGCCAGGCCAACTGATGGCCAGCCATCCGATCATCGCCAGCCGCAAGCTGGAGGCGCTCCGGCATGCGCTCGGCGAGACCATCCTGGCAGCCCTGGTCGAGCCCGAGGTGGTCGAGATCCTCGCCAATCCCGATGGCCGGCTTGTCCTGGACCGGAGCGGCGAGGGGCGGCGGGACACAGGCGAGACCCTTTCAGCCGAGGCGCGGGAGCGGGTGGTCCGCCTGATCGCGGACTATGTCGGGGAGACCGTCACCCGCGACGATCCGAGACTGTCGGGCGTGCTCCCGGGCTCTGGCGAGCGGTTCCATGGCCTGCTCCCGCCGGTGACCCCGGCCCCCGCCTTCTCGATCCGCAAGCGCCCGGCCGTGATCTGGACCCTGGACGACTATGTGGTCGGGGGAATGATGACGCAGGGCCAGGCTCACGTGCTTCGGACGGCCGCCGCCGATCGGCTCAACATCCTCATCTCGGGAGGGACAGGCTCGGGCAAGACGACCCTGGCCAATGCCGTGCTCGCCGAGCCGGCCTTCGCCGGTGACCGTGTCTTTATGGTGGAGGATACGCCCGAGCTGCAATGCTCGGCCTGGGACGTCGTCTCTGTCCTCACCCGGCGGCAACCGGTCATGATCGGCGTCGTGGATTTGGTCCGCGACGCCCTGCGCATGCGACCCGACCGGATCGTGGTCGGCGAGATGCGAGATGGCGCTGCGGCGCTCGAGACCCTGAAGAGCTGGAACACCGGACATCCCGGCGGCCTGTCGACCATCCATGCGAACTCTGCCGACGATGTGCTTCGCCGTGTCGAGGACCTGATCACGGAGGTATCGACCCGGACGCCGCGCCGCGCCATCGCACAGGCGGTCGATCGCATCGTCCATATCCGCCGGACGGCGACCGGGCGGAAGGTCGAGGCCGTACTCGGCGTCGAGCCGTCGGGCGAGGACGCCTATGCGATCAGCCTTCTGGCCTGAGTCCTCCATCGATCTACATTAGTTGACAATCCTTCCGTCACCTACAATCTTGTCCGCAGTCCTAGGACAGCGGACAAATGCAATGAGCGGTATCAAGAGCCAGGACATCGTCGTCCTCCTGAAACTGGTGAGCCTCGAGCAGGAGCGCCTCCGGCTGCGCGACACAGGCGTCGAGCACAGGGAGGGGCCTCACACGGTGCGCGACCTGGAGATGCAGCTCGGCATCAGCAAGTCCGAGGTGAACAGCTCGATACGGCGAAGCCTTGCCTCCGGCCTCGCTCTCCGTGACCGCGTGGACAGACGCCCACGGGCCAATGCGCGCAGCCTGCTGGACTTCATCAGCCATGGTTTGAAGTTCGTCTTCCCGGCCACGCCGGGCGCCATGACGCGGGGCATGGCCACGGCCTTCGCTGCACCGATGCTGCAGGGCCTTCTGGTGAGCGCCGGCGAGTATATCTACGTCTGGCCGTCGCCCGACGGCGAGGTGGTGGGACAGGGCGTGAAGCCGCTGTTCAAGAGCGTCCCGGTCGCCGCTCGCCAGGACGACAGGCTCTACGAGTACCTGGCTCTCGTCGATGCGGTTCGCCTCGGCGGTCGCCGTGAATCCGACCTCGCCGGCGAGCGCCTGGCCGCGGCGATCCTCGCGCCATGAGCGTCCGGGGGCAGCTTCTCGCCATGCTTGAGCAGGTGGCCGAGGCCCTTGGCGAGGACCTGCGGGCGCGGATGGTCTTCGTCGGGGGATGCACCACGGCCTTCTTCGTCACCGACATCGCGACCCTGGAAGGGGTCCGGGCGACCGACGATGTCGACCTGGTCGTGGACCTCGCCGGCTATGGGGAGTGGGCGCGGCTGCAGGACGAGCTCATGGATCGAGGGTTCCGCGTCTCCGCCGAGGACGACGTGATCTGCCGCATGCGCCTGGGTGCGCTCAAGGTCGACGTCATGCCCGACGACCCGGAGATCCTGGGCTTCAGCAACCGATGGTACAGGCTCGGTATGGAGACGGCCGTCGAGCAGCCGTTGACCGACCGGCTCATGATCCGCCTGTTCACGCCGCCCCTCTTCCTCGCGACCAAGCTCGAGGCCTGGCTCGGCCGCGGCGCCGGGGACATGGTGATGAGCCGGGATCTGGAAGACGTCCTGCTGGTCGTCGACGGCCGCCCGGCCCTCGTCGATGAGGTGCGGGCCGCGGAGGCGCAGGTCCGCGTCTTCATCGCCGAACAGATCGCGGCGCTCATGCAGGGCAGGGATTTCAACCACCTCCTGGAAGACAATATCCGTGGCCCGGAGGGACGGACCGACATCGTCTACCGCCGCCTCGCCGACCTGGCTGCAAGCGGCGGCGGCCATGGGGTTTGACGTCGCCTGGCGGACCCGGACCGGACGACGCACCGCGGACAACCGCGACTGCGCCGGCCTGGGCGTGCGCGGCGACGAAGCGCTCTGCATTGTCCTGGACGGATCGACCCGGGGGCCCGACAGCGGCGCCCTGGCCCGCGACATCGCCCGGGGCCTGATCGACTGGTTTGTCGAACTCGAGAGCGCCGTCACCGCTGGAGCGTTGAAGGCAAAGCTCCGCGACCTGCACCAGGCGCTTGCTTCGCGCCGGCCGCGCGCCTCGGCGAGCTACGCGCTCGTTCACCTGAATGGCTCCGGCGACGGGCTGGCGCTGCATGCGGGCGACTGTCTGCTGGGACGGGTCCGCGCAGGGCGCGCCGAATGGCTCTTGCGCCCCGACACCCTCGCCAACGCCTTCGTCGACCTCGATATCGCGGCGATCGCGGCCGATCCGGCCCGGCATCGTCTGACGCGCAGCTTCAGACCCAGGGAGTTCATGCCGCCCTCCGCCCTCCCGCTTGAGGACGAGCGGGACCTGATCCTGGCGACCGACGGCTTCTGGGCCGATCTTCCCAATCCCGAACAGACCCGCTTCCTGGCGGGAGAGGACATTCCCCCTGGAGACCAGGCCGACGACCGGAGCGTCCTGCGCCTCCGCATACGCCCGGGCGACGGCGGTCTGACCCGGCTTGCGGAGGGGGGCAACGAGGGCTTTCACGTCCGCGTAGCGACGTCTTCGCGCTCCGCCTGACCGATAACGGCGCCGCCCGGCCCGACCGGCCAATCCGCCTCTCCGCCAATGAATATGGCGCCCGCGTTTTCTTCCAGAGAAACGGGTGAGCGCTACGCAAAACCGCGCGCGGACCGCACGGGGCCAAAGCCCCGCCACGACTGGACATGATTGGAAGTCGTCGCAAGTCGACCGGGGAGTTTCCGAGACTTCGCGAATAAGTCGCCACAAGTCGTCAGATGAGTTGTAGGGACTCGAATGTAAGTCAAAATACAGTCGCTCAAAATAATCGATCCACAGAGTTGACAGCCTGTGGATATATTTGCTTGCAATGTGTTGAGGCGCGGTGAGACGCGCTGAAAACAAAGGAAGCAGACATGCGACGGATACTGGGGCGCCGGCTTCTCGGCGCGATGACAACATGCGGCCTGTTGTTGGCCGGACCCGCCCTGGCCGGGGGATCCGGGATGCCGTGGGAGGGGCCGCTGCAGCAGGTGGTCGAGTCGATCACCGGACCGGTGGTTCAGGCCGCGGCCGTCGTGGCGGTGGTCGTCTTCGGCGCCGGCATCGCCATGAGCGAGAACGGATCCTCGATGCGCAGGGGCCTCGGCATCATGTTCGGTCTGTCGATCGCCTTCGCCGCCTCGACCTTCTTCCTCGACTTCTTCGGCTTCGCCGGCGGGGCGGAGATCGGGTGATGGCCGGCTTCGCTCACGACGGCCGTCCGGACGGCTGGGATCTTCCGGTCGCCCAGGCCCTGGCTGAACCCGTGCTGATGGCCGGGATGCCGAGGGACTATGCGATCGCCATGGGCACGATCGCCATGGTTCTCGGCCTGGCGCTGCGTATCTGGTGGCTGGGCCTGCTGTGGTGGGCGGCGGCCCACGCCATTGGCCTGTGGGCCGCCAAGGCGGATCGCCGCTTCTTCGATGTCCTGCGCCGGCACCTGGCCATGCCGGGCCATCTGGACGCGTGAGGCCGGAATGCGTTTTCTCGACGAGCATCGCAGACGACCGGCGGCCCTCGCCGATCACCTGCCCTGGGCGGCCCTGGTCGCCCCCGGCGTCATCCTGAACAAGGACGGCTCCTTCACCACCGGCTTCCGCTTTCGGGGGCCTGACCTCGAGTCCTCGACGGAGGACGAACTGATGGCGGTCCGGGCCCGGCTGAACAACGCGCTGAAGCGGCTCGGCACCGGCTGGTGCCTCCACATGGAAGCCCGTCGGCGCGAGGCGGCGCCCTATCCGGAAAGCGCCTTCGACCTCGACGTCGCCTGGCTCCTGGACGAGGAGCGCCGCAGCCGCTTTGAGGCCGGCGACCTGGCCTTCGAGACCGACTTCCGACTGGCCCTGACCTGGTTGCCGCCGGCCGACGAGACGCGTCGGATCGAACGCTGGCTGTTCGACGGTCTGGCCCGCAGCGGCGCCGACTGGAGCCAGGCCCTCGCCCTGTTCGCCCGTGAGGCGGAGACCACGCTCGACCTTCTGTCCGATGCCTTGCCCGAGATCGCAGTCCTGGACGACGCGTCCCTGCTGACTTGGCTACACGACTGCGTCTCCACGCGCCCCTTCCAGATCGCCGTCCCCGAGCAGCCGATGTTCCTGGACGCCTGGCTGGCGGACACCGATCTCTCCGGCGGCATCGCGCCGAAGCTCGGGACGCGCTGGCTCAAGGTCGTCTCCGTGCGCGGCCTGCCCTCCGTCACCCGGCCGGGGCTGCTCGATGCCTTGGGCGCCTTGCCGTTCCCCTACCGCTGGACCGCGCGCTGGATCGGCCTCGACAAGCCGGAAGCCGAGCGCGAGATCGTTAAGCTGAGGAAGCGCTGGTTCGCCAAGCGCAAGGGCGTCGGCGTCCTGCTTCGCGAAGCCATCACCAAGGAGGAGGTCCCGCTCCTCGACACCGACGCCGCCTCCAAGACCGAGGAATGCGACGGGGCCCTGGCGGCCCTCGGGGCCGAGGCCTGCGCCTTCGGCTATCTGACCATGACCGTGACGGTGCTGGATGCCACGGAGGAGGGGGCTGCCGCCAAGGCCCGCGCCATCGAAGCGGCGCTCAACGCACAGGGGCTCGTCGCCCGCATCGAGGATCTCAACGCGGTCGAGGCCTGGCTCGGCTCCCTCCCGGGCGAGCCCTATGCCGATGTCCGCCGGCCGATGGTCTCGACCCTGAACTTGGCCGATCTGCTGCCGGTCTCCGCAGTCTGGGCGGGCCCGGCCCTGGACGCCCACCTGGACGGTCCGCCCCTGGCGACGGCGCGAACGACGGGGTCGACGCCGTTTCGTCTCGTGCTGCACGTCGGGGACGTCGGGCACGCCATGGTCGTCGGACCGACGGGCTCGGGCAAGAGCGCCCTCCTGTCCTTTCTGGCCCTGCAGTGGTTCCGCTACCCGGACGCCCGCGTCGTCTTCTTCGACAAGGGCCGCTCGGCCCGCGCCGCCACCCTGGCGGCGGGCGGGCGGTGGCGCGCCCTCGAACCCGGGGCGAAGTTTTCGCTCCAGCCCCTGGCCCGGATCGACGAGGAGACCGAGCGGGCCTGGGCCTCGGAATGGATCGCCGAGACCGTCCGCCTGGCCGGTCTGGAGCCCGTACCCCGGATTCGCGAGGAGATCTGGGCGGCGCTGGGCGCGCTCGCCGATGCGCCCGTCAGCCAGCGCACCCTCACCCTGTTCTGCGCCCTGGTCCAGGACCGCGCCGTGGCGGCGGCCCTGGAGCCCCTGACGCTCAAGGGGCCTCACGGCGCCCTGCTGGACGGGGAGGGCGAAGCCCCCGCGCCCGGACGGTTCGACACCTTCGAGTTGGAGAGCCTGATGGCGACGCCGTCCGCGGTGGCTCCGGTCCTCTCGGCCCTCTTTCACCATCTGGAGAGGAGCTTCGACGGGCGGCCGACCCTGCTGATCCTCGACGAGGCCTGGCTCTTCCTCGGCGAGACCGCCTTCGCCGCCAAGATTCGTGAGTGGCTCAAGACTTTGCGCAAGAAACGGGTGGCGGTGATCTTCGCGACCCAGAGCCTGGACGATGTCGCGGCCTCGCCGATCGCCTCCACCCTCATCGAGAGCTGTCCGACCCAGGTCTTCCTGCCCAACCCGCGCGCGCTCGAGCCGTCATCCGCCCGGCTCTACGAGGGGTTCGGGCTCAACCGGCGGCAGCTGGAGCTGATCGCCTTCGCCACCCCCAAGAGGGCCTACTACTGGCGCCAGCCTCGCGGCCGCCGGCTATTTGATCTTCGTCTGACCGGCGTCGCCCTGGCCCTTTGCGGCTCCGGCGCGCCGGAAGACCAGACCCTCATCGACGACATCCTCGCGCGCTCCGGAGAGGCCGGATTCGCGCGCCAGTTCCTCACAGCCAAGGGAGTCCATCATGTCGACGCCGTCCTCGACGCCTTCGCCCCGCCGCTCGCGGCCGAGTAGTTCTCTTCGCGTCCTCGCCTCCGGGCTGGTCGCGGCCAGTTTCCTGGGCGCCGCGCCGGCCCCGGCCCCGGCCCAGCAGGTGGTGTTCGATCCCCGCAATCACATCGAGAACGCGCTGCAGGCGGCGCGTCAGCTGGAGAGCCTGGCCAATGAGGCCCGGACCCTGGCGGCATCCCCCTACAGCCACCTGACCCGGAACAGCCAGAGCCTGCGCGACATGGCGGAATTGGCCCGGACCGCCCGAGGGCTCGCGACCTCAGTCGAAGGCCTGGAACAGCAGTTCGCGGAGCTCTACCCGGACGACCTGTCCGGCGCCGACCTGGCCCGCCTGGTGGCGCAGGGCGAAGCGCGCACAGCCGCTGCCCGGCGAACGGCCGAGGATGTGGCTCGCACCGCGGCCGAACTCGAACGGCTCGGTCAGGGGCGCAACGGCCGGCTCACAGGCGCCCTGTCGGCGAGCGAGGCCGCCGTTGGGCAGACGGCGGCGATCCAGTCGTCGAACCAGATGCTGGCCGTCCTGGCCGAGGACCTCGCCGCGCTCCGGACCGTCATGCTGGCCCAATCCCGCTTGCTGGCCGAGACGACCGCCCGGGAGGCCGCCGACCGGGCCGCCGGAGACGAGGCCCGTCGCCGCCGCTGGTCCGCGCCGGTGACCACGCCGACCGCCCCGGTCTTCGATCCGCTGTCGCACGCACGGGACTGAGGAGCCCTCGAATGTCGGTCGGAACGGAAACCCCAAACGAGCTGATGGTGGTGTTCTCCAACACCATCTCGGCCGGGTTCGACGCCCTGCAGGGTTCGGTCAACGGCGTCTTCGGCCTGCTGATCGCCCTGGTCGTGGCCCTGACGGGCATCCAGTGGGCGATGTCGCCCAACCGGGAGGTGCTGGCGTCTGGGTTCGGCAAGGTCCTTCTGATCGGCGCCTTCGCCTGGCTGATCAACGACTGGCAGCGACTGTCGGAGACGATCTACGCCGGCTTCATCGAGCTCGGCCTCACCGCGGGCGGCGGCTCGCTCAGCCGTGCTGACTTCCTCAACCCCGGAGCCATCCTCGCACAGGGCTGGGAGATCGTGAAAGCGCTCGGCGAGACGCCCGCGCCCGTCGACAATCCGCTCGACGTCGTCGGCAACATGACCGACGCCCTGATCCTGGGCCTGGCCATGATCGGCATCATGCTGGCCTTCGCCGTGCTGGCCCTGCAGATCGTCGTCACCCTGCTGGAGTTCAAGATCGTCACCCTGGGCGGCTTCGTGCTCCTGCCCTTCGGCATCTGGAACAAGTCCGCCTTCCTGGCCGAACGGCCCCTCGGCTACGTCGTCTCCTCGGGTCTGAAGGTCCTGGCCCTGGCCATCGTGGTCTCGGGCGCGCGGACGATCTTCGATCAGCTACAGCCTTCGGCCAACCCCGACATCTACGAGGCCCTGAGCATCCTCGTGGCCGCCATCCTCCTGGCCATGCTGGCGCTGTTCATCCCCAACCTCGCCTCGGCCCTCGTGACCGGCGGCCCCGCGCTTGGAGCCGGCGCTGCCCTGGCCGGGACCCTGGCGGTCAGCGGCGCAGGCGCCCTGGCGGCCGGGGCCGTGGCCGGCGCCGGAGCCGCAGTCTCCGGCGGGGCGGCGCGGATGGCTGGGCCTGCGCGGGCGGCGGCGGGGGCGGGTTCCGGTCGGTCGCCGACGTCGCCGTCGGGACCCTGGTCGCCAGGTTCGGGCCCATCCGGTTCCGGGCCTTCCGGATCGGGGTCGCCGCGTCCGTCTAACGACAATCCCGCCCCCTCGGGCCCGCGCTCCGGCGGGCGAGGCCCTGGCGTCGCCGAGCCGGCGCGAGCCTGGGAGGGCGAGGTCGCATCGGCCGAGCCAGACCCTGCTGTCACCCAGGCTTCCATGTCGGGGGCGGGCGGGTCGGCCGCTGGACCCGATGGCGCGTCGTCCGGCCGGCCCTCGGCGACGATCGGACGCGAGGCCGAGGCCGCGCGCCGCGCCTTCCATCGCGCCGCGTCCGGATCCGCCCAGGCCGCACCGCGTCCGCCGGGGCGGGCTGCCGCTCTGCAGGCTTTCTTCGTCGCCAATGCCGGACGGGGCTTGCTCCCCGCCGGCGAGACCAGCGGCGTCCTGTCTCCCAACCTCCGGACAGAGGACCAGTGACCATGCATCCCTTCTTCCGCCCTCGACGCGTCCAGCCGTCCGCCCCCGAAGCGACGCCCTACCAGCGCGCGGGCCAGGTCTGGGACGACCGCATGGGTCTGTCGCTCGCCCATGCCCGCAACTGGCGGCGGATCGCGCTGGCCAACCTTGTCCTCGCCGGCTTTCTCGGCGCGGGCTGGTGGGTCCAGGCCGACCGGGCCGTGGTCAAGCCGTTCGTGGTGGAGGTCTCCGACTGGGGCGAGACCCAGAGGATCACGGCCATCGGCGGCCGCTACGATCCGACCGAGGCCCAGATCGGCCATGCCCTCGCGCGCTGGATTCGCGACGTCCGCTCCAAGTCCATCGATCCGATCGTGATCCGGCAGAACTGGCTGGCAGCCTACGATTTGCTGACGCCCCGGGCGGCGAGTTTCCTCAACGCCTGGGCCCAGTCGCATGACCCGTTCGCCGATGTCGGGCGCGAGGCGGTCAACGTCGAGATCCTCAATGTCGTGCGCCGCACCGAGCGGACCTACGACCTGCAATGGCGCGAGACCCGGTTCGTCAACGGCCAGCAGGCCGGGGTCGAGCGATGGCGCGCTCTGATCACGACCGGGCGCCAGGCGCCGCGGACCGAGGCTGAACTGATGAAAAACCCCCTTGGCATCAAAATCGAGGACATCTCATGGACCCCCGACGCCTCCTGATCCTGACCATCGCCGGGCTCGGCCTGACCGGCTGCGCCGTGCTTCGCGACCCGGCCCCGGCCCTCGGTCCCGCCATCGTCCTGTCGCCGTATCCCGTACCTCCGGCGGAGGCGCCCCACTCTCTGGAGACTGCGGCTTCCGCTGTGAGCGAGGGAGCTTTCGAGGAGACGCGCGCCGTGGATGGGGCGGAAGCCGAGCCGGCGAACAGCGGTCCTGTTCCTTATGAGACGGTCGCCGCGATCTCCTCCTCAGCGCCTGCTGCGCGTGCGGAAACCGCAACGCCGGCCGCTTCCGGACGACGCGCCATCGCGGCCGCCAACGTGGAGGCTCGGACGGCGTCGCAGTCCGACGCCTTTGTCGGCGGGGTGCAGGTGTTCGGCTGGTCCCCGGGTCGGGTCTATGAGGTCTGGACCGCGCCCCTGCGCGTCACCACCCTGACGCTCGGCGCCGGGGAGACCCTGGTCTCGAAAGCGGCGGGAGACACCGTTCGCTGGCAGATCGGCGAGACCACCTCGGGCGAGGGCGCAGGCCGGCGCATCCATGTTCTGCTCAAGCCGCTGCAACGCGGGCTGGAGACCAACCTGGTCCTCACCACCAACCGGCGTGTCTACCTGCTGGACCTGCGAAGCGGCGCGGCGGACGGGTTCAATGCGGCGATCGCCTGGGACGTCGGGGCGATGGACGAACCGGCGTCGCCCTTGGTCGAGGATGGTGTGGACCTACGCGTTCCCGACCCGGTCGCGACCCCGGAGGGCCCGCTCGACGCCCGCTACCGGATCGAGCCCCAGGGACGGCGAGCGCGGTGGACGCCGGTCTCGGTGTTCAACGACGGTCTGCGCACCTTCATCGCCTTTGATCCCGATCTGCACATCGATGAGGCGCCGGCCCTGTTCGTGATCGCGCCGGACGGCGAGGCGCAGATGGTCAACTACCGCCAGGCCGGGGGCCTCTTCATTGTCGACCGCGTGTTCGACCGCGCCGAGCTGAGACTTGGCGACCGGCGGCCCCAGGTCGTGCGCATCCGCCGTCTTCAGGGAGCCGCCCGATGACCCTTCCTCCTGACCCTCGCCCTGAGTCCGACACGGCCGAGGCCGATCAACCGGCCGCCAAGACGCCGCCGCCGGGCCTGTCGATGCGGGCGCCGCGTCCGCCAGCGACCCGCCTGCGAAAGTCCGTCGTCCAGGCGATCATGATCGGCGGGGCTGTGCTGGTCTCCGGCTCGCTGGCCTGGGCTTTCGTGATCCAGCCCGAACTGCGCGACAGCGCCCGCGCGCGGGCGGCGGAGGCCCGGGAGGACGAGGCGCGCGGCGTGGTGCGGCCGGCCGAGGCCGTGACCGAACAGCCGGCGACCTATGATCGTCTGCCCGAGCCGCGCACCGCCGCCGAGCCGGAGGCGGAACCGGGAGCGGTTGCGTCGTCCCGGACCGAGCCTGTGCGATCCTATGGCGGCGGGTCTGCGCCACGATCCGCGCCGCGAGACCAGGGGCCGGGACCGCAGGAACTGGCGGCGCGATCGGGGCTGTTCTTTGAAACGGCGCAAGGCTCGGCGACGCCGGGGGAGCGAGCGCCGGCTGGCGGGTCCCCCCGGGCCGGTGGCGCCGACGCCGCCGGCATCGGCGCCACCTACAACGGCCATGTGCTGACCGCGCCCCTCTCGCCCTACGAGTTGAAGGCGGGCGCCATCATCCCCGCCGTGCTTCTGACCGGCGTGGACACCTCGCGGGCGGGACCCGTCGTGGCGACGGTGTCCCAAAACGTCTTCGACTCGGTGAGCGGCCGCCACCTGGTTCTGCCCCAGGGAACGCGGCTGATCGGCCGGCATGAGGGTGAGAGCGCCTATGGCGACCGCCGCGCCTTCCTGGCCTGGGACCGATTGATCCTGCCCAACGGCAAGAGCCTGGTCCTGACGGAGGAGCCCGGGGTGGACGCCCAGGGCGCCGTCGGCGTGCGGGGATCGGTCGATCGTCGGCTGTTGCCGCTTTTTGTCGGGACCCTGTTCGCCGGCGCCATCACGACCCTTGGCCAGATTGCGCGGGACGGCGATGACCGCAGCTCCGGCGGCCTGCTCGGCGACGCCGGCGACGCGGCCGCCATCGAGGGGTCGCAGGTCGGCGGGCGATTGGTCGATCGCGAGCTCCAGGTCCGACCTTCGATCCGGCTCCGGCCCGGCGCCTCCGTTCGGGTGATGATCACCCGGGACCTGATCCTGGAGCCCTACCAGCCATGACTTCGCCCCTGGACAATGGAAATCGCTGGGCGGCCCTTGGAGTCACCGTCTTCGTTCTTGGCTGCGTCGCCGCGGTCGCAGACCGGACCCCGGCCCTGGCGCTCGTCAACGAAAGCCCGAGCCTGCCCAAGGGGCTCTATCTCCGTGAGATCGGCGCCGCACCCGGTCGCGGCGCCACCGTCGCCCTGCCGCAGCCGCCGGAGGCCCAGCGCTATCTCGGCGCCCTCGGGATGCCGGTCGACGTCCTGCTGATCAAGCGGGTGGCGGCGGTCGGGGGGGACCTCGTCTGCCGGGGCGAGGCCGGGGTGACGGCCGCCGGTCGGACCGCGCCAGTCCTGGAGCGCGACGGCCGTGGCGAGCCGCTGCCGCAGTGGCGAGGGTGCCGGCGGCTCGGCCCGGGCGAGCTGTTCGTCCTGGGAGACACGCCGGGCAGTTTCGACAGCCGGTATTTTGGACCCGTTGCCCTTGGCGATGTCGACGGGGTGTTCCGGGAGACCCTGACATGGTGAAGATCTGTTTGGTGGCGGCGACGGCTTTGCTCTGGCCTGCGGCGTCCCAGGCCCAGTCGATCGACTGGCGTGAGGCGGGCGGCGACCTGTTCGGACGGCCGGCGGCGGTCGAAACGGTCGAGGTCGCCGACGCCGCGGGCTTCGCGGCTCGGCTTCCGCCCCTGTCTCAGCCGTTCATGGAGGCGATCGACCGGGCGGCGGATCGGCACGGGTTCGACCCCAAGCTCCTCCACGCGCTGGTGATCACGGAGTCTGCCTATCGCGCCGACGCATGCTCGTCCGCGGGCGCCTGCGGCCTGACCCAGTTGATGCCAGGGACCGCAGCCGAATTGGGGGTAAACGATCGATTCGACGTGGAGCAGAACCTCTCCGGCGGAGCCGACTATCTGGCCCGTCAGCTGATGCGCTTCGGGGACGTCCGCCTGGCGCTCGCGGCGTACAATTCCGGGCCCGGTCGCGTCGCCCGGCTCGGCCGCATCCCCGAGATCGCCGCGACCCGCGCCTATGTCGTCAGCGTTGTAGAATGCTACCTGGCGCTCTCCGCCGGACGCGGGGCTCGGAACTCCCGGGAGTGTCGGCCGCCGGAGGGCGGGCTGTGATCGCCGGGATGCAAGCCGGGCACACGGAACCGGAGGCCGGCGATGACGACCTGCTGACACGCAAGGAAGCCTCAGCCTTCCTCGTCCAGTTCGGCATTCGCATGAAGCCCGAGACGCTCGCCCGATTGTGGTCGACGGGGGGCAATGGTCCGCCCTGCCGGCACGTTCGGCACAAGCCCTACTATCCGAGGGGCGTGCTCAGGACCTGGGCCCTGGCCCAGGTCAGCGACCTGCGCGCATCAGCCCCGCCCGCAGCACGGGGGCGTCGCCATGGCTGATCCGCAATCACAGCCGGTGTCTGATCGCAGCATGCTGACGGTGGCGGACTTGCTGGTGGATCCGGCGGTCAGCTTCGCCCTGAAGGAGGTGCTGCGCGCCTGGGAGATGCGCGACCCGGTCGACGCGGCGCTGGACGCCCGGATCCTCGCCGATCTTCTCGAGCGCCGGGCGGACGAGGCTGTGTCATGGGCGTCGTGACCGACGGGCGTCCGGGCGGCGCTGACGATCGCCTGCTCGCATGGCCGGCTGTTCACGCCGTGACTGGCCTCAGCCGCACCACCGCCTGGCGAATGCAGAAGGCGGGGGATTTTCCACTGCCGGTCCTGGTGTCGCGGGGCCGGGTGGGATGGTGGGAGAGCGAATTGGCCGCATGGAAGCTGGCGCGGGCCCCGCGTCGTCCGGCCGAGCCCCGGCTGTTCGAGGCTTCAGCCGACCCGGAACGGCAAGGCGGCAGCCGCCCCGTCGCCCCCGCGAGTAAGGCTCCTGCGACGACGACCCCTGCCGGTGAGCCGGTGCAGGAGAGCGCGGCATCCGTCGGACGCCGGGGCTCCAAGACCTCGCCTGGCCAGATCGCCTTCGACTTCGGAAGCTAGGAAATCGGCTCTTTGGACGGAAGGCGTCGGAAGCGCACGCGATCTGCGCCGACGATCAGAAAGGCGTCGAAGCCGGCGTCGCCCCAGGCCCTGCGCTGGACGTGGGTCGTATCCGGGTCGGTAACGTTGGCCCACCACTGGGGCCGCGCCGCGCTCTTGGGCAGCATATAGCCGATCTTGCGCTCCATCTCGGCGAAGGTGAGTTCGAACTCGTCGAGTTTCTGTTTGCGTAGGTAGTCGCGGAGAGGATCGTATTTGGCCATCCCTGACAGTCTATCCGGCGGGCGCTGGCCTTGAAAGGCGCGGTTGTGCTCGACGCCGCCGGACTGGCGACGCGTCTGCGATCGGCGTCCTGCTCGGCTTCGTGGCGCCGCCGGTCCCGTCGTCGCCCCAGTTGCGGACGGCAGCGACCGCCGATTTTTCGGACCGCGATCCGCCCAGGTCCTGCGCCGACGGCCACGCCGCGGCGGCTAGAACCGGGACGGAAGGCGGCGCAGACCCCATGTGCGATCCTTTCGCGGGAGCGTTCCAGGAGCGGACCGCAGACGGGCCTGCGAAACGAGGACGCGGACTAGGGCGCCGGCTTCACTGTCGTCAACCTTGGCGCTCGAGTCGCGCCTGGACGCTCCGCTCGGCGACATCGCCGGGCAGGACATAGCCGTTGAACAGGGCGAGCAGCGGAGCGACGAGCTTGGCCGCGAACGGGGCGACGGCATTCGACGCCGTCTCCAGAGGAAGCGTCGTGAAGCTCTCCACCGCGTCGTCACGTGCGCGGTTCTCACCGAAGATCATAGGCGATCCGGTGAAGGATATGAGGTTCCGGCCCTGCACTCCGGTCCACCGGCACCGTACACCCAAGGTTGTCGTGCTGGGGTCCCACCCGAGGGCCGTCATATAGATCAGAGCGGCGGCCAGGCTTTCTCCCACGCCTTGGATCGTCAGGCGCGGCTCCATGGTTGCCTGGGTCTTCGCCTTGCGCTGTCGAGCGCTCGCGTCCGTGTCGAGCAGACGGTTCTGGTAGAAGACGCCAGCTGGCTCGAATCGCATGAAGTCAAGAATGTCGAACCAGCTGTCCACGATGACACGGCATTCCAGGCCGCCGTCCTCGAAGACCGGACGCTGATCGAGGGTGCCATCGTACCACAAGGCCATGCCGCCGAAGTTCGGGTCGCTGCCTGCGAGTGCGCGTCTGTCGGTCTGATCGGCCGGTCTGGCCGTCTGGGGAGGATCGGCGACGACCGCGATCTCGAACCGACCCCAGTCAAGTCCGGCGGCAGGGACCGGCTCCTGCGCCATAGCCTTTTCGTAGCGCTTCCGGCCGCGGGCCATGGCCTTGACGGTGATTTCAGCCAGGTCGTCTGCCCGGGGCGCGGACGGAAGTAGCGCCGTCAGGGCTCCCAGGTCCGAGGAGGCGAGATGCCGCCTGATGAAGCCCGCGATGTCGGCTTCGCGGTTGTCGAAGCAGATTTGCATCAGGACCGGCCAGTCCGCAGCGCAGGCCGGGGCGGTGCTGACGACGCCGCTGCCGTGAAGGGTGCGGACGTAGACGGTGTCCTTGGGAGCAGTGCCAATGGCTTTCTTTAGAACGGCGGGCGTTCTGACCCCGGTCGGAATGATAAGGACTGGGTGGTCGATCTCGCCGTTGCGGACGAACCGGACCTCGACCGGAATGGCGGGGGTGAGATGTCGGGAAACAAGGCCCTGGATCACGTCGTCGTTGAACAGGCTGCGCGGATCACTGGGCGGGCTGTCAGCCGGCTGGCGGGTCTTGTCGTCAATCCCGATCACTAGGTAGCCGCCGCCGTGATTGTAGAGGGCGGCGACGGCGCAGATGATTTTCTGCTTTCCTGCCTCAGCCGTCGGGTCGATCCAGCGCTTAAGTTCCAGCGACAGCGATTCCGTCGGTTCCGCTATCAGCCGGGACAGGTCATCGATTCGCGTCGGGGTCATCTCGACAATCCTGAGCGGAGTGTGGTGGCAGTCCGACCATCACGCGAGGTCGTTCGGCTGGTCTCCAATCGCCGGGTCAATCGCGTCGCCTTCTTCGATTCCGGCACCGGCGCGAACCCGGATCCGGTCCGCCACGAATGCATAGGCGTCGGTGAAGCTCACGCCGTCGTGCCGCAACTGAACCGGCCCGAGCGCGATCTGAGCGCGGATCGCGTCTCTGAGCGCCGGTGTGACGACGAACTGGGTCGGCTCAATCCAGCCGAAAATTTCCGGCACGACTACAGAGTCGCCCCGAAGCTCTATCGTCTCATTGCGCTTCACGCCGATGAAGCAGTCATGCTTGTAGGGGAGGCCCTCGGCGAGACTATCGAAACTGAGGATTTTAAAGTCATCTCGCTCCTCCGCCGCGATGATGGCCCGGCGAAGGTCGTTGTCGCCATATTCTCCGCGCCGGCCGTGGACGAGAACAAACTTCGGACGGACCGGATTTCGTCGCATGACGAGGGGCAGATGGAGGGGAGCGACGGTTGTCGCCATGAAGGCGGCCACGTTTTCCGGCGATGATAACCAGGCGCGCCAGCGGTTGATCTGCTGCAGTCCGGCCTGGAAATCCGGATGCAGGGCGTTGGAGTTGTCGCGGAAGAACCGGCTTCCCGGCTTTTCGATTTCGACGAAGACGATGTTCCAGTCGTCCGAACTCTTCGACATGTAGAAGAAATCGCACGCGTACTCGGCTCGAACCGGAGTTTGCGCAGCACAGTTCCGAAATGGAGCCCGTGGTTCTGAATGAACTCTCGGGGGATCAATCGGGTGTGGCGCTCCAGAAAGGCTTGATAGACCTGCTCGCGTTCTTGAGCGTCGAGGAGCGCGAGATACTCCTCCTTCAGCCCCGGTTGTGGAACACTGGTTTGGCTATCGGTCATGACGGCGGCATAGCGGCTGTGTCTCGTCGCCGCCATAGGCAAGGTTGCGACCGGTCCTTCAGGCTTGGGCGTCCCGCTCAAGGGCGGCCGCCAGTGCCGCCTCGTAGTCCCCGATCTCGTAGCGGTCGAAGCTGTCTTCCTGGTCGAACAGGTCTGCGAGCCGCATCCTGTAGAACCTGTCCCCGCGCCCATGGTCCCCACGGAGAAGGGCCGCAATGAACCATGACCGGAAGGATTGCGCCTCGCCCGCTTCTTCGGGAAGCGCGCGCAGGGTGCGGAGTGCAACGCGGTGCAGCAGGCCGGCAACCTCCGGGTCTATTCGGGTCGAGGTGACAACGAGCTGCAACACTTCGACCAGCGCAAGGGCGGCAGTGGGGGGAATCTCGCCGGGCTCGAACTTCGTCGGGAGGCTGCGCGTCCGGGAGTCGGCAGGGAGGTGATCGAAGAGGGCCACCCATCCCGAAAGGAAGTTGACGATTTCATAGAGGAGTCGCGCACCGCGGGTCGGAAACTCCCTATCTCGATCCACGTCGTCAGAGTCGTAACCGGCCTCTAGACTACGGGCGAAAAGCGGGAGGTAGAGGAGCCACATGTGGTAGCCCACGTCCTGACGCGCCGCCGAGGTCACCATCAGGTCGAAGAAGAATAGCCCCATCCACGTCGGATCCTGCATCTTCTCGCCGTCGAAGTCAGAGCCGGGTTCGTTCAGCCAGGCAGGATAGTCGGGGCGTTCGTCTCCCTTCAGCAGGCGGTTCACATAGTCCCCCACGGGCTTCCAGACCGAAAGCCGTTCCGCCACGCGCGCGTCCGAGAAGAAGAAATACAGGAGCCGGTTTCTCGCCTCCAGCCGGTAGCCAATCAGACCGTCCGAGGCGTCGTTGGTGGAGAGTTCGTGGTAGAGAGCGCTAGACGGGTCGGCGATCATCCGCGTCAGGACCCGCGAGGTGAACTCGGTGTCGCCGAACACCGGCTCCACGACCAGACAGGCGGCGAAGTGCGGACGCCGCTCAACGACATGGTCGAGCACCCGGGGCGACGTCAGCAGGAGTCGCATCAGATCCTCGGCGGACTGTTCTGCGCGCCGGTCGGCGGGAACGAGGGCCGCCAGGGCCCGGACGGGCGTCGCGGCCCACCGGGGCCAGGTCTCGCCCAGGAACCGGCGTCGACCGTGCCGACCTGGCCGACGTACGAAGGCCTCGAACGACCCCGGCCTGGGCGGACCGAACTGCTCAAGCCAGCGGCGAAGACGCTGACGGCGGGTCGCGCGGCGGCTCGCTCGGGCGACAAGCGCGATGTTGGGCTCGAGCAGCTTGAAGGCGTCGCCGTACTGCTCGTCGTCGATCAAGGCTGTGGCGAGGCGGACGAAGGCCGGCAGCGTCCCAAGCGAAGGCCGGGTCCTCTGATGGATGATCACGGACGCGACGAGCCAGGCGAACGCCAGGAGGAAGGCGAACTTTCGGGCCGGCCCCGGGTCATCGCCGCCCAGAACCAAGGGGCCGCACAGGCCTTCGAGGCCGGGTAGGCAGGCTGGCGGGCGCCAGTCGAACAGCTCGAAGCCGAGGATCAGGCCGCAGGCCGGAAGAGCGAGCAAGACCTGGGCGCGCCACGACAGGGTCGCCCGCATGCGCTGCACCGGAGAAAGTACGGCGTAGACGGCCGCGAGCAGCGCAAGGACGGTAAGGAAACCGTCGAGCGTCACGAGGCTGCGCCCTCTGCGGCGCGGCGGCGGCCTCGGAAGCTTTCGCTCTGCTGAAGCGAGGCGGCGCGCCGGTCTCCCGCATCGACGAGAACATCGAGGATTCGCAACAGCTTGTCCTGGGTCTCAGGCGCAGGCGCTTCGTCCCTGTCGATGATGAACTGGATCAGGGAGCCGATACGAGGGTGCAGACCGGCCGCACTCAACGGGTTGCGCGGGGACTCGCGAGCGAACGCCTCGGTCAACTGGTCGGCGAACAGATCGATCGGGTAGGTGGTGCGGGCCGCTTCGACGAACCGCAGCCAGATTGCGACGAAGCCGGGAAGCTCAGCCAGGCCGTCGAACAAAGTCGTCGATACTGGCAGGACCATGGGCAGGTCGCGCCAGTCGCCATTGGCGAACCTGCGGCTGGCTGGCGCGTCAGTGACCCCGATGCACAGCAGATCCTGGATCAGGAGGTGGGCCTCGTCCGGCAGATCCCCGCGTCGGGTCTTCGTCAAACCGGCCAGCCGCGTCGCGACCGCGGACATGATCTCGATGGCGCGGGGGTCTAGGGTCTTGGCGTCGCAGACCCGGTTCCCTACGACGACGCTGACGAACGGCATCATCAACGCGCAGAAGGGCGCGTCGTTGAGGGCCGCCGCCGGCGCGACGATGTCGCCGACCGGGTCGATGTCGGGATCGCCGGCCGCGACGCGGGCCATCCAGTTCATGACGTCGAATCGCCACCGGTGCAGTCGCGAGGCATCCCGATCGCCGCGGGACAGGGTCCGTAGCTTCGCGACCGTCCAGGCGAGCAGATTCAGGGCCACGGGGCGAAGGATCGCCGCGCCCTCCGGCGTCCGGCCCAGGATCAACAGCGGCGGCAGGTGCGCCGACAGGAAGCCGGTGTCGAGCATCGTCTCCGAGGTAAGGGCTTCCTCGCCCTCGTCTCCCCAATCTTCATCTTCGGCGTCCTCAGACGCCAGCGGGATCGGAAGAACGGGGAGGGTCGGCTCCGCGTCCTCGAAGGCTACGGCGAACGCGTGCACGGTCGCGGCCTGGAGCGCCTGCTGACGGACGGCTCGCGCACCGTCGCGGTCGCCCCAATAGCGACGAGAAAGATCGGAGCGGATGGAGAGGGAGAGCGCCAGGCAGAGGGCGGCTTTGGCGAGCGCGGGATGGTGGTCGCCAAGGGCGTAAATCTCGCCGGCAGCGCTCGCCGATGCCTCGATCAGGGGATGGGTGACCAGGCCCAGCAAGTCGCGCAGGGCAGCCGGTTGATCCAGGTCCCTGCGGATCATCCCCGCCAGCGCGGCGGGCACATAGTTCAGCGGATGGAAAGAGAGGGTCGTCTCGGGAACTGTCATGCCGTCGTTTGGAAGCGGCGTGGCCGCCGCCCGGAACGTCACATCGGCGGCCCAGGCAAGAACCTCCGCCGCCTCGAAAGCGTCATCGGCCAGGACGGCGGCGGCGACGCCGGCCACCCCCGCGCGGCGGATCTCCTCCAGCGAGCCCGTTTCCCAACGGACCTCGAACAGGTCAGGGGCGTCCAGGGCGCGCGCCTCAGAGATGGCCTCGTCCAGCGTCATGTCCGGGCCGGCGGGGCGGACGCCCATGCGATCGGCCGCCCAGGTCTCAAGCCGCATCCACCGGAACATGGATCCCCGGGCCGCCTCCTGCTCAATGACGGTCTCGTCTTCGATGGGCGGCGGCTCGAACGCAATCTCGATCCCGTCCTCCGCCTCGCGCATCCTGTAGTGTGCGGGATCGCCCATCCTCGCCCAGATTTCCGCAGTGCGACGGCGATCGTCCATGAGGGCGTCGTCCTGGCGTTCCTCTTCCAGATCGAGTCCACCCTCCGCCGAGAAGGTGCTTGCGGCGGCGAGGAAGGGCCGGCGCAGGGTGTCATCGGACGACAGGGCGAACAGGATCGCGATCTGCCGGATGTCGGTCTTGCGGCAGGGTCGCTGGTTTGCCCGCTGGAGGGCTATCGCGGCTGGCGTCCCCGGCCGGGAACCCAGGATGTTGAACGAGCTGTCATGGTCGATCTTCACGAGCCGCCGCACATCCCAGTTCCAGAGCCGCTGGCTGCTGATCAGGGGCAGGGTCGTGGCCGAGGCCCGGTTCGTCGTGACCGCCAGCGCAGCCGCGATTCCGAGGAAGGCGTTATGGCGCGTCCCCTTAAGGACGTCGGACAGGATCTCGTCGACGTCGCGCCCGCCTTCCTGCTCCCGGAACGCCCAGTCCTCGAGGGCCATCAGCGCGGCCTCGAGCATCGGCGGCGCGAAGGCAGCCCGGAAGGCGACGTATTCTCGCTCGCCGCCCCAGAAGGTCTCCAAGCCCCAGGGGAACGCGAGAACGAGGGGGACGGGCGTGCCCCCGTCCTCGGGATCCAGGTCATGCAGTTCGAGCCAGGACGAAACGGCGTGATCGGCGATCGACTTGACCAGGCGGAGCGCCTCGCCCGGGGCATGTCTGAAGAGAGCATTGAAGGGCTCGGTCTGGGGCGAGGGCGGGTAGAACAGGTCTGCCCGCCGATCGAGCGACAGCTTGTCCCAGTCGTGGTGATCGACCATCCCGCCGAGGAACGAGGGCATCAGCAGGCTCCTCTCGCGCGAACCCGCCGGATGCTTCAAGGCTTCGTCCCGGCGCTGGCGGTCGCTTTCCAGCTCCAGTCGCAGTTTCTCCTTGGGCAGGGTCTCCAGCATTTCCGCGAGGAAGGCGTCGACGAGCAGGGCTGGCGCGGCCTTTGCCACCCAGGCGGCCGATTCCATGACGGACCGCCAGACATGGCGGCCGCCCCGGCGCGAGCCATCCAGCGCTCGGAGATAGCGGATCGTGGGATCGGGATAAGCCAGCGCGGCCCTGAAGATCTGGGTCCGGAGCCGATCGGCGAACTGGTCCTGCGCGTTGTGATCCATGCCGCCGAACCGTCCCGGCAAGGTGCGCGGCTCTGTCGGATTCTGGTGGGCCTCCAGCGCAAGGAGCCAATGCTCCTCAAGCGCCACAAGGCCTTCGGTGGTCGTGTTTGGAATCCTGGTAAGGGCTGACTGCCAGATCTCCGCGAGGGTAAGGACGGTTGGCCAGAGGGACACCGGAACCTGGCCCTGTTGCGCCAGCAGCCAGTCGAGCAACCGTCTCCACGCCCGATAGTCTGCGGGCTCGGCCATCATGTCGGCCAGGCGGATCCGGTCGGTCGAGGACAGGGCGTCGTAGGGCGGCAGTCCGTCGAGCCCCTTGCCGGGGCGGGTCCTCACCGCCTGGAACCACGTCAGCAGTTGTCGCAATCGGCTGGAATCGCCCAGAACGAAAAATGCTGCGGTGAAGGTCGAGGCTCTCTCCTCGAAGCGCGGCGATGACAGCGGCGCCATCATCCATGAGCGGCGCCATTGCGATCGGCTATGCGCGGCTTCCAGCCGATCGAGCTGGGCGGCCCAAGCCCGGTCGGCGTCGAAGCGGAGCTGCGAGAGCAGTTCGACCGGTCGTCCGAGCGCGGGTGGCTCGCCCGCCTCGACGACCGCCTGGAGCCAGTCGGCGCCCGCGCTGACGAGGCGATGGGTGAACGCCCATTCGAAGAAGATGTCGTGCCGGAAGGAGACGGTGTGGCCTGGCTCGGCATCCTTGAGAATATCGTCCGCCTTCAGGCTTTCGATGGCGTCATGGTCAAGCCCCCGGACCGGGGCGTCGCGACCGAGATTCGCGGCGCTGGCCGAGGCCAGGGCCAGCAGGACCTCCTGGCGGCGCGCGCGGACGGCGCCCTCCGCATCATAGCCGCCTCCACGCCACCAGGCAGACAGCAGTTCGGCTTCGCTGGACGGGATCGGGTCTCCGCCGTCCCCGATGGCAGTGGCCAGCACGTCCAGGAAGAAGGGCCGTCGCGAAATCTCCTGCACGGCGGGGGCGCCGAAGAGGAGCGGGGCAAGGCCCGGCCTGACCTCCGACAGATCGGTCGCTTCCTGATCGGTCAGGGGCGTCACCTCGACGCGGCTTGTTGCCAGAGCCCCGAGGGCGGTCGCCCATCGGCCGACGTCGCTCCAGGCGCCATCGCGCAGGGTCACCAGCACCCGCCAGGTCCTGAGCGTCGGCTCCGTCAAGACGGCGTCGAGCACCTCCTGGACGATCTGCCGATCTTCGCGACGCACGCGGTCGATGGCGTCGATCACCAGAACGCAGTCGCCTGCCGCGGCGATCTCCCGGAGGATCGGTCTGGGATCGACGCCCGTGAGACCCAGGGCCCGCGCATACGCCGGCCACCCTCCGGGGCTGAGACGGTCGGCCCGCAGGGCGAGGACTGAGCCGCGGTCCGCCGCCATTGTCGCGTAGCGCGCGAGCAGGGCGGACTTGCCCGAGCCCGGGGCGCCGACGATCTGGACCACGCGATCGGCTTGCAAACGGCGATTGATCTCGTCGACGAGATCGTCGCGATCGAGGGTGACGCCGTCGACCGTCCGGCGAATGGTCGAGAGGGCGAGCCGGGCTTCCGCGCGGACATGGTCGAGCTCTGCCGCCCAGAACCGGCCGGGCGTGAATCGGTCCCCGCGGCCGACCCTTTCGACGAGGTTGCTCCGGACGAAGCTTCCGGCCTCACCCGCGGCCTCGCGCGCGATCACCCGCAGCCCGGTCCAGACGTCGCCGCCGTCGCCGACGGCATCGGTTCTCAGGACGCCCCGAATGCGGTCCAGCACTAGGTCCGCGTCGGCCGCGCCCTCGCCCAGGAGTTCGAATCTCATGACCACGAGGTGTCGGAAGACCTGGAACACCTCCTCGTCCCCCGCAGGGGCGCCCGACGCCCTGGCGAGGGCGGATCGGATCGCGGCGACCAGCGCCCGCTTGGTCTCGGCGGCGAAACCGGGTTTGGCGACCCGGACGTGGAAATCGCGCGCGGTCGCGCTGTCCCGCGCCCAGTCGCAGAGCGTGCGGATGTGGCGGTAGGCGCCCAGATCGACCTCGTCTGTCGCGATCCCGACCCGGTCGCGTCCGTGGCGAAAGCTCGCCTTCGCGATCGTTTCAAGGATACGCGCCACGACGTCCTGAAAGACGGCGTTGGACTCCCGGTCGGCGAAGATGAAGCTTCGCTTGACCTGAATGCTCAGGGTCGAGCCCTCGCCCCCGTCCTCGCTCTCGACGATGACGTCGTCGAGCGGCTCGCCCAAGGCGCCACGCTGGACACGAACCTCCTTGACCGTAGCGGCTCCAGTTCCACGCGCGGTGTGCTCCCCGAGAAGGGAAGCGAGATAGTAGGCGACGACGGTGTCTTCGAAGGTGAAGCCGGCGCCGCCGGTGAGTTCAGGACTGGCAGGCATGGGGGGCGAGACTCAGATGAAGGCTCGACAAGCTAGGGCTGTGCGGTGCCCGGAGCCATAACCGCTGCGAGGGTTGCGCGGCGATTTCAGTGGGCAATCGCCGGTCTTTGTCGAGACCCTGGTCCTGGAAGCTTGCCACAGTCTGAAACGGCGGGGACGCGCATCGCCGTCAACATGCAAACGACCCTCCGGCCGTCTTGATTCGCCGGAGATGCGAGCCCTTCGGCGAGAGCCCCCGAAACCGGCTGAAATCCCCGGCAGCCCAGTGAAAACGACTAGGCTGAGAAGTTTTTCACGTAACGCGGTTTGCTACCCATGTGCTACCCGGAAAGCAAAAGGGGTTAGCAGTTTCCTGCTAACCCCTTGAAAAATTGGTGGAGCTTAGCGGAGTCGAACCGCTGACCTCTTGCATGCCATGCAAGCGCTCTACCAGCTGAGCTAAAGCCCCGGACCTGTCGGTCTGGATCGCCCGGTTCATCTTGCGATGGCCCCCGGCGAGGCGGCGGAAACTAGGTCAGGCTTTTTCTGCGATCAAGCCCGTTTCGAGATTTATTTTCACCGCGTTCCCAAGGGTGAAAATACGCAGGTTTTTCAAACCGGAAGGATTGAAAGGCCTGCTGTCCCGCCGCGTCTCCCTAACGGGAAATGCGGCGGGTGCAACAAGTTTCTGAGCCTATCCACAGGCCTCGATTAGGTCGGGCCTCAAGTCGCGCGAAGCGCGATAGGCCCAAAAAAGATCAGTCGTCGTCGCGCGACGGCTTGGCGATCTCGTCGTCGATCGAGTCGTCGTCTTCGTCTTCGATGAACGGCACGGAGTCGTCATCGTCGTCAGCCAGCAGATCGTCGTCGCCGTCGGTCGAGCCCATGCCGGCTTCTTCCGAGGCGTCGGCCGGGGAGTCTTCGTCCTCGTCGTCCGGCGTCAGGATCGGCTCGTGGCCTTCCTCGTCGATTTCCGGCGTCTTGACGTCGTCTTCCTCATCCTCGTCGCCGTCGACCTTCTTGTCCGTGACCTGATCGTCCGTGTCCTCATCGTCGGACGGATAACCGGGACGGGCGCGGCGGCTGCGCAGCTTCATCGCCTCTTCGGGATCGAAGTCGGTTCCGCATTTGGGGCAGTGCGCGGGGCGACGGTTCAGGTCGTAAAACTTCGCCTGGCAGTTGGGGCAGACCTGTTTGGCGCCCAGTTCGGGATTGGCCACGTTTGGATGCTTTCAACGGGTTGAATTCGGGGCGGTCCCTTGCCACCCCTTTGACCCGCTGTCAAAAGCTGTCTTTCGCGCCGCCCGCGCGGCCCTTCGCACAATACAGCCTGAAGCGGGTGATCATGCCGTCCCAACTGACTTCGCGCCGCACATCCGCCCTGACCGGAAAGGTCCGCGCGCCGGGCGACAAGTCGATGTCGCACCGGTCGATGATCCTGGGTGGAATGGCGTCCGGCGTGACCGAGGTCGAGGGTCTCCTTGAGGGCGACGACGTCCTGGCCACCGCCCGCGCGGTCGAGGCCTTCGGCGCCAAGGTCGAGCGGCTCGGTGATGGGACATGGCGGATCGAGGGGGCGGGCGGCTTTAAGACGCCTTTGTCGGTGATCGACTGCGGCAACGCCGGAACCGGGGTGCGCCTGCTGATGGGGGCGGCGGCGGGCTATCCGCTGACGGCGAGCTTCGACGGCGACGGCTCGCTGAGAAAGCGGCCGATGAAGCGGGTCACGGGACCGCTGGCCGACATGGGCGCGGCGTTCGATTGGAAGGCGGCAGAGGATCGGCTTCCGGTGGCCCTGACCGGCGGCGCGCTGAAGGCCATCGACTATGTGCAGACGGTGGCCTCGGCCCAGGTGAAGTCGGCCATCCTGCTGGCGGGGCTGAACGCCGAGGGCGTCACCTCGGTGGTCGAGCCGGAAAAGAGCCGGGACCACACCGAGCGGATGCTGCGGGCCTTCGGCGCCGAGGTGGACGTCGAGGAGAGGGGCGAGGGCTGGAAGGTGACGTTGAAGGGCGGTCAGGCCTTGACCGGGACGGTCGTCGCCGTGCCGGGCGATCCGTCCTCGGCGGCGTTTCCCCTGGCGGCGGGGCTGATCGTTCCGGGATCTGAGGTCACGGTCGAGGGGGTGATGCTGAACCCGCTTCGCACCGGCCTGTTCGACACTTGGATCGAGATGGGCGCCGACCTGACCATCACCAACCGGCGTGAGGCCGGGGGCGAAGAGGTCGGCGACATCACCGCCCGCCATTCGTCCTTGAAGGGCGTGGTCGTGCCTGAGGATCGGGCCGCCTCGATGATCGACGAATATCCGATCCTGGCGGCGACGGCGGCCTTTGCGAACGGCGTCACCGTCATGCGCGGCGTGGGCGAGATGCGGGTCAAGGAAAGCGACCGGATCTCGCTGATGGTCGAGGGGCTGCGCGCCTGCGGCGTTCAGGTCGAGGAGGAGCCGGAAGGCTTCATCGTCACCGGCGCCGGCCAGGGCAGGTCGGTGCGCGGCGGCGGCCTGGTCCACACCGCCCACGACCACCGCATCGCCATGAGCCATCTGGTCCTGGGCCTGACCGCCGAACAGCCGGTCTCGGTCGACGAGCCCGGCATGATCGCAACCAGCTTCCCCGGCTTCGTCGAGATGATCAACGGGCTGGGCGGGCGGATCGCGTGAAGTCCGCGCGCGACGTCCTCGGTCGAGGCATCGCGGTCCTCGGTCTTCTGACCTGTCTGGGCGGAGCTGGCTGGACGGCTTGGATCGTCTGGCAAGGGGTGACGACAGGCCGGGTCTCGGGCAAGCATGGCGCCGTGCATCTGAGGGCCGAGGGCGACGCCTTCTTCTATTCGACTGTGGCGCTGAACGGCGTCGCCTGTCTGGTGTGGCTGGGTCTGGCGGCCTCAGCGGTCGTGGTGCTGGCGCGTTGGAAGGCATGGTCGTGAACCGGCCGGGGCCGTCGGGCTGGATCAAGCCGATCCTGACGCTGGCGATCGCGATTCTGATCGGCTGGTTCTGCGTGATCGGCGCCCGAGAGATCGTCCAAAGCCTGGATGCCGGGGTGCTGAACAACCGAAAGGAACCGGACGTGCTGTTGGCCGACCGACCCCTGCTGTTCTGGAGCGTCTTCGGCTTCTATGTGGCGTCGGTCGTGACGGGTGTGGGGCTTGCAGTTTTGCTGGCTGGCCTTGCAATTCGTGACTTGGTCGGACGCCGGGACTGAGGGCTTCGGCTGGATTGGTCGGGCGATCCTCGCTATCAGGTTCCGCCTCCCGTGCGTTTGGGATCGAGATTGAAATGCGCCACGCGCTGCGGAGACCTGCTTGACCCTGATCATCGCCGTCGACGGACCGGCCGCCTCTGGCAAGGGGACCATCGCCGCGCGCCTGGCCCACACCTATGGCCTGCCGCATCTGGATACGGGGCTGCTGTATCGGGCCGTGGGCGCAAAGGTGCTGGCGGACGGCGGATCTCTGGATGACGAGGCTGCGGCCACGCAGGCGGCGCGAGGGCTGGATGCGGCGGGCCTGTCGGACGATCCGCGCCTGACGACGGGCGAGGCGGGCGAGGCCGCCAGCCGTGTCGCCAGCTTCGCCGGCGTGCGGGCGGCTCTGCTGGAACTGCAGCAGGCGTTCGCGGCCCAGGCGGGCGGCGCGGTTCTCGACGGACGCGACATCGGCACGGTGATTGCGCCGAACGCTCAGGCCAAATTGTTTGTCACCGCGACGCCCGAAGTGCGGGCCACGCGCCGCTGGAAGCAGCTGACGGCGCGCGGATCGGACATCGCCTTCGACGCCATGCTGGCCGACATTCAGCGCCGCGACGAGCGCGACGCCGGGCGCGGGGCGGCCCCGATGGTCCAGGCCGACGACGCGGTCTTGCTGGATACGACCGATCTGGGTATAGAGGCCGCCTTCGATGCGGCCCGCCGTATCGTCGAGGCGGCGCGCGCGAAACACGGTCTCTGACCTATCTCGCAAATCCAACGCTCCCACCCTCGGCCTCCGCGGGCGTTTTGATCGTTCTGAACGGTCTCGCATCCCGACGACCTGATTCCATCTTTTCCCATCGCCCCGCGCGCCGCCTTTCGCTGCGTCAGGGGTCCACCTCGCGCGAGATCGTCCCTCGGTCACGCGCCACAGCCCCACTGGAAACACCAGAGCTTCATGTCTGATACTCTCAACCCCACGCGCGACGACTTCTCGGCGCTGCTCGACGAACAACTGTCGGGTCGCGACTTCGGCGAAGGCCAGGTCGTCCACGGCCGCGTCGTCGGCATCGAAAAAGACATCGTCATCATCGACGTTGGTCTGAAGACCGAAGGCCGCATCGCCATGCGCGAATTCGGCCAAGGCGACGACGGCGCCCTGCCCAAGGTCGGCGACAACGTCGAGGTTTATCTGGAGCGCGTCGAGAACGCCTTGGGCGAAGCCGTCATCAGCCGCGACAAGGCCCGTCGCGAAGAAGCCTGGACCCGTCTGGAAGTCGTGTTCGCCGAAGGCCAGCCGGTCAACGGCGCCATCGTCGGTCGCGTCAAAGGCGGCTTCACCGTCGATCTGGGTGGCGCCTCGGCCTTCCTGCCCGGTTCGCAAGTCGACATCCGCCCGGTCCGCGACGTCGGCCCGCTGATGGGCAAGGAACAACCCTTCGCCATCCTGAAGATGGACCGTCCGCGCGGCAACATCGTCGTGTCGCGTCGCGCCATCCTGGAAGAAGCCCGCGCCGAACAACGCACGGAACTGGTCGGTCAGCTGGCCGAGGGTGAAGTCCGCGAAGGCGTCGTCAAGAACATCACCGACTACGGCGCGTTCGTCGACCTGGGCGGCATCGACGGCCTGCTGCACGTCACCGACATGTCGTGGAAGCGCGTTTCGCACCCGTCGCAGGTTCTGGCCGTCGGCGACACCGTCAAGGTCCAGATCGTCAAGATCAACCCGGACACCCAGCGTATCTCGCTGGGCATGAAGCAACTGCAGTCGGACCCCTGGGACGGCGTGGAAGCCAAGTATCCGGTCGGCGCCAAGTACACGGGCCGCATCACCAATATCACCGACTACGGCGCCTTCGTGGAGCTGGAAGCCGGTGTCGAGGGCCTGGTGCACGTCTCGGAAATGTCCTGGACCAAGAAGAACGTCCACCCCGGCAAGATCGTCTCGACCTCGCAGGAAGTCGACGTCGTGGTTCTGGATGTCGACGCCTCCAAGCGCCGCATCTCGCTGGGCCTGAAGCAGGCTCAGGACAATCCGTGGGACGCCTTCGTCGCCAACAACCCGATCGGTTCGACCGTCGAGGGCGAAGTCAAGAACGCCACCGAGTTCGGCCTGTTCATCGGCCTGGACAACGACATCGACGGCATGGTGCACCTGTCCGACCTCGACTGGTCGGTGTCGGGTGAAGAAGCCATCCAGCGCTACCGCAAGGGCGAGATGGTCAAGGCCAAGGTCCTGGACGTCGACGTCGAGAAGGAACGCGTCTCGCTGGGCATCAAGCAGCTGGGCGGCGATCCGATCGGCGAGGGCGACACCTATCGTCGCGGCCAGCAGATCACCGTCACCGTGACGGCGATCGAGTCGGGCGGCATCGAGGTCAAGTTCGGTGAAGACGACGCGCCGGTCACGGCCTTCGTTCGCAAGTCGGACCTGTCGCGCGACCGCAACGAGCAACGTCCGGAACGCTTCGCCGTCGGCGACCGCGTCGACGCCATGATCACCGCCGTGGACAAGGCCTCGCGCCGCGTTTCGGTGTCGATCAAGGCGCTGGAAATGAAGGACGAGCAGGAAGCCATCGAACAGTTCGGATCATCCGATTCGGGCGCTTCGCTGGGCGACATCCTGGGCGCCGCGCTGAAGAACGCCGGCACCAAGGACTAAGCGCTCATTCAAAGAGCGTCAGGCGCTTCGCTCAAGCAGCGGAGCGCTGCGCGTTCTGCGATAGCGACGAAGAATGAGGGCGGCGGGAGCAATCCCGTCGCCCTTTTCTCTGTCTGGCACAATGCTGTGTGCACTTCCGGACATATTTCTTGCGAATGGCGCGCATCATTGTCGGATAAGGGCTTTTTACAAAGCCTGTCGAAGGTTAGGGTGCGGCTCTGGATCGACGGCAGGCGAGACGGCTTGTCTAAACGAGCTGGCGGGGGCGCAGATGATCAAGTCCGAACTGATCGAGAAGCTTGCAGCGGAAAACACCCACTTGACTCACGCCGAGGTGGAACGGCTGGTCAATGTGATCCTCAACACCATGACCTCGGCCCTGTCCGAAGGCGGCAGGGTCGAGCTGCGCGGTTTCGGCGCCCTGTCGGTGCGGTCGCGCCCGGCGCGTGCGGGCCGCAATCCGCGTACCGGCGAAACCGTCGAAGTGCCTGCCAAGGCCGTCCCCTTTTTCAAGAGCGGCAAGGAACTGCGCGAGCGGCTGAACGCCTCGGGCGACGCCTGATCTCACTTTCTCTAGGAAATCTCATGAGCCTGCTGTCGGAGTTTCGCGAGTTCGCGGTCAAGGGCAACGTCGTGGACCTGGCCGTCGGCGTGATCATCGGCGCGGCCTTCAACGGCATCGTCAAAAGCCTGGTCGATCAGGTGGTGATGCCGCCCATCGGCCTGCTGACCGGCGGCATCGATTTCTCGGAACTGGAATGGGTGCTCAGGGCCGAAAACCCGGCGACGGAAGCGATCGAGAAGGTGTCGATCCAGTATGGCGCCTTCCTGAACACTGTGATCCAGTTCCTGATCGTCGCCTGGGTCGTCTTCCTTGTGGTCAAGGGCATCAACGCCCTGCGTCGTCAGGAAGCCGCCAAGCCCGATCCGGCGCCGGCTGCGCCGACGGCGACCGAAGCCCTGCTGGCTGAGATCCGCGACGAGCTGAAGGCCCGCCCGAGGGTCTGATCAGGCCTTGGATGCGCGCCCGCCCAAGGTCGGGCGCGTGATCGCGGCGGCGGCCAAGGTTTTGGGCATCGGCGGCGTGCGCGAACAGATGCCGTAGTCGCCGTCGAAAGGGGTCGGCGCCCAGGCGGCCGCCAGCGCGGGGTCGTCGATGATGGCGTGGCAATGTCCCCAGCCGCCCTCGCGCCGCGCCGTCTTCGCCAGATCGCCCAACAGCGCCAGCAGGCGCGGCGTCACCATCTGCAGCCGCACCTTGGCGGCGCCCAGCGCGCGGGCGTTGTCGATCAGCGTTTGGGTCAGAAGCGGTATCGCTTCGGGCGCCGTCTCCAGCGCAATCAGATCGAGAATGTCCAGATAGGGCGGCTCGATCAGGCTGGTCTTGGTCATCTGCGCCATCGCCATCCCGACGATGCGGTTGTCGCTTACGCAGGCCAGCATGACCGGCGGCAGGGTCAGGTCGGGGTCCGCCAACCGCCAGCGCAGGATTTCCGGACTGCGGTCCGCCAGCAGACGCTCTTCTTGCGACAGCCGGTGCCAGAAGTCCGCATAGGGTGAGGCGTCCGACAAATCGCGCAGCACCGTCACCCCAGCCGGCAGCACCATCGGCGTCTGGCGAAACACGCGCCCGTTCATCAGCCGTTCGCCCAGACGCGCGGCGGTCTCGGCGGAGGTGCGGCCCAGCAGAAGGCGCAGACCCCGACCCTGGCCGCAGGCCAGACGGTCGGTGATCCAAGACAGCTTCAGCCCGTGCGTGTCGGCCGGCCAAGGCTTCATGTCGAACAGGCCATACAGCGGCGCCGAGCGCGCATTGGCGTTGAAGGTGTAGCGGGCGAACAGGCCTCGCTGTTTCAGAAACGTGCGGATTAGCGGCCGGCTGGCGCCCTTCTGGCTGGGCGGCACGATGATCGAAAAACCGGTGGCGCCGAAGTGGTCCTGGGCGCCTTGGCGAAATCGCTGGATGAAGTTGCCCAGCATGGCGACGGCGTTGTCATCCGCGTCGGCCACGACCCATCCCGCGGGCGCGCCCAGCGCCAACCGCGCCGGATTGGCCTCCAGCCAGCGCCATCCGGCCGGCGACCGCTCGGGCCAGCCGACCTGACGATGCAGCCGGTTCAGCGCCTCATGGTCGAGAGCGGCAATCGGTCTGACAGACATCTGGCGCGCCTTCCCATTATGAAACCGTGTGCGTTTCTGACGAACGCACCAGCAGGATATGCGCCACCAGGCATTACCCAGGGTTGTTTTTCGCCTTTCTCGCGCGTCGTCCGACTGCCCCCGCGACAGCCTTAACACTTGTTCGGATTCGCCCGCTGTGCTGGGTATGCGCCTTTCGCGCGCCCGATAAGCGGCGCGGCAGTTGGGAGTGAGCCGTTGAGGACGGATTTGGGGAAGGCGCGACTTACACGACGCGTGAAGACGATTAGGGGGACGCGCGCATGAACATCGTCGTCGCCCTTGGACTGATCATCACCTTCGCCACGGGCGTGCCGGTGCTGATGCAGATCCTCAAGAACCACCCGCGCGGACTGATCATCCTGTTCTTCGCCGAGATGTGGGAGCGTTTCTCCTACTACGGCATGCGCGGCATCCTAATCTTCTTCCTGACGCAACACTTCCTGTTCGACGACGCCATGGCGGGGTCGACCTACGGCTCCTACACCTCGCTGGTCTATCTGCTGCCCCTGCTGGGCGGCATCATGGCCGACCGCTTCATCGGTACGCGTAAGGCCGTCGCCTTCGGCGCCCTGCTGCTGGTCGCCGGTCACGGCATGATGGCCTTCGAAGGTCGTCCCGCGACCGAAACCCTGACCTATGCCGGTCAGACCTATCAGATCGACGCCGAAGGCCGCGGCGCGGCGCGTGAAGTGTCGATCGTCGTCAATGGCCAGAAATACGCCTTCGAGGCAGCCGAGAACGGCCTGGCGATCGAGGGCCTGCCCGCCGCGTCGCCGCTGCCGGCCGTGCTGCCGACCGGCGAATACAAGATCGACGCGACCCGCGACATGGCGGGCGTGAACGTCTTCTATTTGGCGGTGTCCTTCATCATCATGGGCGTCGGCTTCCTGAAGCCCAACATCTCGACCATCGTCGGACAGCTCTATCCGCAGGGCGATCCGCGGCGGGATTCCGGCTTCACGCTCTACTACTACGGCATCAATCTCGGCGCCTTCTGGGCGGCGGTGCTGTGCGGCCTTTTGGGTCAGACCGTCGGCTGGTGGGCAGGCTTTGGTCTGGCCGGCGTCGGCATGGCGCTGGGCTGGATCGTGTTCGTGCTGGGCAAACCCCTGCTGCAAGGCAAGGGCGAGCCTCCGGCCGAAGCCAATCTGAGCAAGCCGATGCTGGGTCCCATCAACCGCGAGTGGTCGATCTACCTGCTCAGCATCCTGGGCGTCGGCGTCGTCTGGTTCATGGTTCAGCGCAACGCCCTGGTGGGTTGGGTCTTGGGCGCCGCCACCGTCGCGTCGCTGCTGTTCATCCTCTACGTCATCGTCAAGGTTTGCGAGAACAAGGCGCAGCGTGAGCGGATGATGCTGGCCCTGGTGCTGATCTTCGGCTCGGTCGTCTTCTTCACCCTGTTCGAACAGGCCGGCACCTCGCTGAACCTGTTCGCCGACCGCAACGTCGATCTCAGCATCACCCCGCAGGCGTTCCAGCTGCTGGGCGTCACCGTCGGCACCCCGGCCCAGATCGCCGCCGCCGGTCTCAGCACATCGGGTCCTTGGATCGACGCCACCATCACGGCGGCCCAGACCCAGTCGTTCAATGCGGGCTTCATCCTGATCTTCGCACCGATCATGGCCGCGCTCTGGTCCTTCCTGGGCAAGCGCAACCTGGACCCCAACCCCACGCTGAAGTTCGGCCTCGGCCTGCTTCAGGTCGGACTGGGCTTCATGATCGTGGTGTGGGGCGCCGGCATGGCCAACTCGGCCTTCCAGATGCCGCTGCTGCTGCTGGGTCTGCTCTATCTGTTCCACACGACCGGCGAGCTCTTCCTGTCGCCGGTGGGCCTGTCGGAAATCACCAAACTGTCCGTCGCCAAGGTGGTCAGCTTCATGATGGCCGTCTGGTTCCTGGCCAGCTCCATCGCCCAATATGTCGGCGGCTGGATCGCCGGCCTGGCGGGCACGGAAACGGTGGGTGGCCAGGTGTTGAACCCGGCCCTTGCGCTGCAGACCTCGCTTGAAGTGTTCAAGCTGCTGGGCCTGTGGGGCATGGGCATCGGCGTGGCCTTCATCGTCGTCAGCCACTTCATCAAGGGCTGGTCGCACGGCGCCAACGACGGTGATGATCACCCTGGTCCTGTGCTGAACGATCGCGGTCAGGAAGACGGCAACGTCGCCCGTCCTGCGGCCTCGACGCCCAGCCACTGATCGACGCCTGATCAAGGAAAAGCCCCGGCGGAGCGATCCGCCGGGGCTTTTTGCTGCGTGAAGCGCGACCTTAGAAGGTCTTGCGGACCCGCAGGGAGACGAAGGTGCGCGGGTCGATGGAGCGCTCCTCGACGAAGGCGACGGTGCGCGGATTGCGCGTGGCGTAAACCGTGCGCTGCTGGGTGAAGTCGTCCCACAGGTTCAACTGGGCGCGCAGCGACAGGGTCGGGCTGGGCTTGTATTCGACAAAGGCCTCCAGATAGTCCGCGCCGCGCCAGGCGAAGGTCTGGTCGGGGTCATAGGTCGCCTGGCCCAGACGCGGCAGCCAGTTGATCCCCCACTGGGTCTTCCACGAGGGGATGTCCTGCTGGAAGCCGACATTGGCCTGGCTGGGACGCACACCCGAGATGCGGCGGTCCCCGCCTGTGGTCGGGTCGGTGACGCTGGTCTTGTTCCAGTCGTTTTGGAAGGTGAAGCGGGCGCCCGAAATCCCGACCTTGTCCAGCGGCACCACCACGTTCAGCGACAGCTGATCCAGCGTTCCGTCGCCGATGTTGCCGGTCGCCGACAGGCCGCCGGGCAAGGGCAGGCGGTCGATCACATCGATGATGCGGTCGTGGCGATAGCCGATCGAGACAACGCCCTCGCCCCAAAAGCGGCGCTCATAGGACAGCTCGGAAATCCAGCGCTGTTCCGGCTCCAGATCGACGTTGCCGCCGAACACCGTGCCGTCGCTCAGTTCAGCCGAGGCGGCGAAGTCGCCGAAGTCCAGCTGACCCAGCTCCCGTTCGAAGCGGAATCGCAGCTGGTTGTTCGCCATCGGCGTCCAGGTCGCCAGCAGGCGCGGCTTGGCGAAGAAGAAGCTCTTTTCCTGGTCCGCATCGCCCGACTGGCTGATGGTGGAGGCTTCCAGCCGCACGCCGCCTTCCAGCGTCAGTTTCGGATTGATCCGCCAGGTCGCCTTGCTGAAGGCTTCACCGCGCGTCTCCTCGACCTTGACCGAGGCGCTGGGCAGGGGCACGCCGACGCCGCCGATGCTGAAGGCCTGGTTCACGTCCAGCATATTATAGGCGATCTCGGCGCCGGCCTCGATCGTCAGGGCAGGCGAGCGTTCGTGACGCACCAGGGCGCGCAGGATGGATTCCGACGAGTCGCCGTTGGATTTGAACTGCTGCTCCGGCGCCGCCGTCCCGTTGAGTGTCTCGTTGCTGCCCGACACGCTGTCGAAGCTTGAGAACTCGTGGATCAGACGCGTCTCCAGGGTCCAGCGCGGGTTCAGGGTGCGGGTCCAGGTCAGGCCCAGTTCGCCGGAATCGCCGTCTTCGGCATAGTCGCTGCGCCGCAGGGAGGTGGGCGACGAAAGCTCGGTCCAGTTCTGATAGTCGTTCAGACCATAGCGGGCGGTGCCTTCCAGCTTTCCGCCGAACACCGGGCCGGTGTAGTTGCCGCGAATGCTCTGACCGCCGCCCCAGCCGTCGTTTTCAAAACGCTCGTCGCGGATGACGTCGCCGGCGGCATTGCGACGGATCGACCGGCCGACGCCGTTGGAATCGCTGGATCCCATGCCGTCCGACAGGGTCACGCCCCAGCTGCGATCGCCCTTGGTCTGCGTGAACTGATAGGAGCCGCCATAGATGTCATGGCCGCCTTCGAACAGCATGGCGTTCCAGGTCAGGATCGACTGGCGGCTGTCGGTCGTCTTCAGGATGACGTTCACGACGACGGAATAGCCCTGCATGTCGATGCCCGGCGCGCCGCCCCGGATCAGTTCGATACGCTCGACCTGATTGGCCAGGGTCCGGCCCAGGACGTTCGAACCGGAGTCGTTCTTTGAGGCGGGGCGGTTGTTGTTGATCAGCACATTGCCGACCGCCCCTTCAAAGCCGCGCGCGCCAGATCCGTTGTCGATGGAGAAGCCGGGGACGCGGTTGACCATGTCGAGCGCCGTATTGGGGCGCTGGGCGGCGAAGAAGTCCGGCGTGAAGACCAGCACGCCGCGCTGGCTGGCGTCGGTCAGGGGCGCCTGGCTGGTCGGGCCGGTCGGCACGGGGGCCTCGGCGACTTGGGGCTTGTCGCCGGCGAAAGCGGCGCTGGCGGTGAAAAGCAGGGCGGTGCTGGCCAGCAGCAGGGTCTTTGTCATTGGTCTTCCCCTCGGGTGTTGGCGAGAGGTGTGCCGATCCGGCGCGTTCATCTCCAGTTACAAGGCCGCAAGGTGGATTAAATCGACGACATCATTACAGCGATTTCATTACACCAGCGACAGTAATGAAGTTTACAGCGATGTAATGATCAGACGCTCTTCTTCTCTATTGCTTCTACTTGCCGCGATGGCGCTGACGACCGCGCCTGCCGTCGCGCAGGATGCGCCTTCGGACGCCGTAGAGGATATCGTCGTCACCGCCCGCCGGATCGAGGCGCCGATGTGGGAGGTGCGGCGCGGCGACAGCGTCCTGATCCTGGTCGGGTCGATCGACGGTTTGCCAAGAAAGATGGAGTGGCGCACCGACGCGCTCATCTCTGCGGTTGATCGTGCGGACCGCGTTCTGTTTCCGGTCGAGGGGCGGGCGTCGCTGGCCGATGTGGGCCGGCTGATCTGGCGGTTTCGGACGCTGACCCGTTTGCCGAACGGGCGCACCAGCGCCGACTATCTGTCCCCGGACCTTGAGGCCCGGGTCGAACGCCTGACAGGCGAAGGCCCGACCCGCGACAGCATGCTGATCCTGTCGGGCGATCTGATGGAACTGGGCGGCTACAGCAGCGGAGGGCGTCCGGTGTCCGGCCTGGTCCGTCAGGCGACGCGCGCCAATCGCACGCCCGCTGAGCCCGTGGGCATCTTCAGGGGGGACGAACTGATCGAAAAGGTTCTGACGACGCCGCCGGAACGCTATCTCGACTGCATCGACGCCGCGGCGACAGCGGCGGAAGCCGGGGTCGAGGCGGGCGCGCAACGTGCGGAGAACTGGCGTCTTCGCCGGATCCCGGCGGTGTTGGACTCGCCCCTGGAAAAAGCGGCGACGGCCTGTTCCTACTGGTCGGTGATGGCCCAGGCGGACGATCTGCGTCGGATATGGAACACGGCGGCGGACAAGGCGCTGGCAGAGGACGGCGTCACCGTCGCCATCGCGCCTTTGCGGCTATTGGCCGAGCTGAACGGCGTATTGGATCGGCTGGAGGCGGAGGGGCTGGAACCGATCGGTCCCGAATGGCGCCCCTCCGCCTCCGCGCAATCGGCGCGGTAGAGCTTACTTGCGTTCCGGAACGGCGTCGCGGGCGGCTTCGCCGATGTTGTCGGCGGCGTTGCCGACGCTCTCGGCGGCGCCGGCGATGGCGTTGTCCTTCACCGCGTCGCTGCGGTTCATGTTCATCAGGAAGTAGCCGATCACCAGAACGGCCAGCAGGCCGACGATCAGGGCGACAATGGCGCCCATGCCGCTGCCGCGACGCTCGACGACGGTGGTGGGCGCCGCGCTGGTTTCAGTGATGCGTTCAACCCGGCCGTCGGGATGTTGGACTTCGCGTTCGGTAGGCATGGTGTTTCCTCTCCAGTGTGGCGGGGAAACACCCTTTGCAGCGATACGGTTCCGCTCGCTCAGACGGCGGTGCCGCCGACCGTCAGGCCGCCGATCTTGAGGCTAGGCTGGCCGATGCCGACGGGCACGCCCTGTCCGGCCTTGCCGCAGACGCCGACGCCCGGATCGAAGGCGAAGTCGTCGCCGACCATCTGGATCTTGGTCAGGGCCGTGGCCCCGTCGCCGATCAGGGTCGCGCCGCGCACCGGGGCCGTGATCACCCCGTCCTCGATCAGATAGGCCTCGTTGCACTGGAACACGAACTTGCCGTTGGTGATGTCCACCTGACCGCCCGAGAAGTTGGCGGCGTAGAGGCCGCGCTTCGTATTGGCGATCATGTCGGCCTTGGAATCCCGGCCGCCCTCCATGAAGGTGTTGGTCATGCGCGGCATGGGCATGTGGGCGAAGGACTGGCGCCGGCCATTGCCGGTCGCGGCGACGCCCAGCTGACGCGCCGACAGCCGGTCGTGCATCAACCCGACCATGATTCCGTCCTCGATCAGGACCGTGCGCGAGGTGGGCGTGCCCTCGTCATCGACCGACAGCGAACCGCGCCGTCCGGCGATCGAGCCGTCATCGACCACGGTGACGCCGGGGGCGGCGACGCGCTGGCCCATCATTCCGTTGAAGACCGACGAGCCCTTGCGGTGGAAGTCGCCCTCGAAGCCGTGGCCGATGGCCTCGTGCAGCAGCACGCCGGGCCACCCGGCGCCCAGGACCACGTCCATCTCGCCCGCCGGGCAATCGACGGCGTCCAGATTGACAAGGGCCTGACGCAAGGCCTCGTCGACCTGGGCCTGCCAGCGTTCGGGCGCGACCCAGGCCTCGAACCCTGCCCGGCCGCCGGCGCCGGACGAAGCGCTCTCGCGACGGCCGTTCTGTTCGACGGTGACCGAGACGTTCAGCCGGACGAGGGGACGGACATCGCGCACGGCCCGTTCGTCGGCGCGCAGGATTTCGATGGCCCGACGTTCGCCGATCAGAGAGGCGGACACCTGAACCACACGCGGATCACGGGCACGCGCCCAGGCGTCGATCTCGGCCAGCAAGGCGATCTTGTCGGAGAAGACGGGCGAGGCGAGGGGATCGACCTCGCCATACAGTTTCTGATTGGTGGCGCGGGGGCCTTCGGCGACCCGGGCCTCATGCCCCTGTTTGGCCAAGGCCGCGCTGTCGGCGGCGCGACGCAGGGCGGCGGTCGAGATCTCGTTGGCGTGGGCATAGCCGGCCGTCTCGCCCGCCACGACCCGCAGGCCGAAGCCCTCGGTGGCGTCATAGGCGGCGGACTTCAGCCGGCCGTCGTCGAACACCAGGCTCTCGCTCTCGGACCGCTCCAGGAACAGTTCGCCGTCGTCGGCGCCGGCCAAGGCCGTCTTCAGGATCGACAGGGCTTCATCGGTGTCGACGCCGGCGGCGTCGAGGATGGGCGGCGGGGAGGCGTGAACGGTCATGGCCTGTAGGTAGGGGCTGAAGGCCGTTTCGTCACCTGCCCCGGCGCGCGAAACCGCCGATCAGTCCAGCGGCTGAGGCCGCGTCACCACCGGACCGTCGGGATCGCTGCTCGACGGGCGTGCCGCGGTCGGGGCGGGCGTCGGGGCCGTCGGCACGATCACCAGCGGCTCGGTCGTGACCGTCGGCGCCGGCGTGGACGGCGCCGGGGTGGTGGTCGTGGGCGCACGCGTCGTCGGTTGCGGGGCGGCGGCGGGCGTCTGGGCCGGGGTGTGCGTGCGGGGGGCGGCCGTCGTTGAACGCGGCGTCGTCGTTGCCGGCGTGGAAGCGGCAGGCGCGGGGGGCGTCGTTGTGGTCGTCGAGGCGGGAGCGGGCTGTTCGGTCGCGACGACAGGGGCGGCGTCGGCAGGAATCGTATCGGCCGGCGGGGCGGTCAGAGGCGCATCAGCGGCGACGGCGGGCGTGGGTGTCGCCGGGGTCGAGGCGGGACGCATCGCGAACCACAGGCCCCCTCCGGCGATCAGCAGGGCGACCGCCCCGACCCCGACATAGAGCGGCAGGCGCGAGGCCTTGGCGGGGGCACGGGCGAAGCTGGGCGTGATCGGCGCAGCGGCAGGCGCGATGGCGGGTCTGGTCGCGACCGCTGGGGCGGCGGCGACGGGTTCGGCCGCGACAGATTTCGGCGCGGGGGCCGGCGTCGTCTCGAGCGCGGGCAGGGGGCGCACGGTCAGATCGGGTTGAACGGCCGGCGCCGGCTGCGGCCTGGGCTGCGGCGGCGTCGGAGCCTGGGGTTGGGGCTGGGCTTGGGCCGGGCGCGCCGTCGGGATCAGCGAACCGCCCAGAATGCTCGCCCCCTGCGGACGGGGCGCGGGACGCGGCGCCGGATTGGCGGGCGTCGTCTGACCCTTGGCCGGCGCGACGCCGGAGGCCAGGCTCTGGGTGTGGATTGAGGCCTGCTGCTGTTGCGCCGTGGGCTTGCGCGGCGGCGGATTGGGAATGCGGTCCAGCGGATTGGGCGCGACCGGCACCGGTCCGACGTGGAAGGTCGTCGCGGGCATACGCCCCCAGGTCACCGGCTTGCGGGCGAAGGGCTGGGGCGGGGTCTTCTGGTCGTCGGACATGGTCTTCTCAATCGCTGGCGATCTGGCCCGTTTCGTGACGGATCAGTTCTTGAGCCGGTAGCCGGTCTTGAACATCCACATGACGATGCCCAGGCAGACGGCGAAGAAGGTCAGGGTGGCGGCGACGCTGACGCCGATGGCCACATCGCCTTGACCATAGAAGGCCCAGCGGAAGCCCGAGATCAGATAGACCACCGGGTTGAACAGGGTCACCGTGCGCCAGCCGTCCGGCAGCATGTCGATGGAGTAGAAGGCGCCGCCCAGGAAGGTCAGGGGCGTCACGACAAGCATCGGGATCATCTGAAGCTGCTCGAACCCATTGGCCCAGACGCCGATGATGAAGCCGAACAGGCTGAAGGTCACCGAGATCAGGATCAGGAAGGCCATCATCCAGATCGGATGCAGGATCTGCAACGGCACGAAGAAGGCCGCCGTCGCCAGAATGATCAGCCCCAGCACCGCCGACTTGGTCGCCGCCGCGCCGACATAGGCCAGCACGATCTCCAGCGACGACACCGGCGCCGACAGGATCTCGTAGATGGTCCCCGTGAACTTGGGGAAGTAAATGCCGAACGAGGCGTTGAAGATCGACTGTGTGAACAGGCTGAGCATGATCAGTCCCGGCACGATGAAGGCGCCGTAGGCTACGCCGTCCACCTGTTGCATCCGGCTGCCGATCGCGCCGCCAAAGACGACGAAATAAAGCGCCGTGGTGATGACCGGCGTGACCACGCTCTGCCACAGGGTGCGCAGCGCACGCGCCATCTCGAAGCGATAGATGGCCCAGACGCCGTATCCGTTGAAGGTCATGCCGCGGCTCCGTTCTGGTGGACCAGGCTGACGAAGATGTCTTCCAGCGAGCTCTGGCGGGTGTTCAAGTCCTTGAAGCCGATGTTCAGCGCCTCAAGCCGGCGGATCAGCGACGGCACGCCCGTGTCGTCGGCGTTGGCGTCGAAACTGTATTCCAACTCGCCCCCCTCGTTCTTCAGCGTCAGGTCCCAGTCGGACAGGTCGGCGGGCAGGGCGGCCAACGGCTCGATCAGGTTCAGCGTCAGGGTCTTCTTGCCCAGCTTCTTCATCAGGGCCGACTTCTCCTCGACCAGGATCAGCTCGCCCTTCAGGATCACGCCCACCCTGTCGGCCATCTCCTCGGCCTCCTCGATGTAGTGGGTGGTCAGGATGATGGTGACGCCGCGCTCGCGCAGCTTCCTGACCATGGCCCACATGTCGCGGCGCAGCTCGACATCGACCCCGGCGGTCGGCTCGTCCAGGAACAGGATGTCCGGCTCGTGGCTCAGGGCCTTGGCGATCATCACCCGCCGCTTCATCCCGCCCGACAGCGTCATGATCTTGGCGTCGCGCTTGTCCCACAGCGACAGGTCCTTCAGCACGCCCTCGACGAAGGCGGGGTTCGGCGCCTTGCCGAACAGGCCCCGACTGAAGGTGACGGTGGCCAGCACGGTCTCGAAGGCGTCGGTGGTCAGCTCCTGCGGCACCAGACCGATCTTGGTGCGGGCGGCGCGGAAATCGGACTGGATGTCATGGCCGTCGGCGACCACCGTCCCGGTCGTGGGGGTGACGATGCCGCAGACGATGGAGATCAACGTGGTCTTGCCCGCGCCGTTCGGGCCCAGCAGGGCGAAAATCTCGCCCTTGTCGATCGTCAGGTCGATGCGCTTCAGCGCCTGATGCCCCGACTTGTAGGTCTTGGTCAGGCCGTCGATCTCGATTACGGGCATGGGCTTTCCTTTCCGGCGCGCGCGGCGGCGCGGGCCGGGTGTGGCGGCAATATGGCGTGGCTGACGCCTGACTCAAGTGGCGGCGCCGCTCAAGAGACGCCAAGTCGTTGTTAACCCGATTGTCGCACGGTGCTGGCTTGAGTTGAGTTTTGGCAGGAGCTTTCGTGCCGTCCCTGTCCGCCGCCCACAACGCCGCTCTGACGGCGATCGTCGAGGCCTGCCCCGACGCATCGCTGGGGATGCTGGGCGCGGCTGTGGCGGCGCTGAAGGGCGACAAGGCGCTCGAACTGTCGAACATCGTGGCCGCAGAGGCGCGCGATCGCGCCCGTCGCGGCACGGCCTTCGCGCCCCTGCTGCCGCTGTTTCAGCCGCGCGCCGACGGCGTGCCGGCCCTGGTCTTTCCGCCTCGGGTCCTGAAACGGGTCTGGCGCGAGGCGGTGCAAGGCGAGGAAGACTTCCTGCCGCTGCTGGACGGGGCCGTCGCCGTGGACGGCGAATGGACCCTGGCCGCCGATCGGCTGTGCGCCAAGGCGGCCGCCGTGCTGCGCGACCGGCCGCGCGACGTCTGGCCCGAGTTTCAGCGCCCCGCCGACGACCAGCCCCCATCCACCCCGGTCGAACTGGCCGGCTGCTTCGACCTGACGCCTCTGGCCCGCAGCGCCCTGCCGCGCCTGCCCGTCTGGCTGGAACGCCCCGACGACAACCAACTGGCGGGACTGAGGCTGCTGATCCAGGACTGTCTGGCGATGTCGCCCGACGGCGGGCGACGCATGATCGACATCCTGTTCGCCCATGTGGCGGACGCCGAGCGGATGCTGCGGGTCGTGACGCGGACCAGCCGCCTCGCCGACCGTGAAATCACCCTCAGCCATTCCGAGATGGGCGTCTTCGTCGAGCGGCTGCTCACCTCCGTTCAGGCGCGGGTGCAGAAGATCGCCGGCGTGGTCCGTTCGTCGCTGGGCGAGACCGCGATGCTGGGCGTGGTGGACGACGTCAACTGGTGCGCGGGCGTGCTGGCCGAGATGGACCTCAGCCTGCAGGTGCGGCCCGATTCCAGCTGGGGCAAGGCGGCGCGGATGGCGCGGGTCCAGGTGTCGGGCCAGCTTTCCGGCCTGATGAAGTCCGCCTCCAGCGCCGTCCACGCCGCCTTGCCGATGAAGCGTCAGGTCATCACCGGCCGCATGACGCGGATGTCGCCGTGGCTGGAGGCGCCGGCCGAGGGCGAACCGATCGAGGCGGCGGCGGCCCTGCTGGCGGCGGTGGCGGCCCTGCGCGGTGCGGCCGTCACCTTCGGCTGCGAAGCCAATCGCTCGGGATTGAGGGCCGACCTGACGGACTATCTCTCCACCTGGTCCGACGAGGCGCTGAACAGTCTGTCGGACGGCGAGGCCGAAAATCCCGACCATGTGTTGCGCCTGATCGGGGTCGCGGCGCGGTTCCTGACCGTGATCGAGGCGCTGGAGGCGGCGCGCGCGGTCCGGCGACGCGCGGCCTCGGCGGAAATGGCGCGGCTGGGCTGAAACGACGCCTCGCCCGACGTTCGCGGATGGGTTAGACGGCGAGGATGATCGTCTTCTGGATAATGACGGGACTGGCGGCGGCTCTGGCCGCCCTGCTGGTGCTGACCGGCGCGCGACGCGGCGCCGATCCGGCGGCCGGCGCCGAAACCCAGGCCGGCTCGCGCGAGATCGAGGAGCTGGATCGGCTGAAGGCGCGCGGCCTGCTGGACGAGGCGGCCTATGCGGGCGCACGCGCCGAGGCGGGGCGGCGCCTTCTCGCCGTTTCGGCGACCACGACCCCGGCAGCCGGCGCTCGCGATCGGTTCTGGGTGCTGGGCGGGATCGGCGTGACCGTCGCGGCCGCCCTGGGCCTCTATGTTTTCACCGGCTCGCCCGGCTTGCCGGATCAGGTCTATGAGCGACGCGTCGACGATTGGGCGGCCAATCTGGATCGGCTGGAGCCGGCGCAACTGGCGGCGGTGACCGCCCGGGTCGTTCAGGAACGGCCCAAGGACCGGCAGGCGCTGGCCATGCTGGGCGCGGCCCGCTTCGCCGCCGGCGATCCGCTGGGCGCCGCCTCCGCCTTTCGCCGCCTGATCGCCCTGGACCCCCGTGACGCCCAGGCCTGGGCGCGGCTGGGCGAGAGCCTTGTCGTCGCCAACGACAACCAGATCGGCGGCGACGCCGAGGCCGCCTTCCGCGAGGCCTTGAAACTGGACCCCGACCAACTCGGCGCGCGCTTCTTCCTAGGCGAGGCCGCGCTGCGGCGGGGCGACGCCGCCGGGGCGCGCACCCTGTGGACGCCCCTGATCGCCGCGCTCGACCCGGCCGATCCGCGCCGTCTGGATCTGGAACGCCGACTGCCTAAGGGCGGCGCGCAATGACGCGTTGGTCCTGCGCGACGACGGCGGTATATGCCGCGCGTCCGTCCCTGAAATCCGGAATGTCCGTCGCATGAGCTGGCTGCCCAAATCGCCTAAGGCGCGTCGCCGCCTGTGGGTCGTCGCCGCCGTGGCGCCGATCCTGGCGCTGGCGGTCGGCCTGTCGTTATGGGCGATGCAGGACAGCGTGACCTTCTTCTATTCGCCGTCCGAGGCCACCGCCGACAAGGCGCCGGAGGGCCGCAACATCCGCCTGGGCGGTCTGGTCGAGGCCGGCAGCGTGCAAAAGACCGGCGACGGCGTGGTCGCCTTCGTCGTCACCGACAACGCCGCCACGACCCGCGTCGTCTATCACGGCGACCTGCCCGACCTGTTCCGCGAAGGGCAGGGGATTGTGGCGCAAGGGGCCTTCGGCGCCGACCGCACCTTCCACGCCAGCCAGGTCCTGGCCAAGCACGACGAGAACTATATGCCCCGCGAGGTCGCCGACCGTCTGAAGGAAAAGGGCGAGTGGCGGCCTGAGACGGCGCCGGCCGCGACCAAGTCCGTTCCCCTATGATCGCCGAGCTTGGGGCCTTCGCCCTGGCGCTGGCGCTGGCGCTGTCGATCCTGCAGACGGGGCTTTCGGCGGGCGGACGCGCGCGTCGCAGCCCGGTCCTGGCCGGGGCCGCCCAGGGCGCGGCATTGGCGGCGGCGGCGGCGGTCGCGCTCAGTTTCGCAGCCCTGATCTACGCCTTCGTCGTCTCCGACTTTTCGGTCTCCAACGTCGCGGCCAACAGCCACACCGACAAGCCGATGCTCTATAAGGTCGCCGGCGCCTGGGGCAGCCACGAGGGCTCGCTTCTGCTGTGGTGTCTGGTGCTGACCGTCTTCGGCGGGGCGCTGGCGCGGGCGCGCGGCCTGCCTTTCGGGCTGAAGGCCTCGGCCGTGGCCGTGCAGGGCGCGCTGGGGTCGCTGTTCCTCGCTTTCGCCGTCTTAACCTCCAGCCCCTTCACCCGCCTGGACCCCGCGCCGTTCCAGGGCGCGTCGCTGAACCCGCTGTTGCAGGATCCGGCGTTGGCCGTGCATCCGCCGCTGCTCTACGCCGGCTATGTCGGGTTCTCGGTCTGCTTCTCCCTGGCCGTCGCGGCCTTGATCGAGGGGCGGGCGCAGACCGCCTTCTGGCCGGCCTGGGGGCGCTGGGTCCGACCCTGGGCGCTGGCCAGCTGGGCCTTCCTGACCGTCGGCATCACCCTGGGCTCCTTCTGGGCCTATTATGAACTGGGCTGGGGCGGCTGGTGGTTCTGGGACCCGGTCGAGAACGCCTCGTTCATGCCCTGGCTTGCGGGCGCGGCCCTGTTGCACAGCGCGGTCGTGACCGAGAGGCGCGGCGCGCTGGCGGGCTGGACCGTGTTTCTGGCCCTGCTGGCCTTCACCTTCTCGATGCTGGGCGCCCTTCTGGTGCGGTCGGGCGTGCTGACATCCGTCCACGCCTTCGCCGTCGATCCCCAGCGCGGGCTGATGCTGCTGGCCATTCTCGGCGTCACGGCCGGCGCCGCCTTCGCCCTGTTCGCCTGGCGCGCGCCGCAGCTGAAAGGCGGGGGCCTGTTCGCGCCGGTCAGCCGCGAGGGGGCGCTGGTCCTGAACAATCTGTTCCTGACGGCGGCGGCCGCGACCGTCTTGCTGGGCACCCTCTATCCGCTGATTTTGGAAGCGGCGTCCGGCGCGACCATCTCGGTCGGCCCGCCCTATTTCGCCGCCACCTTTACCCCGCTGATGATGGTCGCCTTCCTGATCCTGCCAGCCGGCCCGCTGCTGGCCTGGAAGCGGGGCGATCTGCCCGGCGCGATGCAGCGTCTGGCCGTCGTGGCGGGTCTGGCGATCCTCGGCGCCCTGGCGGCCTACGCCCTGTGGGAGCCCAGGAAGGCCTTCGCCGCCGCCTGCATCGGCCTGGGTCTGTGGCTGATCCTGGGATCGCTGTCGGAAGTCGCCGAACGCGCCCGCCTGTTCCGCGCCTCGATGGCCGAGACGCTGCGCCGACTGAAAGGGCTGCCGCTGGGCGCCTGGGGCATGACCCTGGCGCATCTGGGTCTGGGCGTCTTCATTCTTGGGGCGGTAGTCGAGACGGGTTTCAAAGCCGAGGCCGCCCGCGCCGTCTCGCTGGGTCAGAGCGTGTCCGCCGGCCCCTGGACGGTGACCCTGGACGACGTGCGCGTCGTCGAGGGGCCGAACTATCTGGCCGAGCAGGGCCGACTGACCGTGCGCGCCACGAACGATCAGGGCCGCGCCAGCACCGTGACGGCCGAGCGCCGCTTCTTCCCTGCCGGCGGTCAGACCACGACCGAGGTCGGGCTCGATTTCCGGGGACTGGACGACGTCTATGTCGTGATCGGCGAACGGGCGGGCAGTCCCGAACAGCCGGCCTGGGTCGTGCGTCTTTACTGGAATCCCTGGGCGCGACTGATCTTTCTGGGGCCGATGATCATGGCGCTGGGCGGGGTGCTGTCGCTGCTGGATCGTCGTCTCAGGCTCGGGATCGGCGCACGCCGGCGCAAGACCGCATGAGGCGCCTGGCGATTCTGTTGGCCGCGCCGCTCATGGCGCTGATGCTGACGGCGGCCGAGCCGCCCGCCGCACCGGACCGTCCTCTGGCCGATGCGACTCAGGAAGCCCGCGCCCAGGCCCTGTTCAAGGATGTGCGCTGCGTCGTCTGCCAGCACGAGGCCATCGCCGACAGCCCAGCGGGCGTCGCCGGCGACATGCGCCGCCTGATCCGCGAGGAGATCGCCGCCGGCGCGTCGGATCAGGCCGTGCGCGACGATCTGGTGCGGCGGTTCGGCGACTATGTGCTGTTCACGCCGCCGGTCCGAGTGGGGACCTGGTTGCTGTGGTTCGGCCCGTTCGCCCTTTTGCTGCTGGCCGTCGCCGTTTTGGCCCTGCGCGCACGCCGTCGTCCGCTCGAGGCCGTTCCCCTAACGCCCGAAGAGGAACGCCGGCTGGACGAAGTTCTACGAAACGAGAAGCTTCGCCGCGATCCTGACGCAACCTCGCCTCACGACGGGCGCTAGTCGAGATCAACGATCGGCGGTCGGGATTGGCGCAAAGCCGGTTCGGCCTATATCAATCGCGAAACCGGCGCCCGTCTGGCGCTGGACAAGAGGATCGCAAGGACCACGATGCTGAAGCGCAAGGAGTTCATTCTCGGGGCCGCGGCCGGCCTGACCCTGGCGGCGGCGGCGACCGCCGGCGGCGTCATCACCTGGCCCGGCGCGCACGCGGAACCGCAGGCGGTGAACCGGATCACCCCGGTCCCGGCCAACGGCGACGCCTTCACGCCCCCGCCGGGCGCGCCGAGCAGCTTTGCGACCATCTTCGACCAGGTCTCGCCCGCCGTCGTTCAGATCGACGTGACGGTCAAGGTGGACCAGCCCCAGGGCGGCGCCTTCCAGATCCCCGGCCTGCCGTTCCAGTTCGTGCCGCCCCAAGGCCGCGGCGGTCAGGGCGATAGCGAGCCGCAGACGACCCAGGGCGCCGGTTCGGGCTTCTTCATCTCGCAGGATGGCTTCATCGTCACCAACAACCACGTCGTCGCCGACGCGACCGAGATCAAGGTCAAGATGTCGGACGGTCGCGAGTTGCCGGCCCGCCTGATCGGCCGCGATCCCGGCACCGACCTGGCGGTGATCAAGGTCGAGGGCAACGACTTCAAATACGTCAGCTTCGAGGAAACGGCCGAGCCGCGCGTGGGCGACTGGGTCATCGCCATCGGCAACCCCTTCGGCCTGGGCGGCACCGCCACGGCGGGCATCGTCTCGGCCAAGGCCCGCGACATCGATCCGTCGGGCTACAACGACTACATCCAGATCGACGCCGCCATCAACCGGGGCAACTCGGGCGGCCCGACCTTCGACATCCACGGCCGCGTCATCGGCGTGAACTCGGCCATCTATTCGCCCACGGGCGGCTCGGTCGGCATCGGCTTCGCCATTCCGGCGGACACCGCCAAGACGATCACCGAACGCCTGATGCGCGGTCAGTCGATCGAGCGCGGCTATGTGGGCTTGGGTCTGCGCACCCTCAGCCCCGACGGTTGGGAAGCCCTGGGTCAGCCCAAGGACTTCAAGGGCGCTCTGATCGAAAGCGTGACCGAGGACGGCCCCGCCTCGCGCGCCGGCGTCCAGATCGGCGACCTTCTGGTCGGCGTGAACGGCCAGGCGGTGGCCAACAGCCAGGAAGCCACCCGTCGGGTCGGCGCTGCTAAGCCGGGCGACACCATTCGCTTGGAAGTGATCCGCGACGGTCGTCGCCAGACCCTGAACGTGCGCTCGGGCACCCGTCCTTCGGAAGAGGAACTCGCCGCATCGGAAGAGGGCGGCAGCGCCATTCCGGGACAGAGCCAGCCTGGACAGGGCGACACGATCGAAGGGCTCGCCGTCACCACGATCACGCCGGCCGCGCGTTCGCGGTTCAGCCTGCCGGCCAGCGTCAACGGCGTCGTGATCACCAACGTCGAACAGGGTTCGGCTGCGGCGCGCCTCGGCTTCCAGCCGGGCTTCGTCATCACGCGCGCCAATGATCGCAACATCACGTCCGCCGCCGATCTGCGCGCGGCGGTGGCGGCGGCCAAACAGGCGGGTCGCCCCAGCATCCTGCTGTTCGTGCGCACGCCTCAGGGCACCAGCCCGGTGCCGCTGAAGTTCGCCACCGGCGAATGATCGGCATTCTGACCAAGCCTTAACTCGTCAATCGCCGCCGATGCGCTACCATCGGCGGCGATTTTGATTCCGGGAGGGGTTTCGATGCGGATTCTGGTGGTCGAGGATGACGCCGAGGCGGCGACCGCCATGGTGCGGGGCCTGTCCGAAGCCGGACATGAGGTCACCCACGCCGTGGACGGCGCCTTTGGCCTGCTGGAGTCGCAAAAGGGCGGCTACGACGTCTATGTCGTGGACCGGATGATGCCGCGCCTGGACGGCGTCGGCATGGTCGAGACGGTGCGAAAGGGCGGCGATCAGACGCCGGTTCTGTTCCTGTCGGCCTTGGGCGAGGTCGAGGATCGGGTCACGGGCCTGAAGGCCGGCGCCGACGACTATCTGGTCAAGCCCTACGCCTTCGCCGAACTGATCGCGCGGGTCGAGGCCCTGGCGCGTCGTCGTGAGACCGGCGGGGTGCAAACCGTGCTTAAGGTCGGCGACCTGGAAATGAACCTGATCGGCCGCACCGTGCATCGCGGCACGACCGAGATCGATCTTCAGCCGCGCGAGTTCCAGCTGCTGGAGTTCCTGATGCGCCACGCCGGCCAGTCGGTGACCCGCACCATGCTGCTGGAAAAGGTCTGGGAATACCATTTCGACCCCCAGACCAACGTCATCGACGTCCACATCAGCCGCCTGCGCTCCAAGATCGACAAGGGCTTCGACCGCGCCATGCTGCAGACCGTGCGCGGGGCCGGGTATCGGTTGGAGGCGTGAGTTGAGATCCTCCCCCGCAATGCGGGGGAGGGGGACCGCCGGCACGGCGGTGGAGGGGGCGACCCCGGACACCGGCGCTGAAGCCGCCCCCTCCACCACTTCGTGGTCCCCCTCCCCCGTGAACGGGGGAGGATTTTAGGGTGCGCCTTCCCTCCCTCCTTCGCCGCACGCCTTTCCGGCTGACGCTGCTGTTCCTGGCGCTGTTCGTGGCGGCGGCGGGGGCGATCCTGGCCTATGTCTATTTCGCCTCGGCGTCGGAAGCTCAAGGCCGGGCCAGGGCGGATGTGGAGATCGAGCTGGGCGCCCTGACGGCGATCCACCGCACGCGCGGCATCGACGCCCTGAACCAGGCCCTGGTCGAACGCTCCATCCGGGGCGGGCCGTATCTGTATCTGCTGACTGACAAGGCCGGAAAGACGATCACCGGCAATATCACCGAATCCCCGATCGACATCGACCTCAGCCTGCCGGCCGGTGCCAGCGACTGGGAGACCTTCCGCCTGACCGACACGGACGCCCAGGGTAAGGTCCAGCGGCGTCGCTCCATCGGGGTGATCACCACCCTGGCCGGCGGCGAACATTTGTTCGTCGGTCAGGACATCGGCGACATCGAGGCCTATCTGGCGCGCCTGACCCAGGCCCTGTGGGGCGCCATGGCCCTGGTCATGCTGCTGGGCCTGGCGGGCGGTCTCTACATCAGTCGGCGGGTCGAAAGCGCCATGGCCGGGCTGAACCGGGTCGTGCAGTCGGTGCAGGACGGCGACCTGAAGGTCCGTGCGCCCGTGCGCCACACCGGCGACGAACTGGACGAGCTGGGCCAGGGGCTGAACACCATGCTTGATCGGCTGGAGGCGTCCATGGCCTCGATCCGCCACGCCGGCGACGCCATCGCCCACGACCTGCGCTCGCCCCTGACGCGGATGCGGGCCAAGCTCGAGGTGGCCCTGATCGACGCCGAAGCCGGCAAGATCGACGGGGTCGACGCCTTGGGCATCGCCCTTGACGAGGCCGACCATCTGCTGAAGACGTTCAACACCGTCCTGGCCATCGCGCGGCTGCAGGCCGGCGGGGCGCCCGATCCCAAGGTCATGGACGCCGCCGACCTCGCCGCCGACATGGCCGAGCTTTACGAACCGGCGGCCGAGGACAAGGACATCGACTTCTCGTCCGAGGTCGAGAAGGGGCTGATGATCGAGGGTAACCAGCCCTTCCTGGCCCAGGCCCTGGCCAACCTCATCGACAACGCCATCAAATACACCCCCGCCGGCGGTGCGGTGAAGCTGCGCGCGCGCCGCCGCTCGTCGGGCGAGATCGAGTATTCCGTCACCGACACCGGACCGGGCGTGCCCGAGGAGGACCGCGAGCGGGTGGTCCAGCGGTTCGTGCGCCTGGACAACAGCCGCACCGAACCCGGCTCGGGCCTGGGGCTGTCGTTGGTCACCGCCGTCGCCGAGGCCCACGGCGGACGGGTCGTGCTGGACGAAGGCCCCGGCGCCTACGGCGACTTTGGACCGGGGTTGCGGGTGGCGTTGGTGCTGCCGCCGGCGTCAGTTTTGCAATAGATTCCGCTCATCCCCGCGAAGGCGGGGACCCAGTTCTTTAGGCAGTCAGGCTTGTGGCGTGTGTCAGGATCGTGGTCCAACGCTTTGCCAAGCGAAAGCACTGGGTCCACGCCTTCGCGGGGATGAGCGGATGATTTAATGGTCGATACTGCAACCTCCGCACCGATCCGGTTGGGCCAGAAGATCAAGCCCGCAGGACCTGTTGCCAACACGGCCGCCGCCGACCGCCTGCACGAAACCCTGATCCAAGCCGCCGACGCCGACGGCTGGCGCGAGACGCTAGACGCCGCCTGGCCCGCCCTGGCCCCCGTCGCCGGCGCCTCGCCCTATCTCGCCGGTCTGATGCGGCGTCGCCCCGCCCATCTGCGAAGCCTGCTGGACGCCGATCCGGTCGAGGCGCTGGAGCGGATCATTCGCGACACGGACACGCTGGACGCCGAGCCGGACGCGGTGCGCGCCCCGCTGCGGGTGCTGAAGGCCGACCTGCACCTGCTGACCGCCCTGGCCGATCTGGGCGGGGTTTGGGATCTGGACCAGGTCACCGAAGCCCTGTCCCGGTTCGCCGACGCCTCTTGCCGCGCCGCCCTGCGCGCCGTCGCCGCCGAACAGAGGGCGCGCGGCCGACTGATCTCGCCGCCCGGCGATCCGCGCGGCCCCATCCCCGGCCTGTTCGGCCTGGCGATGGGCAAGCACGGCGCCAACGAACTGAACTATTCGTCCGACATCGACATCTCCCTCTTCTTCGAGCCGCGCCTGATGGGCCTGGCCCTGCGCGAGGGGGAGGAGATGCAGGACTTCGCCAATCGCGTCGGCAAGGGGATCGCCACCCTGCTGACCGAGCGGACGGGCGACGGCTATGTCTTCCGCGTCGATCTACGGCTGCGGCCCGATCCGTCCTCGACCCCGCCGGTCGTCGCCGGGCCGATGGCTCTGGCCTACTATGAGAGCGTCGGCCAGAACTGGGAGCGGGCGGCCTTCATCAAGGCGCGTCCGGTGCTCGGCGACATGCGCGCGGCGGGCCGGTTCCTGAAGGCCATGATCCCCTTCATCTGGCGGCGCAGCCTGGACTACGCGGCCGTACTCGACATCCAGTCGATCAAGAAACAGATCCACGTCCACAAGACGGGCGCGGGACTGCAGGCCGCCGGGGCCAATCTGAAGCTGGGACGCGGCGGCATCCGCGAGATCGAATTCTACGCCCAGACCCAGCAACTGATCCTGGGCGGCCGCGATCCGGCTTTGCGCAAGCCCCGCACGCTGGAGGCGTTGAAGGCCCTGGCCGACGCGCGCCACGTGCCCCAGGCGGTCTGCGAGGAACTGTCGGCCGCCTATGTCGAGCTGCGCGGGCTGGAGCACCGCGTGCAGATGCTCGACGACGAGCAGACCCACCGCCTGCCCGAGGACGCCGAGCGCCGCGTCGCCGTCGCCGCCCTGGCCGGTTCGAACGATCTGGCCGCCTTCGACGCCAAGGTCGAGGCCCTCCTGGCGCGGGTCAACGCCCGGTATGGCGAACTGTTCGAGGGCGGCGAAGATCTGGATTCCAGCTACGGCAGCCTGGTCTTCACCGGGGTCGAGAATGATCCCGAGACGCTGGAATCCCTGCGCCGCATGGGCTTTTCCGAGGCGCCGTCGGTCGCCGACACGATCCGCAGCTGGCACCACGGACGCATCCCCGCGACACGCACGGCGCGGGGGCGCGAACTGTTCACCCGCCTGGCGCCGCGCCTGCTGGAGGCCCTGGCCCGGTCCGGTGCGCCGGACGAGGCGTTCCGGCGTTTCGCGGTCTTCTTCTCCGGCCTGGCGGCGGGCGTGCAGGTCCAGGCCCTGTTCCTGAACCAGCCCAAACTGTTCGAGATGGTGCTGGGCGTCATGGCCTTCGCGCCGCGTCTCGCCCGGACGCTCGGCCGGCAACCGGCGGCGCTGGATGGCGTGCTGGACGCCCGCTTCCTGGTCGATCTGTCCGAAGAGACCGGTCTGACCGAACAGATGCTGCGTGAGGCCGGCGAGACCGAGGATTTCGAAGGGGCCATGAACGCCGTGCGCCGCCTGCATCGCGAGCAGATGTTCCGCATCGGCATCCACGCCCTGACCGGCCGGGCGGGGGCCGAGGCGGCGGGCCGCGCCTATGCCGCCCTGGCCGACGCCGCCATGCGCACCCTGTCGCCCGCCGCCCTGGCCGAGACCGAACGGCTGGGCGGCGCCTTCCCCGGCGCGGTCGCGGTGGTCGCCTTGGGCAAGGCCGGCTCGCGCGAGATGACGGCCGGATCGGACCTGGATCTGATGACCCTGTACGAGGCGCCGCCCGAGGCGACCTCCGAGATCAAGGGCTGGACCGCCGACGTCTTCTACGCCCGCTTCACGCAGCGGCTGATCGCGGCCCTGTCGGCGCATACGGCGGAAGGCGGCCTCTATGAGGTGGACATGCGCCTGCGCCCCACCGGCTCCAAGGGGCCGGTGTCGGTGCGGCTGAAGGCGTTCGACGCCTATTACGAAAAGGAGGCGGAGACGTGGGAGTTCATGGTCCTGACCCGCGCCCGCGTGGTCTGGGCCAGCGATCCCAAGTTCGGCGCTCAGGTTTCGGCGGCTATCGAGGCCGCCCTGCGTCGCCCGCGTCCCGGCGTCGATGTCGCCGCCGATGTCCGAAAGATGCGCGCCCTGATGGATCGCGAGCGTCGCCCGCACGGCTTCTGGGACTTGAAGCTGTCGCCGGGCGGGCAGGTGGACGCCGAGTTCGCCGCCCAGTTCCGCCAGCTTCAGGCCGCCGCCATCGGCGAGCCCTTGATCCTGTCGACGCTTGAGGCCCTGCACGACGACCCGGTCCTGGCCGAGGCCTGGCGTGTGCAGCAGCGGCTGGCCCACCTTCTGGCCGCCGCCTTCGAGGGGCGGGTCGATCCGGAGGGCGAACCCGGCGTCTTCCAGCTGCGCCTGGCCGAGGCCGCCGGCGCGCCGGACTTCGACACGCTGAAGACCGAGCTGACCGACCTGCGCGCGCGGGCGCGAAAGGCCTTCGAGCGTGCGGTTCCAGCAGGCCGCGACGGAGAATCTGCAACGCCGCGTTCAATCTCCTGACAGGGCAATGTCAAAGGGCGCCAAACGCGCCCGTGGAGATGATCGAGATGAGAAACACCTTTCTGACCGGCCTGGGCGTCATCGCTCTGGCCGCCGCCGCCGGCGCCGCGACCGCACAGGTTCCGCCGGCTCCCGCCCAGGGCGCTCCCGCGCCGCATCATGCGCGCGCGGATCCGAACCGCCAGATCACCCGCGCCGAGTTCGTCGATGCGCGCATCGCGCGTCTGACGGCGCTTGACACGAACCGCGACGGCGTTGTCAGCCCCGAAGAGCGCGCCGCCGCCATGCAGGCCCGTCGCGCCGAACGCGCGGGCGACCGCTTCGCCAAGCTGGATGCGAACGGCGACGGCTCCATCAGCCGGGCCGAGTTCGACGCCGGCCATGCCGCACGCCCGGATCGCGGTCCGCGCGCGGAGCGTGCCGGTCATCGTGAGGGTCGTCGCGGCGGGGCGCATCGCGCCATGCGCGGACAAGGACGCGAACGCGGGCCGGTGGTGATCGCCGAAGCCTCCGCCAAGCTGGGCGAGCGGTTCGACAAGATGGACGCTGATCGCAACGGCGTGATCTCCGCCGACGAGCGCCGGGCGGCCATGTCTGCTCAGCGTGAGCAACGGCAGGAACGCCGCGCGGCCCGCCAGGCGCAGCGTCCGGTACAACAACCCGCTTCCCCCGTCCCGGCTTCGGAGTAAGACGGTGTCGGGGTCGGCCGTCGTGAACGCACCGGTCCGTTTCGTCAGCAGCGGAAGAGGCAGGTTTGGTCGCGATCGTCGACCCCGACGAGGATCTGGTGCGACGCGTGGGTCAGGGCGACCCGGCGGCGGCGCAGACGCTCGTCTCGCGCAAGTTGCCGCGCATCCTGTCGCTGGCCCAGCGCATGCTGGGCGACGCCGTCGAGGCCGAGGACGTGGCCCAGGAGACGATGCTCAAGGCCTGGCGTCAGGCGCCCAAATGGACGCCCGGCAAGGCCCGGTTCGACACCTGGCTGCACCGGGTCGCGCTGAACCTCTGTTACGATCGGCTGAGGCGTCGGCGCGAAATCCCGACCGACACGCCGCCGGATCGTCCCGACGAAGGCCCGGCGCCGGATCGCGGTCTGTTGGCGGCCGAGACGGGCGTGCGGGTCACGGCGGCCCTGAAACGGCTGCCGGACCGACAGCGCGAGGCCATCGTCCTGTGCCATTATCAGGAGCTGTCGAATATCGAGGCGGCGGCCCTGATGGAGATCAGCGTCGAGGCGCTGGAGAGTTTGTTGTCGCGCGGTCGTCGCGCATTGCGTCTGGCCCTTTCGGACATCGGTCCGGGGTCGATTAAAGGAGACGGACGATGAAGGCGGAACGGTTGCACGAACTGGCGGACGCTTACGGCGCCGACCTGCGTCGGTGGCCCGCGTCCGAGCGCGCCTTCGCCGAAAGCCTGATCGCCGCCGATCCGTCGCTGAAGGCGGTGCTGGATCAGGCGGCCGCGCTGGACGCTCTGCTCGACGCCGCGCCCAACCCTGTCCCGTCCGCCGGCCTGACGGCGCGCATTCTTGCGGCTGGACCCCGGGCGAAAAGCCGTCTGGGCAAGGCGATCTGGTATCTGGGCGCCGGTTGGGCCGCCGCGGCCTGTGCGGGCGTGGTCGCCGGCGTCGGCCTGACCACCCATCTGACCGCCGACGCGCGCGCCGATGCGGTGCTTTATCAATCCTCGCTGACGGGCGTGGATGACACGGAATTGCTGGGATGACGTCCAAAAGCCTGAAGATCGCCCTGGCCGTCTCGGTGGCCCTGAACCTGTTCGCCGTGGCGGGCGGGGTCACCTATGTCGTCAATCGCGACCGGATCGAACGCCGGATCGAGGATCAACGTCGTCCGGGCCGCGAGGGACCGCTGGCCGAGGTGCTGGCTGATCTGGACCCGGCCGTGCGTCAGCGCGTGCGCACCGCGCTGCGAGAATCGGCCCTGGCGGCGCGTCCTGATTTCGAGGCGGCCCGCGCCGCCCGGCGCGAGGCCATCGACGTCGCCGGTCAGCCGACCCTGGACGCGACCCGCGTCGAAAGCCTGCTGGAACAGTCCAGGGCCGCCGAGATGCGGGGCCGCACGCGCCTGGAAAACGGCGCGGTCGCCGTGCTGGCGACGCTGACCCCCGAGGAGCGCAAGGCCCTGGCCCCGATCCTTCAGCGTAAGGGCAATGCTCGTCGCGCCGCAGCCCACGGGGCGGATCACCGTCAGCCGGACGACCGCGCGCCCCGCTGACGGCGCTTGGGCGCTCAGCCCTTTCTGGACGCGCGGAAGGCGGCGACGGCGTCCACCGCCGCGCGCACCGACGCCTCGATGGCGGCCCAGTCGCCCGACTTGACGGCGTCATCGGTCACCAGCTTGGAGCCCATGCCCGCCGCGACGATGCCCGCGCCGAACCATTTGGCGATCGACGCCTCGTCCGGATCGACGCCGCCGGTGGGCATGATCTTGACCCAGGGCATCGGTCCCTTGACCGCCTTGACGAAGTCCGGTCCGCCGACCGACGAGCCGGGGAACAGTTTGACGATGTCGCAGCCCAGTTCGTGCGCCTCGCCGATGTCGGTCACCGACCCGCAGCCGGGGAAATAGGCGACCATGCGACGGTTGCAGACCTTGGCCACGTCGGGGATCAGGCACGGGCTGACCACGAACCGCGCGCCCCGGTTCAGATAAAGCGAGGCCGTGCCCGCATCGACGACCGAACCGATGCCCAGCACCACGTTGGGGTCGGTCTTGATCAGTTCGCGATTGATCTCGCCGAACAGGTCGCAGGCGAAGTCGCCGCGATTGGTGAACTCGACCACCGGCGCCCCGCCGCGCGCGCAGGCGCGGATGACGTTCAGGCTGACCTCGGCGTCGGGATGATAGAAGACCGGGCACACGCCCTGGGTCTGAAGCGCCTGAAGCACGCTGACGCGATCATGGGCCATGGACGGGTTCCTCTGCGATAGGTTCGCGTCCGACCTCCGCTGTCGCGGACGCAAGGTCAAGTCAAACCGCGTTAGCAACGGCCATCGGGTTGAAGCTCGCGTGTCCGCGCCTATCTGTCAGACCGGGTGATCCGGGGGATTTCATATGACTTAGACGAATTAGACTCTATTTTTCGCCGCCGGGTCTGATTGACGCTCAGCGTCGATGGGCCAGGTCGGCCAGCCGCCTGACCAAGGCGCTCTCGGCATCGAAAAGCGGATCCAGAACCGTGAAATGGTTCAGGCCTGGCATAGCCTCGAACCGTGTCTTCGCCCCGGCGTCGCCCCAGCGTGCGGCCATGGCGCGGCTCTGATGCACGAAGGCCTCGCTTTCCGCACCGCCGACAACGCAGTCCAGAACCGCTCCGGCGGGCGCCGGCCAGTGGATCGGCGACAGGGCCTCAGCCTCGGCCGTGCTCAGGTCCAGGGCGACGTTGAGCGAGGTGGGGATCAGCGGCTCCAGATCGAACACGCCTGAGATGGCGACCGCCGCCGAGGCCCGCCCGTCCGCCAGCAGGCAGACCGCCATATGCCCGCCCGCCGAATGGCCGCTGACGACGGGCGCGGCGCCGGTGCGGTAGCGGATCAGGTCGACCGCCGCCCGCATCTGATCGACGATCCGGCTCAGCCGCACGCTGGGCGCCAGGTCATAGGTCGGGATGGCGACGCTGACGCCGTGGGCCAGCAGGGGTGGCGCGACGAAGCTGAACCAGCTCGCATCCAGCGCCTGCCAGTATCCGCCGTGCAGGAAGACCACGACCGGCGCGCCGTCTCCGGCGTCGAACCAGTCGATCCGCTCGCGCTCGCCTGGGCCGTATTTCAGGACCTGGGGCGGGTGAGCGGCGCGGGCGGTCTCCGATCCCGCCTTCCAGCGCGCCATCACGGCGGGATGGTCGGGGACCAGGGCGCGGTTGTTGTATTGCGCCTCCAGCACGGCGTCTGTGTCTTGCGGCTTACCCGTCACGTCTTCGTCCGCTAGAAGCGCCCTCGAACCAGAGGACTGATCCGCCATGATGACCGCCATCTTCGTCTTCATCAAATGCGAGCTGGGCTACGCCAACGACGTGGCGGCCGATATCGTGGACAATGTCGAGAACGTCTCGGAGGTCTATTCCACCTCGGGTCAGCACGACCTGCTGGCCAAGTTCAACCTGCCGCGCGACGCCGACATCGGAACCTTTGTGACGAAACAGGTCCAGACCCGCCCGCACGTGCGCGACACCTTCACCGTCATCACCTTCTCGCCCTTCCTGCCCTCGAAGGTCTAGGGCGCGGCCTTTCGCTTGACCTTGTCCTTGCGGTCCTCGGCCTCGTCGTCGTCGCCGACCTTTTCCTCGACCGTGGCCGACAGGCGCTGGAAGACGCCCAGGCCCACAAGCACCAGCACCGAGGCGACCACAAGGGCGGTGGGATAGAGCAGCTGCGCCACATCCTCGCGCGCCGTCTTGAACACGACAACCAGCCCTTCGAGGAATAGGGCGATGACGATGGTCGACAGGAACTTGGTCAGGCTGCGCCGGGCCTCGGCGGCGCTGCGCTTCTCGTTGCCGCGTCGCACCTCGTCCTCGAAGATGTATTTGGCCACGTCGAAGACGGCGATGGCGACGATGACATAGCCCAGCACGTCCAGAACCGCGTCGGCGCCGGACTTGTCGGGCGAGCCGATGCCCGCCAGCGCCTCCTTCACCCCGAAACCGATCAGGGCCATGGCCGCCAGCAACAGCAGCAGGCTAGCGAAGGCGAATACCGCCCGGGTCAGATAGGTCATCGAAATCCCTCCGCGAGGCCACAGCAACGCGCCAACCGCCAAGCTGTTGCCTGATGGGCAAAGGGTGACGCTGGCGCCGGGGACGGCTAAACGAGGGGCATAGGGAGACACGACATGACGCGATCCAACGCGCCCGCCTACATGACTGGTTTCGGCAATCATTTCGCGACCGAGGCCGCGCCCGGCGCCCTGCCGGTGGGTCGCAACTCGCCGCAGAAGACGCCGATGGGCCTGTATGCCGAACAGCTGTCCGGCACGGCCTTCACCGCCCCGCGCGCCGAGAACCGGCGCAGTTGGCTGTATCGCCTGCGTCCGTCGGCCCAGCATGGGCCTTACACCCCCTTCGATCAGGGGCGGGTCCGCTCCGGTCCGTTCGACGAGACGCCGCCCAATCCCAACCGGATGCGCTGGGACCCGCTGCCGATGCCGCAGGGTGCGACCGACTGGGTCGAGGGGCTGACGACCTATGGCGGCAACGGCGAACCGGACGGCGGGGCCGGGGCGGGTATTCACCTGTATGTCGCCAACCGATCGATGACCGACCGGGTCTTCTATGACGCCGACGGCGAACTGCTGATCGTGCCTCAAGAAGGCGACCATCGCTTCGTCACCGAGTTCGGCGTGATCGAGGCCCAGCCGGGCCACATCGTCCTGATCCCGCGCGGCGTGCGGTTCCGCGTCGAGGTCGAGGGGGACGTGCGCGGCTATGTCTGCGAGAACTACGGCAGCCCGTTCCGCCTGCCGGATCTTGGCCCCATCGGGTCGAACGGCCTGGCCAATCCACGCGACTTCGAGACCGCGATCGCGGCCTTTGAAGATGTGGATCGCCCGACCGAGTGCGTCCAGAAATACGGCGGGCGTCTGTGGGCCACGACCTTCGATCACAGCCCGTTGGACGTCGTCGCCTGGCACGGCAATCTGGCGCCCTGCCGCTATGACACGGCGCGCTTCAACACGATCAACACCGTCAGCTACGACCACCCTGATCCGTCGATCTTCACCGTCCTGACCAGCCCGTCCGAGACGCCCGGCACGGCCAATATCGACTTCGTCATCTTCCCGCCGCGCTGGATGGTGGCCGAGGACACCTTCCGCCCGCCGTGGTTCCACCGCAACGTGATGAGCGAGTTCATGGGTCTGGTGACCGGCGCCTATGACGCCAAGGCGGGCGGATTCGCGCCAGGCGGCGCATCGCTGCACAACCGCATGAGCGGCCACGGCCCCGATCAAGCCAGCTATGACGGCGCGATCAAGGCCGAACTCAAACCCCACAAGATCGAAAACACCCTGGCCTTCATGTTCGAGACGCGCATGCCGATCCGCGTCACGAAATGGGCGTCGGAATCACCGCAGATGCAGCTCGACTACGACGACGTCTGGTCAGGCTTCACCAAAGGACAGATGTCATGATCCGCATTTCCCTCATCGCCGCCGTCGCCCTGCTGGCCGCCGCCTGCTCGCCCCAGACCACGGGAGCGGCGTCGGATGCGCCGATGCAGAGCGCCGACGCCGCGTCCTGCGCCACGCGCGGCGGCACGATGAAACAGGTCGGGCGGATGCAATCCTGGCAGTGCGTCATCAGCTATGCCGACGCCGGCAAGCGCTGCACCGACGGCGATCAGTGCCAGGGCGACTGCCGCATCGAGGGCAACAGCGGCGTGGCGCCGGGGACGGCGGCGACCGGCGTCTGCCAGGCGACCAGCGACCGTTTCGGCTGCAATACGACGGTCGAGGACGGCAAGGCCGGCCCGACCCTGTGCATCGACTGAGGTCGCGGGCACGAAAAAGCCCCCGTCGCGAACGACGGGGGCTGATCCATCCGTAAACGGATTCAGTCGGTCGCCAGACCTTAGTGGGTCGAAGGCGTGTTGGCCGTCGTAGCGCCGCCATCAGCGTTGCCGGCTTGCTGCTCGACCATGTCGGCCTTGCGGTCGGCGTTCTTCTCGACCTGATCGGCCTGAGCGTTCAGGGCGTCGGCCTGAGCGGCGGTCGGAGCGGTCGCGGCTTGCGATTCCAGCTGGTCGGCGCGGGCTTCGCCCGTCGCTTCGATGGCGTCGGCTTGCTTTTCAGCGGCCTTGTCGGCGGCGCTTTCACCGCAGGCGGCGACGCCGGCCAGCATGAAGACCGAAGCGGCGGCGATGGCGAACTTTTTCATTTGAGTTTCCTCTCCTAGGTGGAAACTCTCAAACGCTACGGTGACGGTTCGGTTCACGCCTCCGTGAGATTTTCGTGATCGTCCGTCGCGTCAGCCCTCCGACTGGGCGAAGGCGACCCTCGCGGCGCCCAGAAGCGCGGCGTGTTTGTGCATGATCACCTTGGTCGGGATGTCCTCCATATATTCCTTGAACCGGCCCTTGCGTTCGAAGCGCTGGCGGAAGGGACTGGCCTTGATGAAGGGCAAGATGCGCGGAACAATGCCGCCGGCGATATAGACGCCGCCGCGCGCGCCGGTGGTCAGGGCGATGTCGCCGGCGACCGCACCCAGGATGGCGCAGAAGCGGGCCAGGGTCGCGCCGCACGGGCTGTTCGGATCGGCCAGGGCCGTTGCGGTGATCTGAGCCGGATCGTCGATGTGGGTCTCGCGCCCGTCGATCTCGGCCAAGGCACGGTGCATGTTCAGCAGCCCCGGCCCGCAGATCAGACGCTCGATCGACACCCGGTCATAGCGGCGACGCAGGATGCGCAGGATTTCGTCCTCGACCGGATCGCCGGGGGGGAAGCAGGCGTGCCCGCCCTCGGACGGCATGGCCATTTCCTTGCCGGCTGCATCGCGCACCAGGGCCGAGACCCCGAAACCGGTGCCGGGGCCAAGCACCGCGACGGTGCAGTGCGGATCGCCGTCGACCGGACCGCCCAGGCTTTCTAACTGGTCTTCCGGTACGACTGGCGCGCCCCAGGCCAGGGCCTCGAAGTCGTTGATCAGCTTGACGGGTTTCAGGCCCAGGGTCTGAAGCTCCGCCTCCGACACCTGCCAGGGCGAGTTGGTCAGGTCGATGGCGCCGTCCGTGACCGGGCCGGCGACGGCGATCACGCCGCCAGTCGGCTTGACCTCGCAGCCGTCGATGAAGGCGGCGACGCCTTCGAGGAAGGTCGGATAGGTCTCGGCCGGGAAGCTCTCGTGGTGGTCCAGCACGGGCTTGCCGTCCACCATTCGGGCTACGGCGAAGCGGGCGTTCGTGCCGCCGACATCGCCGACGAGAAGGGTCTTGTCATTCATTGGGGCGTTTCCTGCGCTCGGTTCGGTGGATCAGGCGTCCACGGTCCGATCGACGAAGTTGGGATTGGGCGGGGTGTCGTCGTTGCCGCGCGAGCCAGTCGGCAGGGCGAAACAGACCGTAGCTCCCTGTTCGGCCGTGGTGACCACATGGCGGAAGGCGCCGAACAGTTCACGGCCATAGCCCCAGGACGAACCCTCGGCGTTGACGGCGGATCGGGCGGCCAGCGGACGAGCGGTCAGGTCTGAAACGCCGACGGTGGTCAGAACCCCGGCCTCGGCGTCCAGGCGGATGATGTCGCCGTCCTGAACATGGGCCAGCGGACCGCCGGCCAGGGCCTCGGGCGAGACGTGGATGGCGGCCGGCGTCTTGCCGCTGGCGCCCGACATGCGGCCGTCGGTGACGAAGGCGACCTTGAACCCCTTGTCCTGGATGACCGACAGGGCCGGCGACAGGCTGTGCAGTTCGGGCATGCCGTTCGCCTTGGGTCCCTGGAAGCGCAGGACAACGACCACGTCGCGGAACAGCTTGCCGTCCCGGAAGGCCTGCAACGCATCTTCCTGGGTTTCAAACACGGCGGCGGGCGCCTCGACGATGCGGTTCTCGGGTTTGACGGCGGAGATCTTGATGACCGCACGACCCAGGTCACCCTGAACCAGACGCAACCCCCCCTCCTTGTCGAAGGGATTGGACGCCGGGCGCAGGATATCGAGATCGAGACTTTCCTGGACCCCATCGCGCCAGACCAGTTCGCCGTCCACCATCGACGGTTCCTGGAAATAGGCCTCGATTCCGCGACCCATGATAGTCGTGACGTCGGTGTGGATATTGCCCGCCATCGCCAGCTCACGCGCGATGAAGGCGACGCCGCCAGCGGCCTGGAAGGCGTTCACATCCGCCGAGCCGTTGGGATAGACCCGCGCCAGCAACGGCGTGACCGATGACAGCTCGTCCATGTCGGTCCAGTCGACCAGCACGCCCGCCGCCCGCGCCATGGCGACCAGGTGGATGGCGTGATTGGTCGAGCCGCCGGTGGCCAGCAAGGCCACGATCATGTTGACGATGGACTTCTCGTCGATGACGTCGGCCATGCGGCACTCACCGCTGCGGGACAGTTCGACCGCCCGTTTCGCCGCCGCCGCCGTCAGGGCGTCGCGGAGGCCGGTGTCGGGATGGACGAAGGCGGTGGAGGGCATGTGCAGTCCGCCCAGCTCCATCATCATCTGGTTGGAGTTGGCGGTGCCGTAGAAGGTGCAGGTGCCGGGCGAGTGATAGCTGCCGATCTCGCTTTCCAGCAGGGTCTGACGATCGACCTTGTTCTGCGCATATTCGGCCCGGACCCGGGCCTTCTCAGCGTTCGGAATGCCCGACGGCATCGGGCCGGCCGGGGCGAAGACGACGGGCAGATGGCCGAAGGCCAGGGCGCCCATGAACAGGCCCGGAACGATCTTGTCGCACACGCCCAGCATCAGACCGGCGTCGAAGGCGTCGTGGGTCAGGGCGATGCCCGCCGACATGGCGATCAGGTCGCGGCTGAACAGCGACAGCTCCATGCCGGGACGACCCTGCGTGACGCCATCGCACATGGCGGGGGTGCCGCCGGCGACCTGGGCCGTGGCGCCGACCTCGCGCACGGCCTTGCGCACCACGTCGGGGAAGCGCTCGAACGGCTGGTGGGCCGACAGCATGTCGTTATAGGCGGTGACGATGCCGAGGTTGGGCTTGGACCCGTCCATCGCCGTCAGCTTATCGGCGATCGTCTGGCCCGCGAAGGCGTGGGCCCAGTTGGCGCAGCTCAGCTTGGCGCGTCCGGCGCCGCTGTCGCGGGCGGCGTCCATGCGACGGATGTAGTCGGCGCGGGTCTCGCGGCTTTTCTCGACGATGCGGGCGGTGACCGCGGCGACCGTAGGATGAAGCGCCATTTCAGCCTTCCTCCGTCCACAGAACTTCAAGGGGAACGCCTGCGGCGATCAGGGCGGCGATGGGCTGGATATTGGGATCGCCCTGGGCCTGTTCTTCGAAGACACGACGCTTGGCGGCGCCCTTCAGGCCCAGGATCACCCGGCCCGCAGACATCAGATAGGGCAGGTTAATCGACAGCCGTTCGAGTGTCGGCGCCATGCCGTCGCGCCCATGCGGCACGCCCAGCACCGTGGGCTTCAACGTCGGCGTCAGCAGGGTCTTCAGCGTCGGGCTTTCGGGGAACATGGAGCAAATATGGCCGTCCTCGCCCATGCCCAGCAGCACCGCATCGAACCGCCCGCCGGCATCGGCCAGGGCCTTGGCCGCCACGATGGCCGCGCGGTCCACGGTGACCTCGGGCGTATAGAGCGGGATGAAGCGGGCCGTCGCCGCCTTGTCCTGAAGAAGCACGTCGCGGATCAGACGGGCGTTCGAGTCCGGCGAGGTCTCGGGCACATACCGCTCGTCCACCAGGGTCACGGCGATTTTAAACCATTTCAGATCGGTCGCCGCCAGGCGGCGATAAACGGGTGCGGGCGTCGAACCGCCGGGACCGGCGAACAGGGCCTGGCCGTGATCACGGACGGACGCGCCAAGCGTTTCGGCCAGACGCGCGGCGATGGCTTCGGCCCAAGCCTCGACGGAGGCGAAGGCTTCGATGGCGGGGGTCTCAGACATCGGTGGTATTCCAGTCGCGGCCGGTGGGGGCCATCAGCATGTCGGCGCTGTCGGGGCCCCAGGTTCCGGCGACGTAGTCGTCGGGCTTCAGACCGGATTCGGCCCAGGCCTCAGACACCTCGTCCACCCATTTCCAGGCCTGCTCGGCCTCGTCGCGCCGCACGAACAGGGTCGAGTCCCCCGCCATCGCGTCCAGCAGCAGGCGCTCATAGGCGATGCGGCGACGCGGCGGGGCGGCGGACTTGCCGTCCACCCCCCACGACAGGCTCATCTTGATCGGCTGCAATTGCATGCGCTGATCCAGGCCCGGACGCTTGTTCATCACCGTCAGAGAGATGTCTTCCTCGGGCTGCAGCTCGATGATCATCCGGTTGGCCTGAACCTCGCCGCGATCGTCGCGGTCGAAGATCGAGTGGGGCACCGGCTTGAACTGGATGACGATCTCGGTGCGCTTCTCGGGCAGGCGCTTGCCGGTCCGCATAAAGAAGGGCACGCCTGCCCAGCGCCAGTTGTCGATGTCGGCGCGAACGGCGACGAAGGTTTCGGTGTCGGACGGCTGGCCGCGTTCCTCGTCATAGCCCTTGGCCGGCTTGCCCTCCGAGACGCCCGCCACATACTGACCCCGCACGGTCACGCGCTCGGCTTCGTCAGGCGTGATCGGGCGCAGGGAGCGCAGCACCTTGACCTTCTCGTTGCGCACCGAGTCCGGGTCCAGGTCGCTGGGCGGCTCCATCGCCACCAGGCACAGCAGCTGCAGCATGTGGTTCTGCAGCATGTCGCGCAGGGCGCCGTATTCGTCATAGTAGGGCCAGCGGTCGCCGACCCCCACCGTCTCACCGATCGTGATCTGCACGTGGTCGATGGACAGGTTGTTCCACAGCGGCTCGAAGATCGTGTTGCCGAACCGCAGCGCGATCAGGTTCTGGACCGTCTCCTTGCCCAGATAGTGGTCGATGCGGAACACCTGGTTCTCGCTGAAGGCGTGGGCCACGGCGTCGTCGATTTCGAGGAAGGACTTCAGGTCGCGCCCGACCGGCTTTTCCAGCACGATGCGGCAGTTCTTTTCGGCAAGGCCCGCCGCCTTCATCGCCGTGACGATGCGGGCATAGAGCGAAGGGGATACGGCCAGGAAGGAGGTGACCTCGCCGTCGCCGACCTTGTCCTTCAGCGGCTTCAGGCTTTCGGGCGAGGTGGCGTCCACCGCCAGATAGTCCAGGCGGGCCTTCATCCGCGACCAGCTGGCTTCGTCCCAAACCTTGTCCGCCTCGGCGCGCGCCTTCACCGCCTCGTGCACCTTGGCGATATAGTCGTAGGCGCTCTCTTCCGAACGCGCGGCGCCGATGATCTTCAGTCCTTCAGGCAGAAGGCCGTCGTGTTCGAGGAAGTAGAGCGACGGCAGGAGCATGCGCATCGCCAGATCGCCGCCACCGCCAAACAGAATGAGAGCCGCCATGTCTTGTCCCTCGATGATCCCATTTGTCGGGACGCACGCCTTTACGGTCTAGCCGCTGTCTTTGGCCGCTTCCGCTCGCGAGGCCAACACGTCCAGCACGTCCTGAAACACCATGTTACGGGCATGGAGAAGAACGAGCAGGTGATAGATCAAATCCGCAGCCTCGCTGGCGAGTTCCTCGTCCGGGCCGGCGACGCCGGCCAGAGCGGTCTCCACGCCCTCTTCGCCGACCTTCTGGGCGATGCGTTTGGGCCCCTGCGCGACCAGTCGGGCGGTCCAGCTTTCGGACGGATCGGCAGCGGCCCGTTTGGCGATGGTTCGCTCCAGCCGGGCGATCCGACCCAAGCCCGGCGCGTCGGCCTCTCCGAAACAGCTCGTTCGGTTCAGGTGGCAGGCGTTTCCGACCGGCCTGACGCCCAACACGATGGCGTCGGCGTCGCAGTCGGCCGTGATGGAGACGACGTAAAGCCGGTCGCCCGAGGTCTCGCCTTTTCTCCAACGCCCCCCGCGCGAGCGTGAGAAGAAGGTAGCTTCGCCGGAGGCGATCGTCTCGTCCAGCGCCGCGCGATCCATATAGGCCAGGGTCAGGACCTGCAGCGTCGCGGAGTCCTGAACCACGACAGGGACCAGGCCGTCGCCCTTGGCGAAGTCGATGGTGTTCGGGTCGATCATGGTCGTTGTTCCTGATCCTCCACCGCGAAGCGGGGGAGGGGGACCGCGCGCAGCGCGGTGGAGGGGGCGAAATCGGGCAAGGTGCTGAATGTCGCGAGACAGTGTCTGAGGTCGCCCCCTCCACCGCTTCGCGGTCCCCCTCCCCCGTTCCGCTGCGCTTCTCGGGGGAGGATCATGTGCGCATCTCCAACCCTTGCTGCGCCAGATAGATCTTCAGGTCGGGAATGGCGATGGCGCCGGTGTGGAACACGCTGGCGGCCAGGGCGCCGGAGACGTCGGCCTGTTCGAACACAGCCTTGAAATGCTCGGGCGCGCCGGCGCCGCCCGAGGCGATCAGGGGAATGGTCAGGCGTGCTCGCGCGGCGGACAGTTGCTCGATGTCATAGCCGCGCCGAACCCCGTCCTGATCGATGCAGTTCAGCACGATCTCTCCGGCGCCCAGGCTCTGCGCCTCGTCCAGCCAGTCCAGGGTGCGTTTGCCGGCGAGGCGGCGCGCGGACGCGTCGCCGGTGTATTGGTGGACCACCCAGTCGCCGTCTTCGAACCGGCTGTCGACGCCGACGACGACGCATTGGCTGCCCAGCCGCGCAGCCATGTCGGCGATCAGTTCGGGCCGTTCCAAGGCGGGAGAGTTGATCGAGACCTTGTCCGCCCCGTGGTCCAGGCAGCGCGCCGCCTGCTCCACGGTGCGAATGCCGCCGGCGACGCAGAAAGGAATGTCCAGCAGTCGGGCGATGTCCTTGATCCAGCCGTAGTCCAGCGTCCGCCCTTCGGGACTGGCGGTGATGTCGTAGAAGACCAGTTCGTCGGCACCCGCATCGCGATAGCGGGCGGCCAGCTCGGCCGCGTCGCCCATGTCGGTGTGACCGACGAACTTCACGCCCTTGACCACCCGGCCGTCCTTTACGTCCAGGCAGGGGATGATCCGCCGAGCGGTCATCTGACCGCCCCGCTTGATGCAGGATGGACGGTCATGAGCGTTTGGCTGCCGCGATGGCTTCGGGCAGGGTGAAGCAATTCTCGTAGAGCGCGCGTCCGACAATGGCCCCGTGACAGCCCAGCGCCTTGACCGCCGCGATGTCGTCCAGCGAGGAAACGCCGCCCGAGGCCTGCAGCACCAGATCCGGCCGACGGCTGCGGATCTCGGCCAGCAGATCCAGGTTCGGCCCGGTCAGGGCGCCGTCGCGACCGACATCGGTCACCAGCAGGTGTTTGGCCGTCCCCTTGGGATACCGATCCAACGCCTCCCAAAGCGTCATGCCCGAGGACTGGGTCCAGCCCTTCAACGCGGGGACCGGCACGTCGTCCTCGATCTTGACGTCCAGGGCCAGGGTGATGCGCTCGACGCCGAAGGTCTCCAACCAAATCGCCACCGCCTCGTGTTGGGTGACCGCCAGCGATCCGACCACGACGCGTGACACGCCGGCGTCCAGCAGCTTTTTCACATCGTCGGCGCTGCGCACGCCGCCGCCCGACTGAACCTTGACGTCGATGGCCTGGGTCAGTTCGCCGATCAGGGCGTGCTGGCGCGCCTCGCCCGCCTCGGCCCCGTCCAGATCGACGACATGAATCCACTCCGCGCCCTCGGCCGCGAAGGTCGTCAGGCGCGCGGCCGGCTGCTGGTCGTAATGCGTCACCTGGGCGAAGTCGCCGTGCATCAGGCGCACGCAGACGCCGTCCTTCAGGTCGATGGCGGGGTAGATCAGCATGGCAGGCCCAGGAAGTTCTTGAGGATGGTCGCCCCGGCCTCGGCAGAGCGTTCGGGGTGGAACTGGCAGCCCCAGCGGTTGGCGGATCGAACCACAGCTGGAACGACGCCGCCATAGTCGGCGCGCGCCAGGGTCGCCGGTCCGTCGGGACAGACGAAGCCATGGACGAAATAGGCATAGGCGCCGTCGGCGACGCCCTCCAGCAAGGGGTCGTCGCGGTCGCGCGTCAACCGGCTCCAGCCCATGTGCGGCACGGGCAGATCGCCCGCAGGCGTCAGCCGGGTCACCGCGCCGGGAATGAGGCCCAGCAGATCGAAGCCGTCGCCCTCGTCGCTTGATCCGAACAGCAGTTGCTGACCCAGGCAGACACCCAGCAGCGGGCGCGTGAAGGCGCGGATCGGCGCGATCAGACCCAGGTCCGACAGGCGCTTCATGGCGTAGCCGGCGGCGCCAACACCAGGCAGGATGACCCGTTCAGCCTCGGCGATGACGGCGGGATCGTCGGTCAGGCGCACGGTCGCGCCCAGCCGCTCCAGCGCGAACTGGACCGAGGCGACATTGCCGGCGCCGTAGGCGATGATTGCGACCTCGGTCACAGAACCCCCTTGGTGGACGGCACGGCGTCGCCTTCGACGCGGATGGCCTGGCGCAGGGCGCGGCCGAAGGCCTTGTAGACGGCTTCGGTCTTGTGGTGGTCGTCCCGGCCCGTGACCTTGACGTGCACGGCCGCGCCCATGGCCTCGGCCAGCGACCGGAAGACGTGGGCGGTCAGGTCGGTGCGGTAGTCGCCGATGAACGGCGTCTCGAACGCTCCCTCGAACAGCGGATACGGGCGGCCGGAAAGATCGATCGAGACCGTGGCGTTGGCCTCATCCATCGGCAGGACGAAGCCATAGCGGGCGATGCCCTTGCGCTCGCCCAGCGCCTGTTTCAACGCCTGGCCCAGGGCGATGGCGCTGTCCTCGATCGTGTGGTGCGGATCGGTGTGAAGGTCGCCTTCGCATTGCAGGCGCAGCGAGAAGCCGCCGTGGGCCGCGATCTGCTCCAGCATGTGATCGAAAAAGCCGACGCCGGTCTCGATTTTCACCGGACCGGGCGCATCCAGATCGACGGCGCAGACGATCCGGGTTTCCTTGGTGTCGCGCACCGCCTGACCAACGCGCGCCGGGCGGCGCTTGGCGGGCGTCAGGCCGAAGGCGGCGAGCAGCCGGTCGTTGACCTCGGACTTGATCGAGATCGGCAGGCGCAGACGCTCGCCAGACAGATCGGCCTCGACGCCGTAGGCTTTCAGACCGGCCAGGGCCGCGGCGGGCTCCTCGGGGCGGGCCATGATGATGGGACCGACGCCTGGTTCGACCGGCATCTGACGACCCAGTTCGCGCACGACCCGTTCGCGCTCGCGCCGGACCGAGGCGATCCGCTCGGCGGTCTCGATCATCCGCGACGGATCGAGCGCCTGCATCGCCAGCCGCACCAGCGGTTCTGGCAGGGCATAGGGTTCCAGCACCGACGCCAGACGCGCCAGGGTCTGTGTTTGCGCGATCACCGCGCCGACGCGGGCGCCGGCGAGACCATAGGCCAGGGACAGGCTGCGCAGCACGACCAGGTTCGGCTGATCGGCGACAACGGTCACGGCCGAGACGCTGTCGGAGAACTCGATCAGTCCCTCGTCCACCACCAGCAGGGCGGGGGCGACGCGGGCGGCCATCTCGGCGACGGCTTCGGGCGAGCCCAGGGCGCGGATGACGACGATATTTTTCTCTGGGGCCGTTTCGCCCTTGGCCGGATAGATCGCGGCTAGGCTGTCATAGGGCTCGGCCTTCGGGGCCTCGACCGATCCGCCGTCGCGGGCGGCGAGGCGCCAGGTCAACTCCAGCCCGTGGGTCAGGCCGCGCACCGGCAGAACCTGTTCGGCAGGCACGCCATAGACGGCGGCCATCCGAGCGGCGAGGACGGAGGCGTCGCCGGGATAGCGATCCAGACCTTCGCCGCCGGAAACCAGCGGCGGATAGGGAGCGGGCAGGGTCATCCCTCGCTCCTCAGATCGGCGGCGCGGGCGTGGGCTTCCAGGCCCTCCATCCGGGCCAGGCGGGCGGCGATGGGCGCCAGCTGACGTGCGCCGGCCTCGGTCACCAGCTGGACCGACATGGTGGTCATGAAGCTGGCGGTGGTGACGCCGCCCAAGGTGCGGGCGCCGCCATCGGTCGGCAGGACGTGGCTGGGACCGGCGGCATAATCCCCCAGCGTCTCGGCGGCGAACCGGCCGACGAAGACGGCCCCGGCAGCCTTGATCGAATCGACCAGAGGCTCGGGATCGTCGATCTGGATCGCCAGGTGTTCGGGGCCATAGAGGTTGACGACTTCTGCGGCGGCGTCGAGGTCGCGGACCAGGATGGCGCGGGCCTCGTTCAGAGAGGCGCGGGCGATGGCTTCGCGGGGCAGGGTTGCGACCTGCACCTCGACCTCGCTCAGGATGTAGTCGATGGTGGCGCGGCTGGTGGAGACCAGCAGAACCTGCGCATCCGCATCGTGTTCGGCCTGGCTGAGCAGGTCGGCGGCGGCGATCTCGGGCGCGGCGTCGCGATCGACGATGACCATCAACTCCGACGGGCCGGCGGGCATGTCCACGGCGGGGCCGCCGGGAAGGGCCGAGGCCTGCTTCTTGGCCTCGGCCACATAGGCGTTTCCGGGTCCGAACAGCTTGTCGCAGGCGGGAATGACCCCGTCCTCCAGTTCGACGCCGAATGTCAGGGCGGCGATGGCCTGGGCCCCGCCCATCAGCCAGACGGCGTCCAACTCCGCCTCTGCGGCGGCCAGGATCATGGCGGGGTGGATGCCGCCATCCTTGTTCGGCGGCGTGACGGCGACGCGCTGGCCCACACCCGCGACCCCGGCCGGAATGGCCAGCATCAGCAGGGACGAAAACAGCGGCGCGGTGCCGCCGGGAATGTAGAGGCCGGCTGAGGCGAGGGGACGCCAAGCCAGTTTCGACCGCACGCCGGGCGTCGTCTCGACAAAGGGGGTGTCCTCGGGCCGGGTCGCCTGGTGGAAGACCCGCACATTGTCGGCCGCCATGCGCAGGGCGCGCACGTCGCCGGGCGGCAGGGCGTTGCGCGCCTCGGCCACAGTCTCGGGCGTGATGGCGATGCGACGGGGCGGCGCCTTGTCCAGCTTCAGGCACCAGTCGGTTACGGCCTCGCCGCCGCGCTGGCGCACGTCGTCCAGGATGGCGCGCACCACCTCGGTCACGTCGCCGGCGGTGCGTTGGGCCGGGCGGGCCAGGGCGGCCGTCTTGCCGGCCGCATCGAGGGAAGACCAGTCGATGCGTTTCATCACATCATCTTCTCGATCGGCAGGACCAGGATGGCCGAGGCGCCGGCGGCCTTCAGCTTTTCAAGCGTTTCCCAGAAGACCGCCTCCTGACAGACGGCGTGGACGGCGACCGCATCGTCGCGACCCATCAAGGGCATGACGGTGGGCGAGCCTGCGCCGGGCAGGATGGCGGTGATCTCGTCCAGCGCCGAGCGCGGGGCGTTCAGCATGACGTATTTTGCGCCTTGCGAGGACACCACGCCCGCCATCCGCTCGATGACGCTGTCCAACAACTGCTGCAGCGCGGGCTCGGGCGCGACGGGCGACTGGATCAGCACGGCCTGGCTTTCCAGAACCGTATCCTTGGCCCCCAGGCCGTTGGCCTCCAGCGTCGCGCCGGTCGAGACCAGGTCGCAGATGGCGGCGGCCAGCTTAAGCCGGGGCGCGACCTCGACGGCCCCGCGCATGACCACAATGTCGGCCTTGACCCCGCGTTCGTCGAGGAAGCGGCGCAGGATCTTCGGGTAAGAGGTGGCGATACGCAGACCGTCGAGCGAGGCCGGACCGTCATAGGCCAGCGTCGGAGGCGTGGCGATCTTGAGCGTGCAGCGACCAAAGCCCAGCGGCATGACGACCGAGGCGTTCGGTCCGCCGTTGCGGCCTTCCTCCAGCACATTCTCGCCGACGATGCCCAGATCGCACACGCCGTCCGCCACGAAGGTGGGGATGTCGTCGTCGCGGACGCGCAGCAGGTCGATCGGATAGTTCTCGACCCGGTACAGCAAGTCGTTGTGACCCTTGACCCATTTCAGGCCCGCGTCGCGGATCAGGTCGAGGCTGCGGTCGGCCAGACGGCCGGATTTCTGGACGGCGATGCGAAGCCGGCCCTGCACGGTGCTCATGTTCGGATACTCAGTTCTTGGTCTTCAGGCGGTCCAGGGCGAGGCGATAGCCCTGATGCGGCATGTCTTTCAGATAGCGGGCGACGCGAACGACGGTGGTGGGGCTGGCATGGGCCTCTGCGGCGATCTCGCGATAGGATTTGCCGCCGGCGTCGAGCAGGCGCGCCACCTGCCAGCGCTCGGAGAAGGCGCGCAGTTCCGCAGGCGTGCAAAGATCGGCCAGAAAGGCGTCGATCTCGGCGCGCGTCTGCATCGACAGCAGGGCGTCATGCAGGTCGTCACGGGCGGGCGGGGTCGTCATGCGCGTTCCACTATGCTGTAACGGTGGAACGGTCAAGGGGATGTCTAGTGGCGAGTGGCGAGTGGCGCGTGATGAGTGGCGATAAAATCTGGGCATCCGTCGCTTGCTCGCCACTCGTCACTCGCCACTCGCCACTCTAAATGCGTCCCATGACCAAGGTTCTCATCATCGGCGCCGGACACGCCGGCGGCTCCGTCGCGGCCTTCCTGCGGCAGTATGGGCATGAAGGCCCCATCGTGCTGGCGGGCGAGGAGGATGCGCCGCCGTATCAGCGGCCGCCGCTGTCCAAGGCTTGGCTCAAAGGAGAGGCGGATCTGGAGGCGCTGCTGCTGCGGCCTCTGAGTTTCTACGCCGAGCAGAACATCGACTTCCGACCCTCGACGGTCGCCGTGTCGGTGGATCCGGCAGCGAAGACGGTAGCCTTCCACGACGGGTCGTCGGAAACCTACGACATTCTCGTGCTGGCGACCGGATCGACGGCGCGCAAGCTGCCGGTTCCGGGCGGGGACCATCCCGATCTGCTGGAACTCCGCACGATGAAGGACGCCGAGCGACTGAAGGCTGTCCTCGGGCCCGGCAAGCGTCTGGCGGTCGTCGGCGGCGGCTATGTGGGGCTGGAGGCGGCGGCGTCGGCGCGGGCCCTGGGCGCCGAGGCGGTGGTGATCGAGCGCGCGCCGCGCGTTTTGGCCCGGGTGGCGTCCGAGACCTTATCGACCTTCTTCACGGCGCAGCACCGGGCGCACGGCGTCGAAATCCTGACCGACGCTGAGGTAGTCGCTGTGGCCCGCGACGGCGTGAGCCTGGCCGACGGATCGGTGGTGTCGGCGGATGCGGTGTTGGTGGGGGTCGGCGCCCTGGCTTGCGACGCCCTGGCGCGATCGGCCGGCCTGACCTGCGACGACGGCTTGGTGGTGGACGCTGAGGCGCGCACCAGCGACCCGGCGATCTTCGCCATCGGCGACATGACCCGACGACCCATTCCGGTCCACGGCGGCGTGCATCATCGGCTGGAAAGCGTGCCCAACGCCCTGGAGCAGGCCAAACAGGCGGCCGCGGCCATCGTCGGACGGGCCGGACCCACGCCCGAAGTGCCGTGGTTCTGGTCTGACCAGTATGACGTCAAACTTCAGATCGCCGGCCTGCCGTTTGACGCCGACCGACAGGTGGTGCGCGGCGACCCGACGGCGTCGGGCTTTGCGGTCTTCCATCTGAACGGCGACCGCATCGTCTGCGTCGAGGCCGTCAACGCGCCGCCCGAGTTCATGGCCGGCAAGCAGTTGATCGCCAAGGCGACGCCTGTGGACATGGACAAGCTGGCCGATCCGGCGGTGTCGATGAAGGCGGTGGCCGTCGGATAAGGCGTCGCCGCAGTGCAACAAAACTGTTGCGCTTTACGTTCGTGACCGTTCAAGCTGCGACTTCAACGCGGCGGGGGCGGATGACGAGAGCTTTCGACGAAATGAATGGCGGCGGATCGGGTGCGATCCGCGACAGCTACAAGACGCTGGCGGCGTGGCTGGAAAACGCGCCGGCCGATTTGCTGCAAGCGCGCTCGCGCCAGGCGGAGCTGTTCTTCCGCCGCATGGGCGTGACCTTCGCCGTCTACGGCGACGAGGAATCCAATGAACGGCTGATCCCTTTCGATGTCGTGCCGCGCATCATCGGCGCGGACGAATGGGGTGGTCTGGAAAAGGGGCTGAAGCAGCGGGTCACCGCCATCAACGCCTTCCTGAAAGACATCTATGGACCGCAGGACTGCATCAAGGCGGGCATCGTCCCGGCCGATCTGATCCTGACCAATCCGCATTATCGGCCGGAGATGCAGGGGCGTCGTCCACCGGGCGACGTCTGGTGCCATATCTCGGGCGTTGATCTGGTGCGCACGGGCGAGGACGGCTTCTATGTTCTCGAAGACAACTGCCGCACGCCGTCGGGCGTCTCCTATATGCTGGAGAACCGCGAGATGATGATGCGGCTGTTCCCCGACCTGTTCGCGGAACACGCCGTGCGTCCCGTCGAGATCTACACCGACATGCTGCTGCGCTCGCTGCAGGCTTCGGCGCCGGCGGGTGCAGGGGCGGATCCGACGATCGTCGTGCTGACGCCCGGCCCCTTCAACTCGGCCTACTACGAGCATAGCTTCCTGGCCGATAAGCTGGGCGTCGAGCTGGTTCAGGGCACGGACCTGTTCGTCAATGACGACACGGTCTTCATGCGCACGACAGAAGGGCCCAAGCGCGTCGACGTCATCTATCGCCGCATCGATGACGACTTCCTCGATCCCCTGACCTTCATGCCAAACTCCACAATCGGGGTGCCGGGGCTGATGTCGGCCTATTTCGCCGGGCGCGTGACCCTGGCTAATGCGGTCGGCACGGGCGTGGCCGACGACAAGGCCGTCTATACCTACATGCCCGAGATCATCCGCTTCTTCACGGGCGAGGACGCCATCCTGCAGAACGTGCCGACCTGGCGCTGTCGCGAGCCGGACGCCCTGAAGGAAGTGCTGGATAAGCTGCCGGAACTGGTGGTCAAGGAAGTCGGCGGATCGGGCGGCTACGGCATGCTGGTCGGGCCGACCTCGACCAAGGCCGAGATCGAGGATTTCCGCGCCAAGCTGATCGCCGATCCCGACGACTTCATCGCCCAGCCGACGCTGAGCCTGTCGACGGCCCCCACGCTGAACGGCGGCGCCCTGTCGCCCCGCCACGTCGATCTCAGGCCGTTCGTCCTGTCCAGCCCGGCCGGCGTGCGCGTCGCGCCCGGCGGCCTGACGCGAGTGGCGCTGAAGGAAGGGTCGCTGGTGGTGAACTCCAGCCAGGGCGGCGGAACCAAGGACACCTGGGTGCTGGACAACTGATGCTTTCACGCACCGCAGACAGCCTCTACTGGACCGGCCGCTACATGGAGCGGGCGGACTTTCTCGCCCGCATTCTGGAGGCGGCGATCCGTCTGGCTGCCCTGCCGGCGAAAGATCAGGCCGCCGTCACCGCCTGGGCCGGGGCCATCGCCTCGTCGGGGGTCAAGGCCGGCTTCGACGCGACCGGTCGGACCGTGTCGGAAAAGTCCGTGCGGGAATATCTGGCCTTCGGCTTCGACAATCCGACCTCGATCAAGGCCTGCATCACCAAGGCGCGGACCAATGCGCGCTCGGTGCGCACCGCCCTGACCATCGAACTGTGGGAGGCGATCAACGGCGCCTGGAACGGCCTGAACGAACTGGGCGAGCCGACTAAGCGCGACGACTTCACCAACTTCCTCGACTTCGTGAAATCGACGTCCCTGGCGGTGGAAGGCGCCTCGTCGCGGACCATGCTGCGCAATGACGCCTACTGGTTCCTGCGACTGGGCATGGCGATCGAGAGGGCCGACAATACGGCGCGTCTGCTGGACGTGAAATATCACCTGCTTCTGCCGCCCGGCGAACGGGTCGGGGGGCAGTTGGACTATTTCCAGTGGACGACCCTGCTGCGCGAGGTTTCGGCCCTGACCGCCTATCGCTGGGTCTATCGTGAAAGCGTGCGGCCCTGGCTGGTGGCGGACTTGCTGGTGCTGAACCGCCAGATGCCGCGCTCGCTGGCCTCATGCCAAGGCATGATTGTCAGCTATCTGGAGAAGCTGGCGACCGATTACGGCCGGCGCGGACCGGCGCAACGGCTGGCCTCCAATCGCCTCAGCCAGTTCAACGAGGCCAAGATCGAGGACATCTTCCAGTCCGGCCTGCACGAATACATCCAGAGCTTCCTGAACGAGAACAACGCCCTGGCCGCGGCCATCCACGAACAGTATCTGGTCTGACCATGCGGATCCGGATCGATCACTCCACCCGCTACGCCTACGCCAGGCCCGCGCGGTTCATCGTCCAGATGCTGCGCCTGACGCCCAAGTCGTGCGAAAGCCAGCAGGTCCGCGACTGGCGGATCGAAACCGATGTGGACGCCCGGCTGCGGCGCAGCGAGGACGCCTTCGGCAACATCGTTCACAGCCTCTACACCGAGCGGCCGACCGACGCCCTGACCATCCGCGTCACCGGCGAGGTCTCGACCGTCGAGACGGGCGGCGTCGTGAAGGGCCAGGCCGAGCGGCTGTCCCCCTTGGTCTATCTGCGCGAAACCCCGATGACCAAGGCCGACGCCGGGATCGTGGATTTCGCCCGCTCCATCCCCGAGGGCCCGACGCTCAATCGGATGCATCAGTTGATGGGCGCGCTGAAGGATACGGTGGCGTTCGAGGTCGGCTCGACCTCCGCCTCCCACACCGCCGCCGACGCCTTCGCCCAGAAACGCGGCGTCTGTCAGGACCATTCGCAGATCTTCATCTCGGCCGCGCGCCTGCTGGGCGTGCCGGCCCGCTATGTCTCGGGTCATCTCAGCCGTCAGGACGGACGCCACGATCAGGACGCCGCCCATGCCTGGGCCGAGGCCTGGGTCGAAGATCTGGGCTGGGTCGGGTTCGATCCCGCCAACGGCATCTGTCCGACCGAACACTATGTCCGGGTCGCGGTCGGCCTGGACGCGCGCGGCGCCACCCCGATCCGGGGCACCAGCTATGGCGGCGGCCAGGAGCAACTGACCGTCGCCCTGAATGTGCGGCCGGTGCAACAGAGCCAGCAACAACTGCAATCCAGTGGATGGCCCCGATAGGCATGACGCGCGAATCTGTTAGCGTTCAGGGATTCGCAACGCGGGGAGCGAATAGAGCGAAGTGACCTATTGCGTAGGCATGCTGGTGGACGACGGGTTGGCGATGATCGCCGACACGCGCACCAATGCGGGCGTGGACAACATCTCGTCCTATCGCAAACTCCACATCTACCAGTCGCCGGGCGAGCGGATCCTGGCGGTCGCGACGGCGGGCAATCTGTCGGTCACCCAGACGGCGCTGGCCATGGTCGCAGCCGGGGTCAAACTGCCGGACTCCACCGAGCTTGAAACCCTCCAGACCGCCCCGACCCTTTTCCGCGCCGCCCAGCTTCTGGGTCATGCGATGGCCAGCGTGCGCGCCAGCATCAATACGCCGCCGACGCCGACCGCCGATGGGCTGAACGTCACCGCCTCCATGCTGCTGGGCGGTCAGATCGCCGGCGGCAAGATGGGGCTGTATCTGATCTACGGCCAGGGCAACTTTATCGAGTGCGGGCCCGATACGCCCTATCTGCAGATCGGCGAGCTGAAATACGGCAAGCCCATTCTGGATCGCGCCCTGCACAGCTCCACCTCCCTGTCCGAGGCGGTGAAGCTTGGGCTGATCTCGTTCGATTCGACCATCCGCTCGAACATCGCCGTCGGCCCGCCGCTGGACCTGATCGTCATGCCGCGCGACCAGCTGACGGGCACGGCGCGGCGCATCGAGGCGGACGATCCCTATTTCCGCGATCTGGGTCGGCGCTGGTCCGAAGCCTTGGCCGCCGCCCACCGCGCCATGCCCGATCCGACCTGGTTGGATATCGACACGTCGGCGCCTCAGAGGAGCATCAGCGCCGTCGGCTAATTAAGATTGCGATTTGTTCGCAATTGTCTTGTGCCTTCCTGTGGAGCTGGTTATTGCGAGCGCATCGCAAAATCAGACCAAAAGGTCGCAAGAGTATGTCCGAATCCCGCGCCGCCGCGCTCCGCTCGCTTCTGTTCGCCTCCAGCGCCGCCGGCATGCTGGTCGCCGCCCCCGCCATAGCCGCTGCTGTGATCGCCGAGGACGGCGTGGTCGTCACGGCCGACCAGTCCCAGCCCGCCAATCTGGGCACGATCGACGTCAACGGTCAGTTCAAGAAGCCGGCGCCCGTCAATCCCGAGTTCGTCGCGCCCCTGGTGGATATCCCGCGCGCCGTGACGGTCATCCCCCAGGCCATCATCGAACAGACCTCGGCCTCGTCCTTGCAGGACCTGCTGTCCAACTCCCCCGGCATCACCTTCGGAGCAGGCGAGGGCGGTCAGCCCCTGGCCGATCGTCCCTTCATCCGGGGCCAGTCGTCGGGCAACAACATCTTCGTGGACGGCATTCGCGACACGGGCGGCCAGCAGCGCGAGGTCTTCAACCTGGAACAGGTCGAGGTCATCAAGGGGCCGGACGCCGTTTATTCGGGACGCGGTTCGGGCGGCGGCAGCATCAACCTGGCCTCCAAATCGCCCAAGCTGAACGCCTTCACCAATGTCAGCGCGGGCGCGGGCACCGACGGCTATTTGCGCGGCACGGTCGATGCGAACCTGCCGCTGGGCGAGACCGCCGCCCTGCGCATCAATCTGATGGGCGCCCAGGGCGACGTGCGCGGCCGCGACGCCGTCGATTACAACAGATGGGGTGCGGCCATCAGCCTGGGCGCCGGTCTGGGCACGCCGTCCTCGATGGTCTTCAGCTACTATCACCTGACCAGCGATCAGATGCCGGATTACGGCATTCCGTTGTTCACCAAGATTCAGTCACGCACGACCGACAGCGGCGTTCTGGATGTGCCCTATGACAGCTTCTATGGGCTGAAGGCGCGCGACTACCTGACCAATGAGGTGGACGCCTTCACCTTCAAGGCCGAGCATCGCCTCAACGACTACGCCACGATCCGCAACGTCAGCCGCTATTCGCAGACGCTGAACGACTACATCGTCACCAATCCCGGCGACGGCGGATATGTCGGACGCGCGGCGGACGGGACCTACTGGATGAAGCGGGGCACCAAGACCCGCTGGAACCCGGTCACCACCCTGGCCAATGTGACGGATGTCTTCGGCCAGTTCGCCACCGGTTCGATCAAACACAGCTATGACGTCGGCGTGGAGCTGTCGCGCGAGCACAACAAGAACGCCTCCTATTCGACCTACACCACTTCGGGCTCGGCCTGTCCGACGGGTCTGACCACGGTGTCGGGAACGTATCCGACTGCGTCCAGTACCCTGGGCGCCGGCGACTGCACCCCGGTCTATAATCCCAACCCCGACGACGCCTGGACCGGCGTGATCAACCGCGGCCCGACCAGTTCGAACACGACCGAGGCCATCGGAGTTTATGCGAACGACAGCATTACCCTGACCGAGCGACTGATCCTGAACCTGGGCGTTCGCTGGGACCAGTATTCGGTCAAGGGCGTGAATGCGACCGCGACCCAGTCGGCCGGCGTCTGGACCACGACGGGCTATACGGCCGTTCCGGAACAGACCTGGGAGTTCACCAACTATCAGGTCGGCCTGGTGTTCAAGCCGACGCAGAACAGCAGCGTCTATGCGTCCTGGTCCACGTCTTCGACGCCGCCGACCATTTCGGCGGGCGACCAGAACGCCTCGGGCGGCACGGGCACGGTTGATGGCGTCGCCAACACGGTTCTGGATCCGGAAGACACCGAAAGCTTCGAGATCGGCGCCAAGGCCAATGTCTTGAACGACCGTCTCGCCCTGTCGGCGGCCGCCTTCCATCTCACACGCAAGAACGCCCTGATCCTGGTTCAGCCCAACATCTTCCGTCAGGAGGGCGAGGTCGAGGTCAACGGCTTCGAGTTGGGCGTGTCAGGCAGTATCACGCCGAAGTGGACCGTATTCGGCGGCTACATCTACATGGACTCCGAACTGGTGAAGGGCGCCTGCACGGTCGATGCCACGGTAACGCCGCCGGTGTGCAGGCCCAGCGCCTTTGAAGGTGACCCGCTGGCCAACACGCCCAAGCACAGCGCCAGTCTGTTCACCACCTATCGCGTCCTGCCCCGGCTGACGGTCGGCGGCGGCGTCTACTACACGTCCAAATCTCTGGGCGGGAACCAGGGCGGCGCGGGCGGCGGGAGTAACCGCATCTATGCGCCCGAATGGACCCGCGTGGACGCTTTCGCCGCCTATGATCTGACGGATCGCGCGACGCTTCAGCTGAACGTCAAGAATGCGACGGACGAGGAGTACATCATGCGCACCAACGGTATCCACCACGCCGACGTGGCCGCAGGTCGCCAGGCAATCCTGGCCCTGAACCTGCGCTTCTAAAGGCCGTTTCCCCGGCCTAGTCTGACGGCCCCGCGATCCCCCGCGGGGCCGTTTCGTCTTTCAGCGAGAACGCCCGTGCTGTTGCAGATTCCGGAAGTCTTCTCCAAGGCCGAGGTCGCGGCTCTGCGGGCGCGGCTGGACGCCGGGCCGTGGGCGGACGGCAACGCCACCTCGGGCCATCAATCGGCGACGGCGAAAAAGAACCTGCAACTGCCCGAAGAGTCGGATGTGGCGAAGGAGGTCTCGGCTCTGGTCGTCCAGGCGCTGAACGCCAATCCGATGTTTGTGGCCGCGGCCCTGCCGCACACGATCTTTCCGCCTCTGTTCAACCGTTACGAAGGCGGGGACCAGTTCGGCCTGCACGTCGACAACGCCATCCGCCAGTCCCGCACTAGCGGGGCGATCCGCATTCGCAGCGATCTGTCGGCGACCCTGTTTCTGTCCGAACCCGAGGACTACGATGGCGGCGAACTGATCATCGAGGAGATGTACGGGGCGCAGGCGATCAAGCTGCTGGCTGGCGATCTGGTCCTCTATCCGTCCAAGAGCCTGCACCGGGTCACGCCCGTGACGCGCGGGGCGCGGGTGTCGTCCTTCATGTGGATGCAGAGCCTCGTGCGCGACGACGCCGATCGCGAGACCCTGTTCCGCTTGGATATCGCCACCCAGCGCGTAGCGTCCGAAAAGGGGCCCAAGGATCAGGCGGTGATCGAACTGACCGGCGTCTATCACAATCTCCTGCGGCGCTGGACCGAAGTCTGACGGACAAGGCTCCGCGACGTCGCTAAATGCTATTGCAACCCGTTCGCAACAATGGCACAGCGACCCCGTGACCGAACTCGCCACACAGCGTCAGGCTGAAACCGCAGCCAAGGGCCCCAAACCCAAGGCGGCGCTGAACGGCGCGCGTTCGTTCTGGCTGAAGCAGCTGCATAGCTGGCACTGGATTTCTGCGGCTGTCAGCCTGGTCGGCATGATCCTGTTCGCGGTCACCGGCATCACACTGAACCACGCGGCCTCGATCCCCGGCGATCCGGTCACGGTCGAACAGACTGCGACCTTGCCGGCGCCCCTGTTGCAGCGTCTGGCCAGATTCCCGCAGGAGACGACCGATCCCGTTCCCGACGCGGTCGCCCGCTGGGCGTCCGAGGCTCTAAAGGTCGAGATCGCCGACAAGCCGACCGAGACGACGGCGCAAGAGGTCTATGTCGCCCTAGCCATGCCCGGCGGCGACGGCTGGGTCACCATCGACCGTTCGACCGGCGAGACCCTGCACGAGAAGACGACGCGCGGCTGGATCGCCTACCTCAACGACCTGCACAAGGGCCGCAACGCCGGCGTGGTCTGGTTCTGGTACATCGACGTCTTCGCGGCGGCCTGCGTCATCTTCGCCGTCACGGGGCTGGGTCTGATGGTCCTGCACGCCAAGGGTCGGCCCTCGACCTGGCCGCTGGCGGCGCTGGGCCTGCTGATCCCCGTCGTTATCGCCCTGATTTTCATTCACTGACGAGTTTTCCGATGCGCCTGCTTCCCGTCGTCATCACCACCGTCGGCCTCGCCGCCGCTGCGCCCGCCATGGCCGCCGACCTGACGGTGTCGGTCGAGATTCCGCGCCTGAACACCGCCTCCTATCATCGCCCCTATGTCGCGGTGTGGATCGAAAAGCCGGATCAATCGGCCGAACGCACCCTGGCTGTCTGGTATCAGCAGACCCGCAATAACGAAGGCGACGGCAAGGACTGGCTGAAGGATCTGCGCACCTGGTGGCGCAAGGGCGGCCGGGCCATGAGCCTGCCGGCCGACGGCGTATCCGGCGCCACACGCGCGCCGGGTCGCCAGACCGTCACCGTACCCGCCGCCCACCTGCGCAACCTTCAGCCCGGCCAGTACAACATCGTCGTCGAGGCGGCCCGCGAACTGGGCGGACGCGAAGTCGTGCGCGTGCCCTTCCGCTGGGGCGCGGCCAACACCGGCGCCGGAACCGGCTCCACCGAACTGGGCGCCGTGCGCGTCGCCGTCTCTCGCTGAGGATCATGACCATGAAGAAGACGATCGCCCTGCTGACGCTGGCCGCAGCGCTGGCCGCCCCCATGGCCGCCCAGGCCCACCGCGCCTGGCTGGCGCCCACCGCCACGACCCTGTCGGGCACGGACGCCTGGGTCGGGTTCGACGCCGGCATGTCGAACCAGGTGTTCAACCCCGACCACGCCGCCATGCGCCTGACCGGCCTGACCATCACCGCGCCGGACGGCTCGGCGGTCCAGCCCGAGAACGCCATGCAGGGCCGCTATCGTTCGACCTTCGACGCCCATCTGACCCAGAACGGCACCTACAAGATCGCCAACGTCATGAACGGCGTGATGGCCAGCTACACCCTGAACGGCGAACAGAAGCGCTGGCGCGGCGCGGCCTCGGACTATCCGGCGGGCCTGCCCGAGGGCGCGACCAATGTTCAGGCGACCCGCACCGCCAGCCGCATCGAGACCTTCGTCACCCTGAACAACCCCACCGACACCGTCTTCAAGACGACCGGAGAGGGGCTTGAGCTGGTTCCCGTCACCCACCCGAACGACCTAGTCGTGGGCGAACCCGCCACCTTCAAACTTCTGAACAACGGCCAGCCGGCGGCGAACGTCGACGTCACCGTGGCGCGCGGCGGTCTGCGCTACCGCGACAACCCCGAAGAATCGACGCTCAAAACGAACGCCGAGGGCGCCTTCACCATCACCTGGCCGGAAGCGGGCATGTACTGGCTGAACGCCTCGGTCCGCACCGAAGGCCAAGGCGAAACGCTGGGTTCCAACGCCAGCTATGTGGCGGCGATGGAAGTCCTGCCCTAAGCGAAGGGCCATGTCCGACATTCCCCCCTCGCGCGGTTCACGCGCCGCCCCGCCCACGGTCAACATCGGCGACGCCGCCCCTCTGGGCGACCGCGCCGACAACCGCGTCCTCGTGCCGACGATCGAAGGCGCGCCGCCCCGTCCGCCCAGCGACCTGATCCGCGCGCTGGGCGGCCAGACCATGGGCACGACCTGGAGCGCGCGCGTCATCGCCCCGCCCGGCGTGGGCGAGGTCGAGATCCGGTCCGCGATCGAAGAGGAACTGGCGACCGTCGTCGGTCTGTTCAGCCCGTGGGAGCCGTCCAGCGAGATCAGCCGCTTCAACACCGCGCCCGCCGGCGTCTGGGCGGTGTCCCAGCCGTTCTGGGATCTGCTGGATTCGGCGATGACCCTGGGCGACGAAACCAACGGCGCGGTCGATCCGACCCTGGGCGCCCTGGTCGATATGTGGGGCTTCGGCCCGCCAGGACCGCGTTCGGCCTTGCTGCCCGTCCCGTCCGAAGACGAGATTGCGGCGGCTGCGGCCGTGTCGGGTTGGCAGAAGCTGCGGCTGAACGGCGATGCGCGGGCGGTCATGCAGATGGGCGGGATGAAGCTGGACTTCTCCGGCATCGCCAAGGGTCATGCGGTGGATCGCGTGTCCGACCGCCTGATGGCCATGGGCGCGACCTCGCACCTGATCGAGATCGGCGGCGAGTTGAAAGGACGCGGCGTCAAGCCGGACGCCCAGCCCTGGTGGGTCGAGATCGAGCGGGTCGAGGGTTCGCCTGCGCCCCACACCGTGGCGGCGTTGTTCGATCTGGCCGTAGCGACCAGCGGCGACTATCGCCGCGCATTCCACCATGAGGGGCGCCTTTATCCCCACACCATCGACGGATCGACCGGTCGTCCGGTCAGCAACAATCTGAGTTCGGTCACCGTCCTGCACCCCTCCGCCATGATGGCCGACGCCTACGCCACGGCCCTGACCGTCATGGGGCCGTTCGACGGACCGGACTATGCCGAGGCCGTCGGCCTGATGGCCCATTTCGTCGAGCGTACCGAGCGCGGGCCGGTCGAGCGGATGTCGCCGGCCTTCGCCGCCCTGATGGACGACGACGGAGATCGTCCGGGGTGACAGCCGATCCGCAGCGCTGGCTGTGGGCGGTCGGGGCCTTGGCGCTTTGGCTGACCCTGATCGCCGTCATCTTCTGGCGTGAACGCAGGGCCAAGGCGGCGGCCCGTGCGCGGTCTGATGCTCTGGCGGGCGCAGGCGAGGGCCGGCCGCTGCTAATCGCCTTCGCCAGCCAGACGGGCTTCGCCGAGGAACTGGCGTGGATGACGGCGCGGTCTCTGGGCGATGGCGGCGTGGGCGCGCGAGTGCTGTCCTTCGCCGATCTGGATGTGCAGACGCTCAAGTCGACGGACCGTGCATTGCTGATCGTCTCGACGACGGGCGAGGGCGATCCGCCCGACAGCGCGGCCCGGTTCGTGCGCAAGGTCATGGGCGAGACGACCGACCTGTCGGAACTCCGTTTCGGTCTTCTGGCGCTGGGCGACCGCAGCTATGATCAGTTCTGCGGCTTCGGTCACGCTGTGGACGGCTGGCTGCGACGCGCCGGCGCCAAGCCCCTGTTCGATATGGTCGAGGTCGACAACGGCGAGGCCGGCGCCCTTCGCCACTGGCAGCACCAGTTGAACCAGATCACGGGCAGCGTGACGGCCCCCGACTGGACCCCGCCCGCCTACGACCCGTGGCGGCTGGTCGAACGCACCCTGGTCAATCCGGGCAGTCCCGGCGGCGAGGCCTGGCATCTGGCGTTCGAGGCCGTGGGCGCGGCGCCCGACTGGTCGGCCGGCGACATCGCCGAGGTCGGCCTGCCTGAGCGTGACGGCGTCACGCCGGGTTCACGTGAATATTCCATCGCCTCCCTGCCGTCGGATGGCCGGGTCGAGTTTCTGATCCGCCTGATGCGCCATCCCGACGGCGCCCCGGGCCTGGCGTCGGGCTGGCTGACGCAGGATCTGGCGCGGGGCGATCAGGTCGGAATGCGCCTGCGCACCAACCGCAGCTTCCACGGCCCGGCGGACGAGACGCCGATGATCCTGATCGGCAACGGCACGGGCATCGCCGGCCTGCGCGCGCATTTGAAGGCGCGCACCGACGCGGGCGGGGCCTGGCTGCTGTTCGGAGAACGCACGCAGGCGCATGACGCCTTCTTCGATGCGGAGTTGCAGGCCTGGCTGGCGTCGGGCGTGCTGCGGCGGCTGGATCGGAGCTTCTCGCGCGATACGGGCGACGGCCGATATGTGCAGGATCTTGTCGCGGCGGCGGTTGATGACTTGCGCGACTGGGTCGCGCGCGGCGCGGCGATCTACGTCTGCGGCAGTCTGGAAGGCATGTCGCAAGGCGTGCATGCCGCGCTGGAAAGCGCGCTGGGCGCGGACGTGGTGCTGACCCTTCTGGAAGACGGGCGCTATCGGCGGGACGTTTACTGAACACCGTGCTTGCCGATGTCGGTTACCGGCCTAGACGCCCCAACAGTTCCGCCGCGAAGGTCGACAGGGTGTCGTCGCGCGCGCCCATGACGACGATCCGGTCGCCCGGCTTGGCGATCTCGACGATCCGGTCGCCGCAGGCGGCGCGCGTCGCCAGCGCATCAGCCTGACGGCCGGCGGCGCGGACGCCGGAGGCGATGTCTTCCGATCCCACGCTGCGGTCGGTGGTGCCGCCATAATAGACCGGCTCGGGCATCAGTAGCACGTCGTCCTCGCGCATCAGGCCGGCGAAACCGTCGATGAACTCCGACTTCATCAGCTTCAGCGGGCCGAACCCATGCGGCTGGAACAGGATCAGCAGCCGCCCGTCGAAGGCGTGCAGGGTCTTTAGCGTGGCGGCGATCTTGTCCGGATTATGGGCGAAGTCGTCGATGACGGTGATGTCGCCGGCCGTCCCTACCACCTCCATCCGGCGACGGATGCCGGCGAAGGTCTCCAGCGCCTTCACCGCCTCGGCCGTGGGCACGCCCAGCGCCCGGGTCGCACCCAGCGCGGCCAGGGCGTTGGCGACATTGTGGGCGCCGGGCACGTTCAGGACCACGTCGTGCTCGCTCCAGCCCTCGATCAGCCGGAACCGCATGCCTGTCGGCAGAGGCTGAAGATCATGGGCGGACAGGTCGGCCTTCTCTTCGCCCAGGCCGAAGGTGATCGCCTTGCCGAATGGCAGGGTCTGGGCCAGGGCCGCCGTCTCGGGATTGTCCAGGTTCAGCACGGCCGTCGTCGCCCGCGCGGTGAAGCCCCCGAACAGGTCGCGCAACTCTTCCATCGACTTGTGGTCCAGCGAGATGTTGGACACCACCGCCACCGTCGGGTCGTAGCGGGCGATGGAGCCGTCGCTTTCGTCCACCTCGGACACGAACAGGTCCGGCCCGCCGATCAGGGCGCTGGCGAACGGATGGTCGGCGTCGGCGAAGTTCTTCATCACCGCCCCGTTCATCACGGTCGGCTCGCGGCCCGTCTGGTTCAGGATCCAGGCGATCATGCCTGTGATGGTGGACTTGCCGCTGGTGCCCGCGACCCCGACCGAGGTCGGGGCGGTGTTGAACAGTTCACTGAGCAGTTCGGGCCGGGTCTTGATCGTCGCGCCCGCGCGCCTGGCCGCGCCGATGTCGGGCACCGTCTCCTCGATGGCGCCGGTGGCGATGACGGTCTGATCGGCGCGGGTCACGCCCGATCCGTCCTGGGGGTGCAGGGTCACGCCGTGGGCGCGCAGCCAGTCGAACTTCTCGGGCGTGCGGCCCTGGTCCAGCGCCCGGTCCGATCCTTCGATCACAGCGCCGCGCGCCTGGACGATCATGGCCAGGGGCAGCATGCCCGACCCGCCGATGCCGCAGAAGAAATAGGAGGCGTCTTGGTTCATGCCCCCTTAGAACAGGGGATCGGGCCGGTCCGCCAGTAGGGGATCGCAAAAACGACGAAGAAGACGGACGTGACCCCAAAGAGCGATAAAATGGGCAGCTTCAAGATCGGCGTCGTCTGCGCCAGTTCGCGCTTCTCCAAAGAGCGCGCCGAGGCGGTCGAGGCCTGGATGGCGCAGAACCATCCCGACCGCAATGTCGCCGTCGTTTTTCACCCCGCCTGTTTTTTGAAACACGGTCATTTCGCCGGCGATGACCGGGCGCGCGCCGACGCCTTCGTTGAGTTCGCCAACGACCCCCGCATCGACGCCATCTGGTTCGCGCGCGGCGGCTACGGCTCGTGCCGCATCGCTGATGCGGTGATCCCGCGCCTGGACGCCGTCGCCCGCAAGAAGCGCTACATGGGCTATTCCGACGCCGGCAGCCTGTTGGCCGGGATGTACAAGGCCAGGTTCCAGCATCTGGCGCATGGACCGATGGCCTCGGATTCGGTGCGCGACGACGCGACCGCGCGCGGCGCCCTGTCCTGGCTGACCACGGGACGCACCGACTGGATCGAGCCGTCGCTGGCGACCGATCCGCGCCCGGCCGTCGCCTTCAACCTGACCATCCTGAACGAACTGACCGGCACGCCGCTGGAGCCCGATCTGTCCGACCACGTCCTGATGCTGGAGGAGGTGTCCGAGGCCGCCTACCGGATCGACAGAATGATGTTTCACTTGACCAGCCAGGCCAGCATCCGTCGCGTGGCCGGGATTCGCCTGGGACGGGTCTCGGACGTCACGCCAAACGATCCCGATTTCGGTCAGACTCCGGAGGAAATCGTTCGATACTGGTGCCTGCGTTCGGGCATACCCTTTCTGGGAAGCGCCGATATCGGGCATGACGCCGCCAATAAGGTCGTCCCCTTCGGTCGCCCTTAAGGCAAACGACGCGCGACGAAAAGGACACAGTCTCGCCTCTATTCGCTATAGCCAGCTCGCCTACCTCTCGACAGAACGCCGGTCCTGACTTCAGATGCCGGTCCGCGAGGCGTTAGGACTTCGTTAGCCAAGGCGTTGGGGGACGCTGTGGTTGGCGCCTTCTGCGATGCGGCGGTTCGTTCGGATATCGGGGGATGCCCGGACGAGCCGCCTGATCGTCTTCCTGATCATCGACGTGAAGAGCCGCAGGGCTTAAGGATCGCGGGTGCGTTTCGACGAGAGATTCATCGATGAACTGAAGGCCCGCCTTCGGCCGTCCGACGTGATCGGGCGGACGGTGAAGCTGAAACGTCAGGGCCGCGAATACGTCGGTCTGTCGCCGTTCTCGAAGGAGAAGTCGCCGTCCTTTTTTGTCAACGACGACAAGGGCTTCTTCCACGACTTTTCGTCCGGCAAGCATGGCGACATCATTTCCTTCCTGCAGGAGACCGAGCGGCTGAGTTTCGTCGAGGCGGTGCAGCGCCTGGCCGGCGAGGCGGGGATGCAGCTCCCGGCCGAAGACCCCAAGGAGGCCGAGCGCGAGCAGAAGCGGGCGGGTCTGTCCGACTGGATGGACCTGGCCCAGAAATGGTTCGCCGCAAACCTGCGCCGCACGCCGGGCAAGGCGGCGCGGGAGTATCTGGACAAGCGCGGCCTGCCCGAGGATCAGTGGGAGCGGTTCGGCCTGGGCTACGCGCCCAACGATCGCGAGGGGCTGAAGCAGGCCTTGGTCCAGCGCGGCGCCAAGCCAGCCGAACTGGTCGAGGCCGGGTTGCTGATCTCGCCCGAAAGCGGCGGCCAGCCCTATGATCGATTCCGCGACCGGCTGATGTTCCCGATCCTGGATGCGCGCGGCCGGATCGTCAGCTTCGGCGGCCGGGCCATGAACCCCGACGACCGGGCGAAATATCTGAACGGCCCGGAAAGCCCGCTCTTCCACAAGGGCGCGACCCTCTACGGCCTGCCCGAGGCGCGGCGGATCCTGGGCGCGGAATCCAAGAACGACCAGGCCATCATCGTGGTCGAAGGCTATATGGACGTCATCGCCTGCCAGCGCGCGGGCCTGCCGGCCGTGGCGCCGATGGGCACGGCCCTGACCGAGGAGCAGATGGAACGGCTATGGCGTGTGTCGCACGAGCCGATCCTGTGCTTCGACGGCGATGCGGCCGGACTGCGCGCCGCCTATCGCGCCATCGAACGGTCGCTGCCGCTGCTGAAGCCAGGGCGCTCGTTCCGGTTCGCCCTGCTGGGCGCCGGTCAGGATCCCGACGACATTCTGCGCGACAGGGGCGCGCCCGCGCTGCGTCAGGCCCTGGCCGAAACCCATGGGTTCGCCGAGGTGCTGTTCCGCCGCGAACAGGATCTGGAGCCGCTGGACACGCCGGAGCGCAAGGCCGGCTTCAAAGCGCGGCTGAGAAACACCGCCTCGGCCATCCAGGACAAGGATCTGGCCGAGCAATACCGCCGCGACCTGTTCGACCGTTTCGACGCCCTGTTCCCGCGCAGCCCCCAACGCGCGCCCTGGACGCCGGGGCAGGGCAGGCGCGGTTTCGGCCCGCCGCACAAACTGGGTCAGACGGCGGAGGGCGCCCAGGCGATGCAGTCGCTGTTTCGCGCCATCGAGCCCGTGCCGGCCGCCCTGGCCCACGGCGCCATCGACGACCCCGAACGGATGGACGACCATCTGGAGGAGATCGCCGCCCACGGATTCGGCGACAAGGGGCTGGATGGACTGGCGCAGGAGCTGGTTCGCCTGCGTCTGTCGGGACATAGCCTTGACTCCGCCGCCCTGCGACGCCATCTGGCGCAATCGGGTCATGATGCCTTAGTGCGCGAGGTCGAGAAGGCGGCGGCAAAGTCCGGCGCGCCATTCCTGGCCGCAAATGCGCCCCTCGCCGAGGCAAGGGTCCGATGGTCGCAGGCGTTCGACGCTTCAACCCGCGTAGCGGCGTTGGAGGACGCCTTGGCCCATGCACGTGATGTGCCTGGGCAGGATGAGGCGTTCCGCCGGCTGAAGGCCGAGCGGGATGCGCTTCGCCGTGCGATCAAAGCCGGGACGATTTGGGAAGACAGCGCGGGCACGTAACCTTACGGCACGCCAAGCATTGTATTTTTCGCCGAGGCGGACTGATCACCCTCTCGGCTGGAGACAGACTGACTATGAACGCACAGACCGAGACGCAGGACACCGAGGTTTCGACCGATGGGCCCCTGCTCGATCTGACGGACGCCGGCGTCAAGAAGTTCATCAAGCAAGCTAAGGCGCGCGGCTATGTGACGATGGAGGAGCTGAACAAGGTCCTGCCATCCGAAGAAGTCACGCCCGACGCCATTGAAGACACCCTGGCGATGCTGTCCGAAATGGGCGTCAACGTCGTGGAGGCCGAGGAGGACGCGCAGGAGCAGCAGTCCACCGACGTCGCCGCCGCCGCCGGCACCGCCGTGGCCGAAACGCCCGCCAAGTCGGCCTATGACCGCACCGACGACCCCGTGCGCATGTATCTGCGCGAGATGGGTTCGGTCGAACTGCTGAGCCGCGAGGGCGAAATCGCCATCGCCAAGCGGATCGAGGCCGGCCGCGACGCCATGATCTCGGGTCTGTGCGAAAGCGCCCTGACCTTCGAGGCCATCATGGTGTGGCGCGACGAGCTGGAAAACAACCGCATCCTGCTGCGCGAGGTCATCGACCTGGACGCCACCTATGGCGTGCTGAACCCTTCGTCCCTGCCGGGCGCCGCCCAGCCTGAAGGCGAAGAGGAAGACGAGGCCGAGGACAAGCCGGCCGCCGAAGACAAGCCTGAATCTGACGACGAAGACGACGACGACTTCGACGACGGCGGCGGCATGTCGATCTCGGCGCTGGAAGCCGAGCTGCGCGACGGGGTGATGGAGGTTCTGAACGCCATCGCCGCCGATTTCGGCGCCTTCCGCCAGCTGCAGGACAAGCTGGTACAGACCCGTCTGAAGGGCGAGGTGCTGAGCGCCAAGGATGAAAAGGCCTATCAGGCGCTGACGACGTCCATCTCGGATCGTCTGAAGACCATGAAGCTGAACAACAACCGTATCGAGGCGCTGGTCGAGCAGCTCTATGCGATCAACAAGCGCCTGATCGGTCTGGAAGGCCGTCTTCTGCGCCTGGCCGACAGCTACGGCATTTCGCGGCCCGAGTTCCTCAAGGCCTACTTCGGCTCCGAGCTCGACCCCACCTGGACCGACCGGATCAAGGATCAGGGCGTGCGCTGGACCAAGTTCAGCGAGAACGAAGCCAGCCAGATCGCGACCATCCGTTCCGACGTCGCCGCCGTGGCGCTGGAAGCCGGTCTGCCGATCGACGACTATCGCCGCATCGTCCAGACGGTGCAGAAGGGCGAACGCGAAGCGCGTCAGGCCAAGAAGGAAATGGTCGAGGCCAACCTGCGCCTCGTGATCTCCATCGCCAAGAAATACACCAACCGCGGCCTGCAGTTCCTAGATCTGATCCAGGAGGGCAACATCGGCCTGATGAAGGCGGTCGATAAGTTCGAGTATCGTCGCGGCTACAAGTTCTCGACCTACGCCACATGGTGGATCCGTCAGGCGATCACCCGCTCGATCGCCGACCAGGCGCGCACCATCCGCATTCCGGTGCACATGATCGAGACGATCAACAAGATCGTTCGCACCAGCCGCCAGATGCTGCACGAGATCGGCCGCGAGCCGACCCCGGAAGAGCTGGCGGAAAAGCTGGCCATGCCGCTGGAGAAGGTGCGCAAGGTCCTGAAGATCGCCAAGGAGCCGATCTCGCTGGAAACCCCGATCGGGGACGAGGAAGACAGCCACCTGGGTGACTTCATCGAGGACAAGAACGCCGTCCTGCCGATCGACGCGGCCATCCAGTCGAACCTGCGCGAGACCACGACCCGCGTGCTGGCGTCGCTGACGCCGCGCGAGGAGCGGGTCCTGCGGATGCGGTTCGGCATCGGCATGAACACGGACCACACGCTGGAAGAAGTCGGCCAGCAGTTCTCGGTGACCCGCGAACGCATCCGTCAGATCGAGGCCAAGGCGCTGCGCAAGCTGAAGCACCCGTCGCGGTCGCGCAAACTGCGATCCTTCCTGGACAGCTGATACGATCAAGGGCGGCCCTGACGGGCCGCCCTTTTTCTTGGCAGGCGACATGGCCCGAAAACACGTCAATCTCGGTACGGCGCCGGCCAAGTCCGACCTGCCGCAAAAGCGCTGCGCCGCCTGCGGCCTGTCTTTCGCTTGGCGAAAAAAGTGGGCGCGGGACTGGGATCAGGTGCGGTTCTGCTCGGATCGTTGCCGGGCAAATGGCGCGTCCGAAGAGCGCCGATAGACGGCTCTCCGCCTCGTGACCACGGCGGCGGCGGGAATCAGCTAAGCGTCGCGACCATGCACTCCGTGTCGCGCGTCTCTCACATTCTCATCGGCCTTGGCGTCCTGCTGATCCTCAGCGGCTGCGTGCGGCGTCCCCCTGAGCCGCTGCGGCCGACATCGCCCTATCCGTCACGCACCGAGGCGCCGCTGGTCGGGGGGCTGGTGGATCGGATGATCGACGGCGGGACCCAGGCGCTGGTCGTGCGCGAAGGCGGCGATCTGGGCCGGTGCCTGGCCGAGTTGAACGCCGCGCGCGTGCGGTTCAGCCCCGTCCCGGATCGCCAGAACACCGCGACCTGCGGGCTGAGCAAGGGCGGGGTGCTGGGCGCCGACCTGGGGACGGTGGCGCGCATGGCGCCGGGCGATGTGGAGATGACCTGCCAGACCGCGCTGGCGCTGAGCATCTGGCGTCGTCAGTCGCTCGAGCCGGCGGCGCGAGAAATCCTGGGCTCGGACGTCGTGCAGATCGATCACATGGGGGCCTACGCCTGTCGCAACGTGAACAACGGTGTGGGCTCGAACCGCATCAGCGCCCATTCCCAGGCGGCGGCGCTGGACTTCGCCGGGGTGCGGCTGAGGGACGGGCGGCGCATCACCGTGACCAAGGACTGGAGCGGCGACACGCCCGAAGCGCGCTTTCTGAAGCGTATCCGCGACGACGCCTGCCGCATCTTCGGCACGACGCTCAGCCCCGACTACAACGCCGTCCACTACGACCACCTGCACCTCGAGGCGACCGACACGCGCTTCTGTCGCTGAGGCAACGCTTTGGCGCGGGGCGGATTACGCCCCTATGCGCGGTGAACTGAAGACCTATCAGGCCAAGCGCCGGTTCGGCGAGACGCCCGAGCCGAAGGGCGCCAAGGCCAGGCGCGCCAAGGGCGGCTTTCGCTATCTGATCCAGCGCCACGCGGCGACGCGTCTGCACTACGATTTCCGCATCGAGGCGGACGGGGTGCTGAAATCCTGGGCCGTGACCAAAGCGCCGTCGCGCGACACGGCGGTCAAGCGGCTGGCGGTCGAGGTCGAGGATCATCCGCTGGATTACGGGTCGTTCGAGGGGACGATTCCCGATGGCAACTACGGCGCCGGCACGGTGCAGATGTGGGACGTCGGCACCTGGGAGCCGCAGGAGCCGGACCTGGAGGCGGCCTGGGCCAAGGGTCAGATCAAGATGATCCTTCACGGCGAGCGGCTGAAGGGCAAATGGGCTCTGATCCGGTTGAAGCGCGATCGGGGCAAGCCCTCCAAACGCAACAACTGGCTGCTGCTGAAGGAGAAGGACGACTTCGCCGTGGCTGGAGAGGGCGATGCGCTCGCCGAAATCGACGCCTCGGTGACGACCGGCCGGTCGCTGGCCGAGATCGCGGATGGGACAAAGGAATGGACGGCGTCCAAGCCGACCGGGCGTAAAGGTCCGGCCAAGCCCAAACCCTCCAAAGCGGCGGCGAAGACCAAGAAGCCGCCGGCCTTCGTGCCGATCCAGCTGTGCAAGGTGACCGACCATCCGCCAGGTGGAACGGGCTGGGCGCACGAGATCAAGTTCGACGGCTATCGCATCCAGATCGGGGTCGGCGGCGGTCGGGCGGTCTTGCGGACGCGCAAGGGTCTGGACTGGAGCGACGAGTTTCCCGACCTCGCAGCGGATGCGGCGACCTGGCCCGACGCGGTGATCGACGGCGAGCTGTGCGCGCTGGATGACGATCACATGCCGGACTTCGGGGCGTTGCAGGCCGCCATTTCGGACGAGAAGACGGAAGGCCTGGTCTATTTCGCCTTCGACCTGTTGTTCGAGGGGGCGGAGGATCTGCGCAAACTGCCGCTGTCGCATCGCAAGGCGCGGCTGCAGGCCTATGTGAACCGGATCGGAAAGGCGGCCGCCGGGCGACTGCGCTACGTCGAGCATTTCGCCTCGACCGGCCAGGCGGTGCTGGAGAGCGCCTGCCGCATGGATCTGGAAGGGGTGATCTCCAAGAAACTGGACGCCCCCTATCATGCCGGGCGGTCGTCGACCTGGCTGAAGTCCAAATGCCGGGGGCGCGACGAAGTGGTGATCGGCGGCTGGTCGTCCGAGGGCGGGACGCGGTTCCGCTCTCTCCTGGTCGGGGTCAGGGAAAAGGGCAGCCTTCGCTATCTGGGCCGGGTCGGCACGGGCTATGGCGAGGCGGTAACGAAGACCCTTGTTCCGGCGCTTAAGGGCGTGGCGGCGGATAAATCCCCCTTTGCCGGGGCGGGCGCGCCCAAGGCGGCCAAGGACATCCATTGGGTCAAACCGGTGCTGGTCGCCGAGGTTGAGCACGGCGGCTATACCGAATCCGGATCGTTGCGGCAGGCGGCGTTCAAGGGGTTGCGCGAAGACAAGACAGCCGCCGAGGTCACCCAGGCGCCGCAAACGCCCACGGACATGGGCGAAGCCAAGAAGACCACGATGACGGTGCGACCGGCCGGAAAGCCCGGCAAGGTGGTCGTGGCGGGCGTGACCATCTCCAGCCCCGACAAGGTGCTGTGGCCCGCCGTGGGCGATCGGCCGGCGATCACCAAGGCCGATCTGGCGCGCTACTACGAGGCGGCGGCCGAGCGGATACTGCCCCATGTGACGGACCGGCCGACCTCGATCATCCGGGCGCCCGAGGGCATCGGGGGCGAGACCTTCTTCCAGCGTCATGCCATGGCAGGGTCAAACCCGCGACTGAAGCTGATCGACGTCAAGGCCCGCACCCCTTATGTCGCCGCCGTCGATGTCGGCGGCCTGGTCGCCATCGCCCAGTCGGGCGGGCTGGAATTGCACCCCTGGGGCTGTGCGCCCGGCCAGCCGGAAATCCCCGAGCAGATCACCTTCGACCTGGATCCGGACGAGGGGCTGGACTTCGCCGACGTCATTGCCGCGTCCAAGGTCGTGAAGGCGAAGATCGAGGCGCTGGGTCTGGCCGCCTTCGTCAAGACGACCGGGGGGAAGGGTTTGCACGTCGTCGTGCCGATCAAGACTGACGCCCGCTCGCGCGTGACCTGGGATCAGAACAAGGCCTTCGCCAAGGCGATGGCCGAGGCCATCCGCGCCGAGGCGCCAGACCGGTTCACCACGACCCTGGCCAAGAAGGCGCGGGGAGGAAAGATCTTCATCGACTATCTGCGCAACGGGCGGATGGCGACGGCGGTCGCGCCCTGGTCGCCGCGCGCACGGCCGGGGGCGGGGATCGCCTTCCCGCTGTCGTGGGGGCAGGTGAAGGCCGGGCTGGACCCCGCCGCATTCAACCTCTGGACCTATCCGACCTTGCTCAAGAAGCCCGATCCGTGGGCTGATTTCCGCGCCTCGGCGGTCAGCTTGAAATCGGCTCTGAAAAAGATGGGCGTCTAGGCCGCTGTCTTCTTCTTTGCCGCGGACTTCCTGGGCGCCGCCTTCTTTGCCGGGGCCCTCTTTGCAGGGGCCTTCTTGGCGGCCGGCGTCTTCGTCCCCGCCGCCGATCCTTTCAGGCTGTTCCGCAATGCGGCCATCAGGTCGATGACATTGGTGTCGTCGGGTTCGGCGACATCGACCACGCCCTTGCCACCCTTGGACTTGGCCTTGATCATCGCGCGCAGGGCGTCGTCGTAGCCGTCCTTGAAATCGGTCGGATCGAAGTCCGCCTCCTTCTGACCGATGATGCGCGCGGCGATCTCGACCATGTCGGGATCGGCCTTCACTGTCGGAATGTCGTCGAAGTAGTCGTCGGAATCGCGCACCTCGTCATGGGCGCGCAGGGTGTAGGCGATCAGCCCCTTGCCCCGCACCTCCAGCGCCAGCTGACGCTCCTTGCCGCGTAGGACCAACTGGCCCAAGGCCACCTTTCCCTGTTTCTTCATGGCGTCGCGAATGACGGCGAAGGCTTCGACGCCCGCGCCTTTTTCCGGGACCACGAAGAAGGGATCGTCCCAATACAGCCGGTCGATGTCGGCCTCGTCGACGAACTTGTCGATCGAGATGGTCTTGGTGCTTTCCAGCTTCACTTTGTCGAAGTCAGCGTCGTCGAACAGGACGTATTCGTCCTTGGACACCTCATAGCCGCGCACCAGATCGCTGCGCTCGACCGGCCCGGCGTCCGGATCGGTCGGCACCATGCGGATGCGATTGTTGGTGTCGGGATTGATCAGGTGAAACCGCACGTCGTTCGTGCTGGTCGTCGCCGTGTAGATGGCCACCGGACAGGTGACCAGCGACAGCTTCAGATGTCCTTGCCAGGTGGGGCGGGCGGCCATGTCGGTTCTCCTCGATCCCTGACAATGCGTCAGGGCGATTTGCGTTCGAACCGGGCCGCCGCCGGGGGATCAGGCCTTGCCTTCGAAGGCGACGCTGAACCCGCCCCACATCATGCGTTTGCCGTCGAAGGGCATGTCCATGTTCGCAAAGTCGGGGTCGTCCTGCATCTTGCCAAAACAGGCGTCGGCGGTGGCGCGGTCGGGCCAGGTGACCCAGGAGAAGACGACGACCTCGCCTTCCTGCAGCTTCACCGCCATGGGAAAGCTGGTCAGTTCGCCGTCCGGCACGTCCTCGCCCCAGGTCTCGACCTGCGACAGGGCGCCGTATTTCTGAAACAGGGGCCAGGACGCCTCGGCGGACTTCACGTAGCGCGCCTTGTCCTCGGTTTTTACGGGGGTCAAAAAGCCGGTCACATAGGTCATCGGTCGTCTCATCTTTCTGGATTCAAAGGTCGGCGACGGCGCGGTTCAGCGCCGCGATGTCGATCTTGATCATGCCCATCATGGCCTGCATGGCGGCCTTGGCGCGCGCGGGGTTCGGATCGGTGGTCAGTTCCATCAGGCGACGGGGCGTGATCTGCCACGACAGGCCCCAGCGATCCTTCAGCCAGCCGCAGGCGTTTTCGCTGCCGCCATCGGCGAGCAGGGCGTCCCACAGCCGGTCCGTCTCGGCCTGATCCTCGGTCATCACCATGAAGGAGACGGCCTCGGTGAAGCGAAAGTTCGGGCCGCCGTTCAGCGCCAGATACTGATGACCCGCCAGCACGAACTGCACCGTCAGCACCGATCCTTCAGGGCCGGAGGGCGTATCGACCGGCGAACGGTTGACGGCCGTGATGCGGCTGTCGGGCAGCAGGCTGACGTAGAAGGCGGTCGCGGCCTCGGCGTCGCCGTCGAACCACAGGCAGGGAATGATCTTGTCGGTCATGTCGCATCGCCTTCCGCCAACGCCGCCAGTTGATCGGCGACCGCGCCCCAGCCCTGTTCGAAGCCCATGGCCTTGTGGGCCTCGGCGGCTTTTTCGTCCCAATGCCGGGCGGTGGCGGTGTAGCGGGTTCCACCGGCCTCGGGCTCGAAGGTGTCAATGCGCACGAAGTTCATGTCGCCGGCCTGCGGAACCCAGCCCTCGGTGAAGGCGCCGGTCGAGACCAGTTTGCGGCCCGGATCCACCTCCAGAAACACGCCGGAATAGGGATGCCGCTCGCCCTCGGGCGAAGCCATTTCGACATTGGCCCGCCCGCCGATGCGCAGGTCCCAATCCACGACCGGCGTGGTCCACGGGCGGGGGCAGAACCACTCGCCGGTGCGCTCAGTGTAGATCTTCCACACCGTTTCCGGCGAGGCCTTGATCAGCCGGCTGATGCTCAGTTCGCGGATGTCGGCCATCACGACACCATGGCGTCGGCGGCGAAGGCTTCGGGACCGGCGGCGACGGCGGCCGGGTCCATCCACATGACTTCCCAGATATGGCCATCCGGATCGGCATAGCTGCGCCCGTACATGAAGCCGTAGTCCTGGGTCGCATTGGGATCGATCTCGCCGCCGGCGGCACCCGCCTGGGCCACGACGGCGTCGACCGCCTCGCGGCTGTCGCGTGACAGGCACAGCAGAACCTGGGCCGAGGCGTGGGCGTCGGGGATCGCCCGATTGGTAAAGGTGCGCCATTTGTCGTGGGTCAGCAGCATGACGTGGATCACGTCCGACACCACCATGCAGGCGGCCGTGTCGTCGCTGAACATGGGGTTCCTGGTCGCGCCGACGGCCTCATAGAAGGCGATCGATCGGGGCAGGTCGGCGACCGGCAGGTTGATGAAAATCAGCTGAGCCACGGCGTTTCCTCTCCTTGTTATTTGCGAAACCTGACTCCGATGATTACGATAGTCAACTATGAAGTTAGAAAAGATAACCGATAGGGCTGGTCGTCGATATCACGACGCCTGCGGCGCCGCGCACGGGCTGGACCTGATTGGCGAGCGCTGGGCCCTGCTGGTGATCCGCGAACTGATGATGGGCCCGCGCCGGTTCGGTGATCTGAAAAAGGATCTGCACGGCATTTCCGCGAACGTGCTGACCCAGCGACTGGAGGGGCTGGAGGCTTCGGGCATCGTCACCCGCCGCAAACTGCCGCCGCCCGCCTCTGTCCAGGTTTATGAGCTGACGCCCTGGGGATACGAGATCAAGCCGGTCTTCATGGTGCTGGGCGGCTGGGCCGCGCGCTCGCCTAGCCACGACCCGACCCTGCCGATCAGCGCGGTGTCGATCATGCAGTCGTTCGAGACGATGTTCGATCCGGCCCTGGCCGGAGACGCCGCGATGACCGTCGGTTTCGTCTTCGGCGAAGAACCTTTCGTCGTTCAGATCGAAAAGGGGACGATCACGACCCGCCGCGGCCCCACGGACGCCGCCGACGTCGTCCTGACGACCCAACCGCCGCTGGTCGCCGCCTGCGTCTACGGCAAGGTCCCGCCCGCCGCCTTCGAGGCCGACGGCCTGATGACCCTGACCGGCGACCGTGCCGTGTTCGACCGCTTCGTCGGCTTCTTCAACCTGCCGGAGAAGGCGCCGGTCTGAGGTTTCAGGCCAGCATGTCCAGCAGGGTTCCGGTCATGTCGTCGGCGGTGCGCAGAACGGCGGCGTTGGCGCTGAAGGCGGTCTTAGCCTGGATCCGCTCCACGGTTTCCTCGGCGAGATTGTCCAGCGGCGCGTTGGCGGTGCGGCGCGCGCTGTTGTCGAACCGGTTCTGCGCGGTCGTCATTCCGGCGGCGGCGATAGATAGCGCTTGCATGGCGAAGCTCCGGACGCGGTGGGTTCGATCGCCAGACTGCGTCTTTCCCGTCAACGTCGCCTGAAGGAACAGGGTGAACGGCGTTTTCCGCCCCGCTTGCGCCCTTATTGATGTATAGAGCGCCATCATTCGCCCGGCCTGAGGTCTGACCTCGGCCGGGCGCGGTCGTTTCGGCGACCGCCCTTGTCCGTTGTCCCAGGTTTCCTATGCCCTTTCCCGCCGTCCATCCCGCGCTCGATCGCGCCCTGATCAACAAGGGCTACGCCGAACCCACTCCGGTTCAGGCCGCCGTGCTGGAGGCGGAGCATGCGGATCGCGACCTGCTGGTTTCGGCCCAGACGGGGTCGGGCAAGACCGTCGCCTTTGGTCTGGCCGCTGCGCCGACCCTGCTCGGCGACAAGCCGATCTTCGGTCCGGGCGGCGCGCCCCTGTGTCTGGCCATCGCGCCCACGCGGGAACTGGCCATGCAGGTCGCGGCCGAGCTGCAATGGCTGTATGCCGACGCCGGCGCCAAGATCGCCACCTGCGTCGGCGGCATGGATGCGCGTCGCGAAGCCCGCGCGCTGGGCTTCGGCGTCCACATCGTCGTCGGCACGCCCGGCCGCCTGAAGGACCACATCGACCGGGGCAATCTGGACCTGTCCGAGCTGAAGGTCGCCGTCCTCGATGAGGCCGACGAGATGCTGGACATGGGCTTCCGCGAGGACCTGGAGCATATCCTGGACCAGGCGCCAGCCGAACGCCGCACCCTGCTGTTCTCGGCGACCATCGCGCGCGACATCGCCACCCTGGCCAAACGCTATCAGAAGGACGCGGTCCGCATCGACGCGACCGACAAGACGCGCCAGCACGCCGACATCGAATACCGCGCCTACCGCATTGCGCCCAACGAGATCGAGCACGCGGTGGTCAACACCCTGCGCTGGTTCGAGGCGCCGCGCGCCATGGTCTTCTGCTCGACCCGCGACAGCGTGCGTCACCTGCAGTCGTCGCTGCTGGAGCGCGGCTTCTCTTCCGTCAGTCTGTCGGGCGAAATGGGTCAGCGCGAGCGCACCGACGCGCTCCAGTCGCTGCGTGACGGCCGCGCCCGCGTCTGCGTCGCCACGGACGTCGCCGCGCGCGGTCTGGACCTGCCGGACCTGGGTCTGGTCATTCACGCCGAATTGCCGATGAACCGCGCCGGCCTGCTGCACCGTTCGGGCCGCACGGGCCGGGCGGGCAAGAAGGGCATCTCGGTCATGCTGGTTCCGCATTCGCGCCGTCGCAAGGCCGAGCGGCTGATGGACGAGGCCGGCATCGACGCCGTCTGGACCGGCGCCCCGACCTTCGACGAGATCCGCAAGGCCGACGAGGACCGTCTGCTGTCTCCGTCGCACTTCGAGGCCGACGTCTCCGACGAGGACATGGTCGTCGCCAAGCGGATGATCGCCGAACGCACGCCCGACGAGATCGCCGCCGCCCTGGTGCGGCTGCTGCGCAAGGAACAGCCTGCGCCGGAAGAACTGTCCGATCCGGGTTCGGATCGCGGTCCGGCCAAGCGCGACCGCATGGTCCGCAACGATGACGGCACGGCGGCCCAACCCTGGCCAGGCGAGCGCCTGGGCGCTGACGACGTGGTCTGGTTCCGTCTGGACGTGGGCCGCAACAAGAACGCCGACCCGAAATGGCTGATCCCGCTGATCTGCCGCATCGGCGGCATTTCCAAGCCCCAGATCGGCGCCATCCGCACCTTCCCCGAAGAGACGCGCTTCGAGGTGGCCAAGACCCACGAGAAGGCTTTCCGCGAAGCCGTGGCCGCCTCCAAGGACGAGGTGAAGATCACCCCGTCGGAAGCCCCGACGCCCGGCTCGATGAAGGCCAGCCGCTTCGCCGGCAAGCCGCGCGAGGATGGCGACCGTCCCTTCAAGAAGACGCCCTACAAGCGCGCCGACGGCGGCGGGGAAGACGCCCGCCCGCCGTTTAAGAAGAAGCCCTGGGCGCCGAAGAACGATGGGGGCGCCAACCCGCGCTCGAACGCCTCGGGCGACAAGCCCTATGCTAAGAAACCCTTCAAGGCCAAGCCGGGCTTTAAGAAGGACGGCTTCAAGGGCAAGCCGAAGGGCTGATCTTGCGGGCACTTGCCTGATCGCGGGCGGAGGCGCACCCTCCGCCCATGAGCACGCCGTCCGCACCTGAGGGCCGTTACGCCTCGTTCGAGGCCTTCTATCCCTATTACATCCACGAGCATTCAAACCGGACCTGTCGGCGCATCCACGTCGTCGGCACCTTTCTGGTGATCTCGGCCTTCGTCGCCTTCGTGGCGACGCGGAACGCCTGGTGGCTGCTGGCCATGCCGCTGCTGGGCTACGGCTTTGCCTGGGTCGGGCATTTCTTCTTCGAAAAGAACCGGCCCGCGACGTTCAAATATCCTTTGTGGAGCCTGATGGGCGACTTCCGCCTGTTCTTCGAGACGGTGACGGGCAAGCGCCGCTTCTAAGGCCAGCATTTCAAGCTGCACGGTTCGGCGAAACGGATTAACCTCCGCCTGCGGCATGGCGCCGCTGCTGCTGGAGGGAGCAACATGAAATCCATCGCCGTCATCGCCGCTGCGTCCGTGCTGCTCGCCCCTGGCGTCAGCCTGGCGCAGAAGAGCGGGGCCAAGCCCGACTTCACCCTGGACCCCAACTACGGTTCGGTGCGGCTGGAGACCGGTTTCACGCCCGATCCCTGGACCAAGTCCATCCTCGCGGGCGGTTCGATCGCCGCCTCGGCCGCGCAGTCGGGCTGCGAGGGTAAGGTCAGCGCCGCGCCCGACCTGCAACTGAACTTCGAAGCCGGCGATCTGGACCTGACCATCAAGGCGGTCGCCAGCGAGGACACCACGCTGCTGGTCAACAGCCCTGGCGGCCGCTGGTATTGCGACGACGACAGCGGCGGCGACCTGGATCCGATGGTGACCATCTCCAACCCCGAGAGCGGTCGCTACGACATCTGGCTGGGCACCTACAACGACAACATGGTCCAGTCGACGCTGCAGATCAGCGAACTGGGCGGCACGGACACGACGGCGGGCGCGGCGCCCAACATCGATCTTGAGCCCAACTACGGCACGGCCAATCTGCGCGGCGGCTTCACGCCCGACCCCTGGACCAAGTCGATCCTGGCCGGCGGCTCCTCGCCCGCCTCGGCCGCCAAGGCGGGCTGCGAGGGTTCGGTCAGCTCGGCCCCGGACATCCAGATCTTCTTCGAGCCAGGCGACGCCGACCTGACGTTCCGCGTGCGCGCATCGGAAGACACGACCCTGCTGATCAATACGCCCAACGGCCGCTTCTACTGCGACGACGACGGCGCGGGCGGCGTCGATCCGAAGGTGACGATCACCAACCCGCAGAGCGGCCGCTACGACATCTGGGTCGGCACCTATAACGGCTCGATGGTTCAGTCGACGCTGGAAGTGTCCGAACTGGACTGATCGGCGCAAGGCTTCAGACACGAAAACGCCGGCTGACCTTTGCGGTCAGCCGGCGTTTTTCATGATCGGCCGGATCAGTTGGAAGCCGTGGTCCAGGCCGGCGGGCAGCCGTCGAAATCGCCGGCGTCCACGATGGTCAGGGTGCGCATGTTCAGGCGCTGCGCCTGGTTCATCGAGCCGCGACCGGTGCCGGTGTAAAGGTCGATCTTCTGGCCCTTGATCGCGCCGCCGGTGTCGGAGGCGTACCAGTAGCCGTCGTGGATCGAACCGTCGGCCAGGCGCATACCGACCGTTTCGCGGATGAACAGCTTGGTGCGGCGCGGGATCACGCGAGGATCGACCGCGACGGTGCGCATGGCGATCGGACGGCAACCCAGCGAATCGTTGCCCGTCGCGCCGCCGCCGCCTGCGTGATAGAGGCGCGCCGACGCGCGCCAGTCCGGATCGGAGGCCATCAGCTCGGCCTGTTCGGCGTTCAGAGCGGTCTCGACTTCATCGGAACCGACGATGGCTGCAGGGGTTTCAGTCCTGACTTGATCCGCCGCTACGACGTCATTGTAGGGGACAGGCCCGCTCGTCACAGACGATACGGCAGCCCAAAGCATGGCGATAGCAGCGGAGGCGCCGATCATGAGTTTGGCTCAGGAGACACCGGCTCCCAACGCCGCCGGCGCTGGCCTTGTCGCGTTAACCTGTGGCGAGAAAGTGGCGAAACCCGCCTTGGCGCTGTCTGTTACGATTTGTTTCTAGGTTAATGCCTTGTTTTTCATAACCTATTTATCCCCCGTCCGCGCGTTTGGGGACGATGCCCCTGCGGGTCAAAACTTGAAGTTCAGCCCCGCCTGAAGCACCGGCAGGACCTTATAATCATCGGCCTCGGCCTGAATTTCACGCTCTTCCTGATCCAGACGCGAGCGGAAGGTAGGATCGTTCGACAAGGTCCCGCCGCGGGCGTCCAGATTTACTTGCGGCGCATCGCCAAAGGCCGCGCCGGCCAGAAGGCGGAAGCCCAGCCTGCCGCCGCGCGTGAAGGTGTTGTCATAGCCCAAGCCGACGAACGGCGCAGTGCTCTCCAGGTCGATGCGGCCGGTCAATGTCCCGACCTGGGCCGGTGTGAAGGTCGCGCCGCCGACATTGACGTTTCCGGTGGGCGTCGCATCCAGATCGACCTTGCGATCGCCGAAATAGGCCCCGCCCGAGATCAGAAAGCCGTTGCGGAACGGATGCAGGTCCACAAAGGCGCCCGGCGACTTGAAGTCGATCTTGGCGTCGTAATCGATGCCCTTGTAGGTCTGGTCCCGATCCCATTTCAGCACGTCATAGCCGCCGCGCAGCACCACGACCGGGCTGAGCGCAAACTGGGCCTGAAGGCCGGCGCCCGGCGTGCCGACCTGGGCGCCGATGGCGAAACGGCCGTCGGCCTGCGCCAGGGCCGAAGTGGCGGGCAGGGCGGTCGCGATGACGGCGGCGATCAGCAGGGTCTTCATGGCGTACAGGTCCGAAACGGAAGGGTTCTCTTAACCTTGCCGGCCAGCTTTGAAGATTGGGTTACGCCGCCCAGTCGCCGGACGCCGTGTCGCGCCTCGCCTCGGCCTCACGCACGGCCTCCACAGCGCGGTCCAGCACCTCCAGCCCGGCGCCGGGCTTGATGGCCTCGACCGTCAGAATGCGACGGAACGCCCGCGCGCCCGGCCGGCCGTGCATCAGGCCCAGCATATGCCGCGCCATGGCGGGCAGGGCGACGCCCTCCTCCAGACGCGCGGCCATATAGGGCCGATAGCGCTCCAGCGCGGCGAAGGCGTCGGTATCCTCGACCGGTTCGCCATACAGGCGACGATCCGCCTGCCCCAGAATGGCCGGCTCATGATAGGCGGCGCGGCCCAGCATGGCCCCGTCCAGCTTGACGCCGTCGACCTCGGCCAGATGCGCCTCGGCCGCGTCCATCGAGGCGATGCCGCCATTGATCGAGATGTTCAGATGCGGCCGCTCGCGCTTCAGCCGGCGCACCAGATCATAGTCCAGCGGCGGCACGTCGCGGTTCTCCTTGGGCGACAGACCCTTCAGCCAGGCCTTGCGCGCATGGACGACGAAGACCTCGATCCCGACGGCGGCGCAGGCGTCCACCGTGGCGAACAGGCTGACGACCGGATCCTGATCGTCCACGCCGATGCGGCATTTGACGGTCGCCGGCACGCTGACGGCCCCCTTGATCGCCGCCATACAGTCGGCCACCAACTCGGGCTCGCGCATCAGACAGGCGCCGAACCGACCCGACTGCACCCGGTCCGAGGGGCAGCCGACGTTCAGATTGATCTCGTCATAGCCGAACGCCTCGCCGACCTTGGCGGCCTCGGCCAGCTGGGCCGGATCCGACCCGCCCAGCTGCAAGGCCACCGGATGCTCCAGAGCATCGAATCCCAGCAGCCGCTCGCGATCCCCATGCAACACCGCCGGCGCCGTCACCATCTCGGTGTAAAGCAGCGCCTTGTTCGTCAGCGCCCTGTGGAACGCCCGGCAATGCCGATCGGTCCAGTCCATCATCGGGGCTACGGCCAATCTACGCGCTTGATTTATCGACATTTTTTCAGTAATATCAAAACGTTGGTTGGTGACGTGTGCACTCGATTTTACGCCGTGTTGCGACGTTTTTTCCGGCTTTTCGACATCTCAGTGCACACAGAGCGCACACGAAAATGGCGACATATTCGAAACTCCCGTCCGGAACTTGGCGGGTCCAGGTCAGACGGAAGGGCCGCTATATAAGCGAGACCTTCCTCAAACGCGATGATGCGCGCCGCTGGGCCACCGAGAGCGAGGGCCGGATCGATCGTGGTGAGGTTCCGACGCCTGAGCGCGCTGCGCGTCTTCGCACCTTCGGCGAGCTTATCGACCTGCACATCGACGACATGAAATCGGTCGGTAAGGCGCCGCGGCGATCGAAAGCCGCGACGCTGAGAATGCTTAAGGCGCGTCTCGGGCGGAAAAAGCTCGGTCAACTCGATCGGCAGTTATTCATCGACTTCGGCAAAGAGCGTGCGAAGGAGGGGGCTGGGCCGATGACTTTGAGCATCGACATCGGCGCCATCAAGCTAGTCATCACACACGCGATCGCAGTCCACGGACTGACAATCTCCGCCGAGCCGGTGAACATGGCTCGTCTGGCGCTTAAGCGCCTAGGGCTTGTCGGCAAGGGCGTTGAGCGTGATCGGAGACCGACTGAGGAAGAGCTGCAGAAGCTCATCGGCCACTTCGAAGGCAATCCACGCCAAATCATTCCGATGGCAAGAGTCATCCGTTTCGCAGTCGCCACAGCCATGCGCCAGGAAGAGATTTTCCGGGTCGTGTGGTCAGACTACTCGGCGCGGACGAAGATGCTGACGATCCGTGATCGGAAAGACCCGCGCGAGAAGGCCGGTAATGATCAGAAAATCCCGCTCCTGAAGGTGTCAGGCTATGATCCGGTTGCCTTGATTGAGGAGCAGGGGCCACCTCGGTCGAACCGGGACCTGCGTATTTTTCCATTCAACCATCGGTCTGCTGGCACGGCGTTTACCCGCGCCTGCAAAGACCTCGGAATCGCGGATCTTCACTTTCACGACCTACGACATGAGGGGACGAGCCGGCTGTTTGAGGCGGGTTTCCAAATCCCGCAGGTGGCGTTGGTGACCGGCCACAAGGACTGGAAGATGCTCCGCCGCTACACGCACCTTCGGCCGGAGTCCCTGCACGTGTACGCGGCGACACTGGCTGCTTGAGCGGATTACCGGATTTGACTTACCGCGGCTGTTGGCGGGGTCCGCTTTCGGGCAAGGCGTTGACCAACTGCCTTATGCGCCAGCCTGGTACTTAGCTTACTTTCAGAAGGTCCACTCCCCGGTGCCAGAGTATAGGGGCGGGGACATTCGAGCGGTCGGCCTTTTGCTGGAGACACAGCTTGGAGTTCTCGTACGCCTGTTGAACCTGCCGAATTTCGCCAGAGGCGGTTAGTCTCGTCCGGGAACCATTGCGGCTGGAGAAGTCAAACGCCCTTGATCAACTCCCCTCCAACGACCGAGGCCGTCGAGGATATGGGGAACAGCGACGCTGGGACGATGCGCTATCTCGTGCCCTAGTCGGTTCGCCAATCCACACCGGGCATAAGCTTGAGCGCGGCACGGCGGAGGACCGCTGGTCAAATTGCGTCAGTCTTCGTCGAACAATGCCACCGTGTGGGCCTGACGAACCCGATCAAGGGTCGCATCGAAATCTTCGTCGTTGTTACCCGCGGGAAGGTACTTCCGAACGCTATCAAATGCGCTTCGCGCGCCGACGCGCGAAACCTCGCGACCCTGGTGAACCGCGCTGGCAAGCACCTCAGGACTGTCGCAGCCCCTGCGCACAGCGCCAGCCAAGGTTGCGATTGTGGTCGATATCACGACGTCGTCGTCTTCCACCGCACGGGCCGCGAGAATGCGGGCGGGCAACCCCGCCACAAACGCGATGTCGGGAACGACACGGTTGGCGAAATGGCGAGCAATCTCGCAGCTGCGCAGGCTCGCAGCTGGCGTCCCGGCCGCAAGCTCGAGTTTGCAGAGCGGTTCTGCGGCCATCCACTTCTCGGTCAACGCGCGCAGGACCGGCAGCGCGAAGCGCGCTTGCTCAACCGTGTTGGCAAGCGCCCTGTAGTCCTTGCCAAAAAGGCCTTCGACATCGCTCGGCCGCATTAGTTGAAGCACGAAGCTGGGATTTTTCTCCAGCCACTGGAACAGCGCCGCGACGCAGGAAACCGTGTCGCCTGTGAACTTCCCCTTGTCGATGCGCTTGGCGAGGCTAACGACGATCTCCACCGGCAGTCCTACCGACGAAGCGACCTGCGCGAGCCCCGATGTTTCCTCTTGGGGGGCCAGCTCGGCCCGCCGTGCCAGCGACGCGTCGATCCGGCTTTCAATCCACTTCACCTTGCCTTCCTGGCGCTTGCGATAGGCTGCGAACGAACGCCGGAGCATCTCGCGGGCGGGTTCATCGGCGTCGCCGCCGGCGCCCGCGGGGAGGCGCGCCAGGAGATAGTCTTCGTTGTCCCCGACTTCTAAGCCGTTGTGGATGCGGTCGAGTAGTGCGGTTAGCGGATCGTCAATCGTGAGGCACTGGTCCGACTGGGCGAAGATGCCCTGCAGCGACATCCAGTGTTGGTCGATCTGGTTGGCGTCATCATCAAGGTCGATGACCCGGCTAGGCACGATCAGGACAAAGCCCTGGCCACTCTCGCCGGCGCGGCCGGCGCGGCCGGCCGCGTTGAGCAGCTCGTGCGCGGCAAGCTGCTGCATCTTGTCTTGGCTATCATCCCACCGGCTGTCACCGGCAATGAGCACGATATCGCTTGGCAAGTTCATGCCCTGGGCGACGGTCGATGTCGCGAACAGTGCGTCGAGCCCGTCGCGACGCTCAAACAACGACTTGTGAAGATCGCGCTCGTCCTTGAGTAGTTGCGCATGATGGCTCGTCGCGCCGCCAACCACGTGGCCGGCATCGTCGAGCATGAGGTAGCAATATTGCGCGCCGCCCATCTCCTCCTCGATCCGCCTGCGCATCGCCGCTTCGGCCTCGGTTAGCTCGATGCGCCGATCGGGAAGAAGCGCGCGGAAAGTCTTGACGGAACCCTCAGCGGCGACCGTGCTCTGGACGAAGACCAACGTCTTGAGACCGTCACCAGCCGCAGCCGCGGCGATCTCGGCCGCGACGCGGTTTCCGTTAGGAGTCAGATACCAATCACCGGAGCGCGACGTGCCGGTGTTGAATGCGACCGACTTATCGAGCAGCGGCATCAGCGCATAGTCATTGCGGTCTACGGTCGCCCAAGTCTGTTTGAGGCAGAAGAAGGCAAACGGCTTAGCGCTAAGCTGATCCTTGACGGCCTTGGGCGTGGTCTTGGTGGTCGCGGTCCGTTTGGCGCGCGTCAGGAGTTGTTCAAGCGCCTTGATGCGGCTTGCCTCATACGTCACGCAGCCGCGCGCCTGCCGGGTCGGTTTCCAGGCCAGATCGAGCGCGAGCGCGGTGCGGCCAGTCAACTCTTGGAGCCAGCCGGCCATTTCTTGAGCGTTCTGCATCATTGCCGAGATCATCAGCAAATCCGCGTCCGGCGCGGTGTGGGTCAGATTGAGGACGCAGAGCATTGCATCTACGCCGCGCCGACTACGGTCGGCGTCGCGTGGGTGAATGAGGTGGCATTCGTCGAACACGATCAACCCGACGTCGGCGAAGGCGTCAGCTTGGAGCGCCTGCAGCATTAGACAGCGCTCGGGAGTGGTGACGATGATCTCCGGCAGCTCGACGATGTCGCTGAAGCTAATCTCCTCGTCGAGGTCGCCGAGAACCTCATAATCCTTGAAGGCGTTGCCAAGTGTGAAGGCTGTTTGGTCGACAAGCGCCAAAGTCGGCGCAAGCACGACCACCTTCTTGTCGCTGAGCAGCGCCGCCGCGATCTTCAACTCGGCGAGCGTGGACTTGCCGCCGCCGGTCGGGAAACTCACTGCCGCAGAGACACCCGGCATCAGGTATCCTTTGTTGATCGCTTCGCGGTGGTTCCGCCAGAGATAGGGCCGCTTGCGCGCCGCCCGCCGAAGCGTTTTCCACCACGCGTTGGCATCGACGCCGGAGGGAGCCGGTACGTGGCACAGCGCGGACTCGGCGAGATCACCCGCGACAACAATCAATAGGTTGGCCAGGTGGAGCGGGCCGGGGAAGACGCTGACCGCAATCGGCCCACCCTCGTCGAACACGTCGTCAAGGCGGGCGAACGCCAAGCCCTTCACCTCAAGGAAAATCTCGCGTGCACGTGATGGCGCGGCGGTATCGGAAGGTCGCGCGAAGATCTCTGCGGCCAGCATGCGGATTCCGGCATGAAGCCGCCGCAGCAGCGCGTCGGTGGCCAGACCCGCCGGTGACCGGTCGGCCGAGCGCGCGTAGGGGGGAGGCTCCTGCGGGTTGATCGCACCGAGCCTGCCGGCCGCTAGGTCAGCGATAGCGCGGATCAGCTGCGCCTCCCCCGTCATCCCTTCGGGTGGGTGAATTCGCTTCGCCATTTCGGCGGCGTCGGGTTGGGCGTTGGCGATCAGGAACAGCAGCGTCGCACAGACTTCAGGTGCCGCCCGGACGGCATCGACATAGGTCAGCCGCGGAAGTTCGTCGCTCAAACCGTCGGCATCCTCCGCGTTCGCGTCCTCCCCGTCGTCCGCGACATCGTCGTCGTCATCTGCACCACCGTCGGTCTTCACGATCTCAGCCATGAGGCAGAGCTGGTGGGCGGCTCCGGCGACAAAGGCCGCGGCCGCACGGGTGTCCCGCGCGGGATCGGCGGCGACAAACGCCTCCTGTGCCGCTGCAAGCCGCCGCATCTCATCGATAAGCTCAGAAAGCGCCTCGGTTCGTGAGTTGGCGTCGACCAGGCCACGCATGCGTACCCGGGCGGCGACGATCTCGGCATAGGCGTTGGTGAACCGCTTGGGCAGCTCAGCCAAATCCAGCGACGCGAGCGGCGGCGCGTGGCCGATCAGATCGACGGTGACGGGATCAAACATCGTCCCGCCAAGCCTTGATCTGGGCGATCGTCGCCACGCAAAAATCGTCCATCCAGGTGCGAAGATCGTCGAAATGCATGGTGTCCGCCCGACGGCGTGATGCCTTGCCCGGTGCAGCCGTGTCGAAGCCTTTAAACAGCTTCTTGCGCGCGGCATCCTTAATGTGGGTGTCCGACGTGGTTATGCTGACGCGGTAGTGCCGGACCTCCTCCCAGAGGATTTTCTCGATCGCCTGGTCGATGTCGAGCCCTGGAAAGACGCTCTGCTGCGCCTCGAGGATGGTGGTCGCGTCATGAATCAACTCGGGCATACGCTCGCCCTTCTCCAGAGATCGAATACCGTCCCAGACGTCTGCCCGAATGGTCTTGCGCGGGGAGTCGGTCGCCTTGTCCTCAAAGATCACGATCGCGGTGACGAGATGGCCCTTTTTGTCGAGCCGCAGTTGGATGCCGTCGAACCCCTTATGCGCCTCGATGGCATGCGGCGCGCGCGCGACCACACCCTTTTCGGTGCGGTGCGCGGCGATCCAGGAGATGGTCTGGAAAACCCAGCCGTCACGGTGCCAGGGATCGCTATCGTCGGGGACAGTCAGCCGCTTTATTGCCGCCGCGGCGGCCTCCTTGCGGGTTGGGGGTGACTTCTTGTCGATGCCGGCGAGGATCTGGGCCACGTGCCGGTACTGTCCAAGCGCCACCATTGCGACCTTGCGCGCAAGGTCGGCTTCGTTGGCGATTTCCCACCGCCATCCATGGCAAAGGTCATCATGATCGATAGGGGTGAGCGTCAGGGGCATCTGATCGTTGTAAGCTCTTGAGTTCTAATCTGCAGCGCAATCCATATCGCCGGTTCTCCAGTATCCTGGTCGCTAGTCAAGTTAACGGTAGGCCTTCGAACCCCTGCACACCGACGCGGGTTACATAATGCCGCCACAGTTCGTCGACTCCTCGAACACTTCTAAGCCTGTGCGCCGTCGGCCCTTCGCCGCGGTAGATGAGAACATATTTGCGAGGCGTGCCTGAGAAGCCGGGCGTGTGGACGAGTTCGACGGTTCACCTAGCCAGTATTGATCGCGATGGTCTCCGTGCTTGGCGGTATTGGCGATGTCCCTGAAGGCGGCCTGCATGGGCACGGCCTCCGCGATCGCCTTTCGGTAGGCCGCCGCGTTAAGACCGTTTCGCCGATCGCGTTGAACCAGCGCCTTCGCCGTCCAGTTTTCGAGCGATTGAGCGGTGATCGCGAAATCTATGGTGGGCGAGTCGCCGATGCTCACGTCGATGTGCCAGCCATCGTCCCCAGCCGACTGCAGAGATGGAAAGCGTATCGGAAAGATTCCAAGACCGGGTGGGGCCAGCAAGCGCCCATTGCCCTCAAACTGCGTCCACCTGGACGTCCGGTTCTCGGCAGCAGGTCGATGCCCGCCCTGGCGCATCGAAGACCGCTGACTGCACTCCCATGACCGTTAGCGCCGTCAGCCGTTGCGGTTCCACCACTCAATCGGAACCCACTCCCCTCCAACTACGCGTAGTCGCAACGCCTCAGCTTCCTGCTGAGTGAGCGTTTCATCCCAACTTCGATCAAACTTCGAGTTTTGAACCTTAGTGGCCTTATACCCTGCTAGCGCATACAGACGCCGGCCACCCCCAACTCGCGATGCCACCAGCTGATATGCAGCGCGGCCCAATTCGTCGTTGATAAGCTTCATGGACAGTCGGCCATGTTGAGCAAGTAAAGCTCGAAGGCACAGCACAACGCCTTCAGCACCGAGCGCCTCTACAGTGTGCGATGCGGATTTCCGCCTGCGGTTCGCCTGAAGGCTTCTCGATGATGCCGTTTGACGGGCGCTTGGTTCATAGCCGACAAGCTCGTAGGCTCGGTTCATGGATCCGAACCGTCGAACGAACCGGTGTGCATTCGGTATCTCGCGCGCGGAATTGATGATGTCAGCGTTGAGCGTTCCGTGACGCTTAAAGACCCGAGTCAGGCCGTCGAGCATCTGTCGATCCGTGAGCGGCGTCCTGTTCCGCTCAAGGCGTGCCTGGGCCGCGTCGAAAGTCCGCTGATCAATCAGAGCATCAAACGCTCCATGCACGCAGACCCACTCGGACTTGGGCAGATACTCAGCGTTCGTCGCTTTCATCCGACGCCGGGATTTTCGCACCACGTTGGTCCCCGCGTATCGGGGGCTCGTGAGCACATGATGCACATAGTGCGCGTTCCAAGGACCACGTCCGGCCCGGCGATCGCCTGACTCGTTCAAGCGGCGTGCGATAGTGTTGATGCCCAGTTTCCTGTCCACGAACATGCGGAATATGTCGCGAATAACCGCAACTTCATCGGGAGGGCCGAGCACAAGCCGCGTACGACCATTTTGCGGGCCCTTTCGCTCACCGCTCTCCATGACCCGGCCCAAAGTGCCGTCCGGCATGATGTGCTGTCGGCGAAGGCCATATCCGGGCGGACCTCCCTGCCAAAAGCCGGCTGCTCCGAGTTGATCCTTGGCTTGGACCACCTTCGCGGAGAGCTCGCTGCTATACTCAGCTGCCATCATGCGCTTGAGATTTTTCAGCAGGCTCGCGGTGAAGCTGCCGTCATTCTCGAATTGCTCCGCGCAGTATTCGACCGCGACCCCGGCCTCGACGCAAACGAACTCGTAGTGGGCTGCCTGATCCGGGTTTTGGAACCGGCCCCATCGACTGACGTCATAGACGAGGATTACGTCGAAGCCGGGCGCTCCATTGAGTACGTCTGCCAGCATGGCTTTAAGGCCGGTGCGCTGGTCGATGAGCAAGCCGCTCACGCCCTCGTCCGCGTAGGTGCGCACGACCTCGTACCCGCGTGAGTCCGCATATCTGGCGATCGCCGCCTTCTGCTGCAGGATTGAGCTGTCTTGTCGCTCTGTCGACATCCGAACGTACTGAGCGGCACGCTTTGGAGAAGCATCTGATTGCATCGAGCACTCCTTCGAGGGTTCGACGCGACACTAGAATTAGAAGGTCGTCTCTAGCGACATTGTTGCAATGTGCTTACAGAGGCCGCCCGCTAAGGTTTCCGCCTAGCCAGCGGGCCGAAAAGCGACTGAGGCGCCCTTAAGTGGTGGCCGAAAAATATCGTGGCCGATCAAGCGGAAGTTGAGCCAGCCTTAAGTGGTCCCGACAAATGTGTCGAGACCACTTAGAAGTGGCTCAAAACACCCAAGAATGGCGCAGCAGCTGGATTCATCTCTCCACTAACCAGCTGAGTGTCCGCGTGTGACTCAAAGCGGCGGTTGGGGACGTCGGCTTTCGGTCAGGGAAATTATGAAAACAGCGGTGGCGTCCTCAGCACTGTTTGCCAAGGTGTGGCTTGCAGCTATGGACGGGCGGAATGAACTTTTCGGGTTGGAGAGCGAGCTTGGCTCAGACGCAGCATGGCGTTGGACGCATTCGATCGAAGGTCGAAATTTGGGTCGGAGTGGGCGTCGTGCTCGTTCTCGCCTTCTTCCTGATTAGCGGCGTCGTCGCCTACCTCAACGTCCAGGGCCTGCGCGCCAATAGTCAGAAGGTGGTTGGAACCCATACGACACTGGTGGCCATAGACCAGGTCCTGTCGACCGTGCAGGACGCTGAAACGGGACAGCGCGGTTACCTTCTCACGGGCCAAGACCGTTATCTTGAGCCCTACGAAGACGCCGTGGCCGCAATGGACCGTGACCTTGCGATCCTCACCGAAGTGACCTCGCGCGACCCAGCGCAGCAGGCCAACCTCAAAGAGGTCAAGCGCCATGTCGGCGTCAAGATGGAGCAGTTGACCCGGGGAATCGAAGCGCGGCGTACGGGCGGCCTCGCGGCGGCCGTCGCGATGATCGAAACTGACCGCGGCAGGACGGCGATGAATGCGATCCGGGAACGCTTGGCCATCATGCGCGCCGACGTCGCGCAGCAGCGGCGACAGTGGCTGTCTGAGATGGAGGTCGCTTACCGGACCGCCCTGCTGACCGGAATCCTGTCCGCCCTGCTCGGCGCCGCCCTCACCGTCGGGGTGTTCCTGCTCATCCGCAACAGCACGCGGGAACGCGCCCGGCGGGAGTGGCTTCAGGCCGGACAGGTCGGGCTCGCCGAAGCAATGAGCGGCGACAAGACCATCGAGGCGCTGGCCGACAGCATCTTGGGCTTCCTGGCTCGATATGTCGACTTTCAAGCCGCAGCGATCTTCAAGGGCGAAGGCGGCGTTTTCCGCCGCGCCGCCACCCTGGGCGTTCCATCAGACGCGCCCGTGCCTATGGAGTTCCGACTTAAGGAGGGCCTTCTGGGCCAGGTCGCCGCTGATGGGGCGTCAGTGCTGCTGACGGATGTCCCTCAAGGCTATCTGACTATTGGATCCGCGCTGGGACGGGATGACCCGCGTCATCTCGTCATCGCCCCTGCGAACGCTGATGGCGTCATCAACGCCGTGATCGAGTTGGGCTTTATCCATGCCCCGGGACCGCAGGTCCTTCGGCTGCTGGACGAAAGTGCGGCTGCGATAGGCGTCGCCCTCAGGTCGGCGCGCTATCGTCTGGATCTTCAGAACGCCCTCGAAGAGACCCAGCGCCAGTCCGAGGAACTACAGGTGCAGAGCGAAGAGCTTCGGGTTTCCAACGAGGAGTTGGAGGAGCAGGGGCGCGCGCTCAAGGAATCCCAGGTGCGGCTGGAGCAGCAGCAGGTGGAGCTTGAACAGACCAACAGCCAGCTGGAAGAGCAAGCACAGGTTCTGGAGGGACAGCGCGACGACCTGGAACGGACCGGCGCCGATCTGGCCCTCAAGGCCCGGGAGCTCGAAGCGGCCAGCCAGTACAAGTCCGACTTCCTCGCCAACATGTCCCACGAACTCCGGACGCCTCTTAACTCCCTGCTGATCCTGTCGAAGCTTCTCGGCGACAACAGCGACGGAAACCTGTCCGAAGAGCAGGTTCGCTACGCCCGGACCATTCAGTCCTCGGGCGACGATCTGTTGACGTTGATCAACGACATTCTCGACCTCTCCAAGATCGAGGCCGGGCACGTCCAGATCCGTCCCGAAGCTGTTTCGGTCCAGAGACTGGCCGGCGACTTGCGCCAGCTGTTCGATCCGATTGCAGACCAGCGGGGGCTGAACTTCACGATCGACGTCGCCAAGGGGACGCCCGATCTGGTTGAGACGGACCGTCAACGTCTGGAACAGATCCTTAAGAACCTGCTTTCGAACGCCTTCAAGTTCACAGAGAAGGGGAGCGTAAAGCTGAGGATCGCGCCCGGCGACCGGGGCTTGGTTTTTTCGGTGAAAGACACCGGAATCGGTATTTCGCGCGAACAGCAGAACAGCATCTTCGAAGCCTTCCAGCAGGCCGACGGCACGATCAGCCGCAAGTACGGCGGGACGGGGCTCGGACTTTCGATCTCCAGGGAACTGGCTCGGTTGCTCGGAGGCGCGATCACTCTGGAAAGCAAGCCCGGCAAAGGCAGCACCTTCACCCTCAGCGCGCCCCTCGCCTACGACGCCGCTCAGGTTGCGTCGCGCGCGCCCTTTGCTCCGCAACCCGCGGCGTCCTCAGTCACGCAGGCCGCCCCGAAATCGTCGCCCGCTGTCCTGCCCCGCGCGATTGAGGATGATCGGGACGCGCTGGCCGTGAACCGGCGCACGTTGCTGGTCGTTGAAGACGACGATCGTTTCGCCGCCATCGTCCGGGACCTGTCGCGCGAAATGGCGTTCCAGTGTCTTGTGGCCAGTAATGGCGAGGACGCGATCAAGCTGGCCAAACAGTACCGGCCGAGCGCCATCGTCCTTGACGTCGGCCTTCCTGACCAGTCCGGTCTGACGGTCCTGGACACGCTGAAGCGCGACGACCAGACCCGCCATATACCGATCCATGTGGTGTCCGCTGGAGACCATGCCACGACCGCGCGCGCGCTTGGCGCGATGGGGTATCTCACCAAGCCGGTCAAACGTGAGGCGCTGGCGGATGTCCTTCGGGCCCTGGAGGAGGACCTCACCCGGACCGTTCGACGAGTCCTGATCGTGGAGGATGACGCCGTCCAGCGCGAGGCCATGAGAGCCCTTCTGTCGAGCGGCGGGGTCGAGACGGTCGGGGTGGGCACGGCGGCGGAATGCCTTCAAACCCTCGAACAGCAGACCTTCGACTGCATGGTTGTGGACCTGTCCCTGCCCGACGCCTCCGGCTTCTCGCTGCTGGAGACGCTCAGTCTGGACGGTCAGCAGGCCTATCCGCCGGTGATCGTCTATACCGGCCAGGATCTGACGGCGGACCACGAGCAACAACTGCGCCGCTACTCCAGCTCAATCATCATCAAGGGCGCCAAGTCGCCGGAACGCCTGCTGGATGAGGTCTCGCTGTTCCTCCACCAGGTGGTCGCCGACATGCCGCCCGAACAGCAGCGCATGATCCAGAAGGCGCGAAATCGAGATGCCGTGCTGGAAGGCCGGCGCATCCTCGTCGTCGAGGATGATGTCCGAAACATCTATTCCCTCACCAGCGTGCTCGAACCTCGCGGCGCCGTCGTGCAGATCGCGCGCAACGGGCAGGAAGCGCTCGACGCGCTCGATGCGTCCGCCGCCTCTGCACCCGCCATAGACCTCGTTCTGATGGATGTGATGATGCCGGTCATGGACGGGCTCACCGCGACACAGCGCATCCGGAGCGATGGACGCTGGGGCGGCCTGCCGATCCTGATGCTGACCGCCAAAGCCATGCCGGACGACCAGGAACGCTGTCTCGCAGCAGGGGCCAACGACTACATGGCCAAGCCCCTGGATGTCGATAAGTTGCTCTCTCTGGTCCGCGTGTGGATGCCGCGCTGATCCATGGCCGACGCTCTCGAAGACCTCGAAATCCAACTGCTGCTGGAGGCGCTGTTCCAGCGCTATCATTTCGACTTCCGTCACTATGCCCGTGCGTCGATCAAGCGGAGGCTAGTGCAGGCCCGCGACCAGATGGGCTATCCGACGCTGACCGCGCTGCAGGACGCTGTCCTGCACGACCCGACGATGCTGCCTCGGCTGCTGGGCTATCTGACGGTGCAGGTCAGCGAAATGTTCCGCGACCCGACCTATTTCAAAGCCTTGCGCGAGACGGTGCTTCCCCATTTGCGCACCTATCCGTCGCTCAAGGTTTGGATTGCGGGGTGCAGCACTGGCGAGGAAGTCTACTCCCTAGCCATCCTGTTCCGGGAGGAAGGGCTGTATGATCGCACCCTCTTCTATGCCACCGACATCAATCCCGATGCGCTCCGCGCAGCAGAAGCCGGGGTCTACGCCCTCGATCGGCTGCGCAAATTCACCGAGAACCACCAGAAGTCGGGCGGACGTTCGTCCCTGTCCGACTACTATACGGCCGACTACGGGCGGGCCGTCTTCGACCGTAGCCTCAGCGCCCGGGTCGTCTTCTCCGATCACAGCCTCGTCACGGACGCGGCGTTCGCCGAGATGCAACTGATCTCCTGCCGCAATGTCATGATCTATTTTGATCGCGCCCTGCAGGATCGCGCCATTGGCCTGTTCAAGGACTCCCTACCACGCGGAGGCTTCCTCGGCCTCGGCTCCAAGGAAAGTTTGAGGTTTTCGGCCCACGCCGGCGAATTTTCTGAGTTCGTCCCCCAGGAAAAGCTCTACCGAAGGCTAGGCGCATGAGTGTCCCATCACAACGCGCGGTGGTGATCGGCGCTTCCGCCGGCGCCGTCCAGGCGCTTTTAGCCATCCTTCCCATCCTCCCAGCGGACTATCCCTTGCCCATTCTGATCGCGGTCCATGTCCCCCCGGATCGAGGCAATGGTCTCGTGCCGCTGCTTCAAGCGAGCTGCGCCCTTGCGGTGCTTGAAGCCGAGGACAAGGAAAGGGTCCTTCCTGGAACCGTCTATTTTGCGCCCCCCGATTATCACCTTCTGGTCGAGCGAGATGGCGGGCTGGCCCTGTCCTCGGATGAGCCGGTCAACTATTCTCGCCCATCGATTGACGTTCTCTTCGAAAGCGCCGCCGACGCCTATAGAGCCGGCCTGATCGGTGTCGTGCTGACGGGCGCCAACAACGACGGGGCCGCCGGCCTGAGAGCCGTTATGGAAAGGGGTGGCGAGGCCTTCGTCGAACGCCCGTCAGAGGCCTATGCGTCAGCGATGCCAGAAGCCGCTCTCGCGGCCTGCGCGGGCGCAACGGCCATGAGTCTGGCGGACATCGCAAACTATCTGGTGGAACTCGAAGCCGCATGACGACCCTCGACACCCCGATAAAGGTTCTTCTTGTCGATGATCTCGAGGAAAATCTCCTCGCGCTTGAGGCTTTGCTCCAGCGCGAAGGTCTCCACCTGCTCAAGGCGAAGTCCGGAGATCAGGCGCTGGAGCTGCTCCTTGCCGAAGACGTCGCTCTCGCCCTCCTAGACGTGCAGATGCCTGGCATGGACGGCTTCCAACTGGCCGAATTCATGCGCGGCAACGCCCGGGTCCGTCATGTCCCCATCATCTTCGTCACGGCGGGCAGCGCAGAACAGCAGCGCCGGTTTCGCGGCTATGAGGCCGGCGCGGTCGATTTTATCCAGAAGCCGATCGAGCCTGATATCCTGCGAATGAAGACGGAGATCTTCATTGAACTCTATCAGCAGCGTGAGCGGATACGCCTGCAACGAGACGAATTGGACGTGCATGCGACGGCCTTGAGCGCCGCAGATCAACGCAAGAACGAGTTCCTGGCGGTCTTGGGTCATGAGCTACGCAATCCCCTCATGGCCCTGAACGCAGGGCTGAAGTTGCTCGATCGCGCCGGCGAGCCAGATCAAGCCGCCGTCATCCGGGAGCGGATGGCGACCCAAGTGTTTCACCTCTCGCGGCTTGTCGAGGATCTGCTTGACGTTTCGAGGATAGATCAGGGCAAGATCGCCCTGCGCCTCGAACGGGTGCAGTTAAAGACCGTGCTGGACTCCGCGATCGATACAAGCCGTCCCAGGATCGACGCGGGTGGGCATGCCTTCACGTTTGACCTACCGACGGAAACCGTATGGGTCACAGCCGACTTCACCCGCCTATCGCAGATCGTCAGCAATCTGCTGACCAACGCAGCCAAATACACCCCGTCGGGCGGGACGATCCAGCTCCGGGCGAACGCCGGGCCCGACTACGTCGAAGTCGCCGTCTCCGACACTGGCGTCGGCATTTCCAAGGATATGCAAGCTCGGGTCTTTGAGCTGTACACGCAGTTGAAGGGGCCCGACGATCGATCCAGCGAAGGCCTTGGCATCGGTCTCGCCCTGGTCCGCCAACTGGTCGATCTGCATAAGGGCGACATCCGCGTGGAAAGCGACGGTCCGGGCGCCGGCAGCTGTTTCACCATACGGTTGCCGCGTTCAGCATAGCATCGACCGTCGGAGTAGGCGCGGCTATTGCCAAACAATGCGGCAGTGAATGTCTGGGACTGGCGCCCAGAAGTTCATTATCTGGAAGCAGGCGTCACGACAGGCAGGCGACCTCAGAGGAGGGGGCATGCGACAGTCTGACCTGTTCCTACAACCGAAGCCCTCAGGGAACGCGCCGTCTAATCGGCCCCAAGGCGCCGCTTAAGCCCAAGCTCATCTGGTCCATCCGACAACAGTTGAGTGTGGCTAGGAGATTTCGCGACCTCGCCGTGTTCAACTGCGCGTTGGATTCGAAACTACGCGCCTGCGACCTGGTCCGACTTCGCGTGAGCGATGCGGCGAGAGGCGGTGTTCTCCGTCAGCGGTCGGTCGTCATCCAACAGAAGACCGGGAGACCTGTGCCCGTTGAGATCACCGAGCCTGCGCGTGATGCGATCGCTGCTCGCCTGAGTGTGCCGCGCCAGCCTGAAGACGACTGGCCGTTCCCAAGCCGGAGCCGGTGCGGCCAGCACATCGGCGCCAGGCCGTATGCTGGGCTGATAGACCGATGGCGCCGTTGATTGACCTAGAGCCCTAAGGGTACGGCGCTCACAGCCTTAGACGCACTAAGGTCTCGCTCATTCACAAGAATGACAGGCAATCTTCGCGCATGCCAGCTCCTGATCGGCCACAGGAGATTGGAGAGCATAGTCAGATATCTCGGTATCGAGGTGGATGACGCCTGGGAGATGTCAGAGCAAATCGACTTGTGACCCTAAGCCGGGCCCTGAAGCAGGCCCGGCGATGGTCAGCTTTGGGTGGGAAGCGGATGTTAGTGGGCAGGCGCCGAGAGGCCGTACCCTCCTGCGGGCGCCGTCTCGGCCACCCTCGACATTCCCGCGATCATCGGTCGCCCTCTCGAGATCGCATCGCGGACCGCCGGAAGCGTGAGTGACGCGCCGTGCGCTTCCTTACTTTGCCATGCCTCTGTGATCCAAATCACCTCCGGCTCTAGCGGGTCCAAAGCAACGATGTAGCTCAAACAGCCCGGCAGTCCGCTTACACCCTCGATGAGGACTCTGACCAGCTCGTCGCGATGACCTGGCTGCGCTGTCATTTTGCCGATCAAGCCGTACATCGATGAACTTTCCATGTCCGCAGCAGACGCGCGAAGCGGTGAAGTGACGGCCAAGCCGACGCCAGCAACGACGATTCTGCGGCTGATTTCCATCGCAATACGTTAGCTGGCCGATAGATCGAGACAAGCGGATAGTTCCGCAACGGGTCGATTTCGGTCCTGGGCTTTGGCGCCGAACGCGGATGTTGGCCGTTAGGCCGGAAAGCAGTCGCCCTTGACGCCAAATCGGGGTGATTAGTGGACGTTCCTCATCGAAACAACGGGGCGTGGAACCATAGCCTCTAGAAACGACCGGTAACCGGACGGGCGTTGCCGCATTAAGGGAACGACGCCTTGTCGATCCTCCGGAGAGCCATGCCCGATCCCTATATCCTCATGCTGTTTGTGGTGGGGGCGCTGGTCGCGCTGGTGGCGTGGCTGCCGCTGGTGTTCCGGCGCGCGCCGCTTTCGCTGCCGATCGTCTGCGTCGGGCTTGGGGCCGCGCTGATCAGCCTGCCGCAGGTAGGGTTCGATCCGCTGCCGCAGACCTATCCCGAGATCACCGAGCGGCTGACCGAGTTCGTGGTGATCATCGCCCTGATGGGGGCAGGGCTGAAGATCGACCGGATCTTCAATCCGAGGCGATGGGGCGTGACCTGGCGGTTGCTGGGCGTCACCATGATGCTGTCGATCGTGGCGATCGTGCTGCTGGGATGGACGGTCCTGGGGCTGGGCCTGGCGGGGGCGATCCTGCTGGCCGGCACGCTGGCGCCGACCGATCCTGTGCTGGCGTCGGACATCCAGGTGGCGGCGCCGGGCGAAGGGCGTGAAGACGAGGTGCGGTTCGGCCTGACGTCCGAGGCGGGGCTGAACGACGGGTTGGCGTTCCCGTTCGTGAACCTGGCCATCGCCCTGGCCCTGGTGGCGGCGGGCCAGAAGGACGACTGGTTCGTAGAGTGGCTGACCGTCAGCGTGCTGTGGGAAATCGGCGCCGGGCTGGGCATCGGCTGGGCGATCGGCTGGCTGTTCGGCTGGCTGACCTTCACCATTCCGGTCAGCACGCGACTGGCCGCGACGCGCGACGGGTTCATCGCCCTGGCGGCGACCTTCATCTCATACTCGGTGACGGAGATGCTGCACTGCTACGGCTTTCTGGCGGTGTTCATCACGGCGCTGGCGTTCCGGCACGCCGACCGGGACCACGATTTCCAAGTCGAGATGCACGACTTCATCGAGCAGATCGAGCGTATGGCGATGATGGTGGTGCTGGTGCTGTTCGGCGGGGCGCTGGCGTCGGGCCTGCTGGCGCCGCTGCGGCCGCTGGATGCGATGGTGGCGTTGGCGATCGTGCTGGTGGTGCGGCCTCTGACCGGGATGATCGGCTTCATCGGCTGGAGGCGGCCGATGCGCGAGAAGCTGATTCTGGCCTTCTTCGGGATCCGGGGCGTGGGGTCCTTCTACTATCTGGCCTATGGGCTGAACGCCGCGCCGTTCGAGAGCGACGACCGGCTGTGGGCCATCGTGGGGCTGATCTGCCTGATGTCGATCCTGCTGCACGGGATCACGGTCACGCCGGTGATGCGATGGTTTGACCGCAGCGAAGGCCGCGATCCGGATGCAGAGGCGGATGGGGTGCAGGCCGAAACGTCGGGGCGAGGAACGTCAGCCTGACTTTGTGACCAAGGCCGATTGGATCAGGCACCTCAAATGTCCGCTACGGGTGGTTAGCGGTCATCGACTGGCGGTAGCCTTCGCTTAGCTTCCGAGATGAGCCACTCCACGACTTCAAGGGGGATGCTTCCTTTATCAAACGTCGCCAAGGTCATCTGACCGTTTGCGTCAGCGTAGAAAACCTCTGCCAAGGGCGCGTGTTCGATCACCCCATCCGACAGTTCGAGGAACATGCCGTCACGCTGGACATCACTGCCCATGGTCAGTTGAAGGATCCAGCAGGCGACTTTGACATGCGAATACCCCAGATCGCACTAGCCTAATCGGCTGGGCCGATGTCCGCCTCGGGTGGGAAGCGGACATCGTCCCAACTTTCAATCAATGAACTCGGTAATGCATAGCGACCGCGCCGTTACTGAAAGGCTTGGTCGAGAGCAGTTCTAGTCTGCGTGTTGCGGACAAGCCGGCGTGATAAAGGGTCGGACCGTGCCCTGCGATCCTTGGATGAACGACGAGCTTGTATTCGTCGATCAGATTCAACCGATCTAGTTCCGTCGCCAGCTTGTCGCTGCCGAGGAGCACGCCAGCCGGCGTAGCGTCCTTCAGCGCTTGCACCGCCGCATGTAAGTCGCTGCCAAGATGGTGGCTGTTTGTCCACGGGAACGTCGTACGAGTCGTTGACGCCACATACTTTGGTTTGTCTTCCAGCTTGACCGCCCACTCGCGGATCGCCGCAGGTGCATCCACCTCGCCACTAGCGACGGTAGGCCAGTATCTCTCCATCATCTCGTAGGTCACACGACCCCAGAGCATCGCGCCGTTCTCGTCCATCAAGCGGGTAAAAAAGGCGTGCGTCTCGTCGTCGGCGATGCCTTCCTGATGGTCGACGCAGCCATCTAGAGTGAGGTTGATGCTGAAGGTCAGAAGTCCCATGAGGCTAGCCTATGCGATCTTGGCTCGAGCTCAACGTCCGCAACGGGTTGGTTTGCGAAGCAGCCATCGCCCCCGAAAGAGGACCTCTGATCCACGCACGGAATGTCGTCTTTCCGGCATGGTCCGCATGACCGCTCCTGGCGCATCTGCGACATTTGCGACACCAGCGAATGATGGCGCCTCGCGCCACGTCAGCTCGGTCGTCAGATTTGAGCTATTCGAGAAGGCTTCCAGGGGAGACAGCTAAGGCCTCCGCCAGCCGGCCTAGCGCACGGACGGTAGGATTCCGCGTCCCTCTCTCAAGATCACTCAGGTAGCTTCTTTTCATGTTAGCGCGAAATGCGAGTTCTTCCTGCGAAATGCCGGAAGCAGTTCGCAGGGCGCGAACATTTCTACCTAGTCGCACCACCAAATCCATGGTGACAGCAGACCGCCGGGCCACTCTGAACGCTGTCCACCAGGCGTGTCATTTTGACCTGGCATCGGGTGTTAAGAGATCGCGAGGATCGACTCTAAGTGCAATAGCCAACCTCTCGAGCGCATTCACGCTGGGTTTTCTTCGCCCGAGCTCAATCCCGCTGAGATAGCTCCGCTTCATGCCAGCTGCGAACGCAACCTCCTCTTGCGAAAGATTGCGGTCGTTTCTGATCCGGCGAACATTCCTGCCCATGAGATCGGTGAGGCTCATTCAGCCTAGTGATCGCGTCAGGACTCTTTTAGCTGTCCCTCAAACGTGTCAAAATGACCCCTGAACGTGTCGTGGGGGTTTTCCGAGTGGTGCCCAGTTTTGACAGATCGGTAGCAGAGGATGCAGCTTTAGCTGCTCTCTATCGACGGTATAGCGACTGGCTCCGCGGCCGTTTGCGGCTTCGCTTTGGTGCCGAGAACGCAGAAGACCTTGTCCAAGAAGCCTATCTTCGCATCGCGCCCTACCAAGCTCGCGGAATCAAATCGCCCAAATCGCTCCTTCTGCGCATCGCCTCCAATCTGGCCCTGGACGGCATCGCGCGTGACACTGTCCGCCAGAAGCATCAACACGAGGCGGTAGCCCACGCCGACGCCTTCGACAGCCCCCACGAAACCCTCCTCCTGAAGGAAATCGTCCGCTCTATCCCCGAAAAAGACCGCGAGGTTTTCCTGCTTTCTCGCTTCGGGGGTTTGACTCACGCCCAGATCGCTGCGCGACTGGGAGTTGCGGTCAAAACCGTCGAGTGGAGGATGGCGCGCGCCCTCAAACACTGCGACGATCAACTGCGCCGCTGATCGGAGGGGCCCGCGATGAGCGCGAGTCAAACACCAGCGACCCCCGCTGACCGCGAGGCTGCGGAATGGTTCGCGCGTCTCAGCGCCACCTCTGTGTCGACCGAGGCGCTGCATGACTTCTTCGAATGGCGCAAAGCGCCGGAGAATGCGGCGGCCTACAAGCGGCAAGAGCAGAACTGGGACCGCTTCGCGCGCCTGAAGGGCGACCCCGAGATCGACGCCATGCTCTCGGCGGCCGGCCAGCCCAAGCCGCGCACCGGCCCGTCCGGCCGCCTGATCCTCTCCGGCGTCGTCGCGCTTCTAATCGCGGGGCTGGGCGTGGGGGTCTATTGGACGCTCAACGCCGCATCGACCTATGGGACCCAGGTCGGCGAGCAGCGCTCGGTCCAACTGGCCGATGGTTCGGTGGTGCGGCTGGATACGAATAGCCGCATTCGGGTCAAACTCTCTGGGTCCGAGCGCCAGATCGACCTGCTCGAAGGTCAGGCGCTATTCGAGGTCGCTCACGACGCCCGCCGACCCTTCCGTGTGCACGCGGACGCCATGACGGTGACGGCCCTGGGCACAGTCTTCGATGTGCGCCTCGACGGCGAAAACGCGCGCGTCGTTCTGGTCCAGGGCAAGGTCAAGGTCGAGGCGCCTGGCGGATCGGATCAGGTCCTGCTGCCGAACCAGACGGCGCGAACGAGCGGGCAGGGGGCCAAGACCCAGCCGATCGACGCCGCTGTCGCCACGAGCTGGGCGGAGGGTCGGCTGACCTTCTCCAACACCCCGCTCCAGGCTGCGGTCGCCGAGGTGAACCGCTACCTGACGGACAAGATCGAGATCGACGCCCCGGGCACCGTGCAGACGCCGATCAGCGGCGTCTTCCGGGCCGGGGATCGGGCGGCCTTCGTCTCTGCGGCTTCGGACGTGTTCGATCTGGAGGCCGTGGCTCAGCCGGGAGGCGCGATCAAACTCGTCCCGCGCCGGACAAAAAATCCCTGACCCTCACCAGGGTCTAGCGGGGTCTGACCCGTCCTTACCCCGACGCACTGCTGCGTCGTCGGGGAGGACATCATGACCTATCACAGTCGCAAAGGGTTCGGCGCCGCCGCCATCGCCGCCTGTATCGCAACCGTCGCCGCGCCGGCTTCGGCGCAGAGCGAGCGGACCTTCACCATTCCCGCTGGTCCGCTGGAGGCGGCGATGGGGCAGTTCGCCGCCCAGTCGGACCACCAGATCCTGTTCACCACCGAGATGGTCGCCAACCGCCGAACGGGCGGTGTGTCGGGCCGGATGACGGTGACCGAGGCGCTGGACCGGCTGTTGGTCGGCAGCGGTCTGTACTGGCGGCAGACGCGGCCCGGCGTCTTCACCCTGCGCCGCGCCAATGGGACGGGCGCCGAGACGGTCGAAGTCCTGACGCCGCCAGCTGCGCTCGACGACATCATCGTCACCGGCAGTCTGCTGAAGGTGTCCGGCGAACTGGCGTCGCCGGTTCGGGTCCTGGGCCGCGACGAACTGGATCGCAGCGGCCGGGCGACGGTGGCCGAGGTGCTGACCGACCTGCCGCAGAACTACGCCGGTTCGGGCACGCCGACGGCGTCCCTGGCGGGGGCGGACAGCGGCGGCTCCAACTCCAGCGTCGCGACCGGCGTCAATTTGCGGGGGCTCGGCCCGGATTCAACGCTCGTCCTGATCAACGGGCGACGCATGGCCGGGACCGGCTATCGCGGCGAGTTCGCCGATCTATCGGCCCTGCCGTCGGCGGCGGTCGAGCGTGTGGACGTCTTGTTGGATGGTGCATCCGCTCTTTACGGCTCGGATGCGGTCGCCGGCGTGGTCAATATCATCATGCGCCGTCGCTTCGACGGCCAGGAGAGCCGGGTCCGCGCCGCCGCCGCCCAAGGTGGGGCGGAGGATCTGATGGCCTCGCATCTGATCGGCAAGACCTGGTCCAGCGGCGGCGTCCTGGCGGCCTATGAGTACCAGCATCTTCAGCCGCTGAGTTCCCTGGATCGGTCCTATACGCGCGACGGCGACCTGCGGCCGTTCGGCGGCTCGGACTGGCGCTCCATCTTCGCCGCGCCCGGCAATATCGTGGACTACAACGCCGCGCTCGGCGCCTATGTCGCCTCTTATGGCCTGCGACCCAACGCCAGCGGCCGGGTCCAGACGCCGGCGGATTTCACGGCGGGGAGCCCGAACCTCGACAGCGTCTCCCAGGGCGTGGATCTGTCGCCCAGCCAGGAACGCCACAGCCTCTATACGCGGGTGACCCAGGCGGTCGGCGATCGGCTGTCGCTGGCGGCGGATGTCCGCTTCAGCACGCGGGACTACGCCTTCGCCACCACCCCGGCCTCGACCGTCTTCCAGGTGACGTCAGCCAATCCCGTCTTCGTCTCGCCGAACGGCCAGTCGGCCCATACGCTCGCCTATTCCTTCCATGACGACCTGGGCGCCAGCCGTTACACCGGCACGTCGCGCAGTCTTGGGGTGAACCTCGGCGGCGACTATGACCTGGGGCGAGGATGGTCGGCGGACGCCTATGTCTCCTATGCCGAGGAGCGGGGCGAAAGCCGTCTGCCCGGTCAGATCCATGCGGGACGGCTGGACGAGGCCTTGGGCAATGTCGCGGACAATCCGGCGACGCCCTATGTCGCCAGCCGCGACGGCTACTTCGATCCGTTCGCCGCAGGCGGGCTCAATACGCCGGAGGTCCTGGCCTTCGTCACCTCAGGCTTCATCAACAGCCTGGATCGCAGCCGCGCCACATCGGCCAACCTCCTGCTGGAAGGGCCGGTCGCGACCCTGCCCGGCGGGGAGGTCCGGCTCGCGATCGGCGCCCAGGTCCGGCGCGAAGCCTTCAACACGCGATCGAGCAGTTTCACCTCGGGCGCCGCGCCGCGCGAAAGCGCGCCGGGCGAACAGTCGCGCGATGTGAGCGCCGTCTTCGGCGAGGCGCGCATCCCCTTTGTCGGCGAAGCCAATGCGCGGCCGGGCGTCCAGCGGCTCGAACTGTCCGTCGCCGGTCGGTTTGAAGAGTATGACGACTTCGGATCGACCACCAATCCCAAGATCGGCCTAGTCTATGCGCCGATCGACGCCCTGACGCTGCGGGCGAGTTATGGGACCTCCTTCCGCGCCCCGGCTCTGCCGCAAATCTTCAGTCGCACCTCCGTGGGGGCGACCCTGGTTCCGACCCCGGCCGGAACCCGCCTGCTGTCCATCTATCTGTCCGGCGGCAATCCCGATCTCGAGCCGGAGACCGCCGACACCTATACGATCGGCTTCGACTATCGTCCGGACAGCGGCCTGCGGCTGAGCGCCAACTATTTCGACACTAGGTTCTCGGACCGGATCGCCCAGCCGGCGCGCGAGGGTTTGGCGAATGTGTTGACCGATCCGGCGTTGGCGCCCTTCGTCAGGACGGTCGATCCCGCCAACAATGCCGCCGACCGGGCGCTGATCCAGGCCTATATCAGCGCGCCGGGATTCTCCCTGGGCAGTCTGTTTCCGCCAGAGTCCTATCGGCTGGTGCTCGACGCCCGCTGGGTCAACGCCGCCTCGGTCCAGGTCCGGGGCTTCGATCTGGAAGCGGCCTATCCGCTGGAATGGCGCGACCAGACCTTCCGCCTGTCGGCTTCGGCTTCCTACCTTCTCGATTATCTGAACCAGACCACCCCGGCGGCGCCGCGTGAGGATCTGGTCGGTCTGGTGGGCTATCCGTCCGATCTTCGCGCCAAGGCGGGCGTGGACTGGTCGAAAGGCGACTGGTCGGCCGGCGCCTATGTGAATCATGTCTCGGACTATCGCGACCGCAACGGCCGCGCGATCGAGAGCTGGAATACGGTGGACGCCCGCCTGGCCTGGACGCCTTCCGTGCATTGGGGCCAGGGGCTGACCGCGACGGTCTCGGTCCGCAATCTGTTCGATAAGGATCCGCCCTTCTACGACTTCTCTTCGGGCTTTGGGTTCGATCCGGCCCAGGCGGACGTGCTTGGCCGGGTGGTGGCGCTCCAGCTGATCAAGCGCTGGTAGGACGCCATGTCCCGCCTGTTCTGTCGCTGCCTTCTGGCGGCGCTGGTGCTCTGCGCCTTTCCGGCCCTGGCCCAGCCGCGCCCCTTCACCGTCCACGAGCTTGTTCGGATGGAGGATGTCGGACGCGCCGCCGTGTCACCCGACGGTCGGACCGTCGCCTATGAAACCTTCGGACCCTGGGACCAGTCGTCCCGCTTCGATCTGGGCCCGAGGTCGAACTGGACCACGGGGCGGATCCATCTGTCCCGAATGGATGGCGGACCCTCGCGTCTTTTGCTGGCGGACCTGCCGCCAGGCCAGGTGCTGGGCGACTGGTCGCCGAGCGGGCGCTATCTGTCCGTCTTCGGCTTCAACGCCGGGCGGTGGGAGGCGGGCGTCTATGATGTCGCCGCCGATCGCCTGCGCTGGACGGGGCTGAGCCCGGAGCTGTCCTTCGAAGGGGCGCGCACGGTCTGGATGGCGGGCGACCGGCTGCTGCTGCCGGTCCGCCCGGGCCGTCCCTCGGCCTGGTCGATGCGGCATGACGGCTACGCCCGCGACGACACCGAAGGCCGATGGGCGGCGCGGGACGGGGGGCGTCTGTCCGTCACCACCCTGGAAACCCAAGGTGGGGTCGCGACCTCGGATGAGGCCCGCCCGACGGTCGAACTCGTCATGGTCGAGGCGGCGTCCGGCGAGACGCGGACTCTGGCGCGCGGCCCGATACTCGATGTCGCGCCTTCGGCGTCAGGCCGCTATGTCGCCGTGCTCGAACGGGGGGAGGGGCTGCCGCCGGAAGAGCCACTGGTGCAACTGGCGGCGACCTGGCGCAGCCGGCTTCGACTCATCACGGTGGAGACGGGCGCGAGCCGGGTGTTTGGGGCCGATCGGGATGTCGCCGCCAACCTTCTGGACTGGTCCCCAGAGGGCGATCGCCTCCTGGTCTGGGCACGCCGCGACGGGACGGCGTGGCGAGACGGAGACCTGTGGCGATGGGACGCCGACACCGGCGCCGCAGACCCTCTCCTCCAAGGACGCCTAGATGCGATCGGCGCGCGCCCGTTCGACCTGACCATGGCGATCCGGGCCACCTGGATGGGCGCGACGCCGGTCGTCTTCGCCGGTCTTGCCGGTGCGGATCGGCGCGACTGGTACGCCCTCGAACGCGGCGCGCCGGTCGCCCTTACCGAACCCTTGGCTCAGCCGACTCCGAGTCTGTCGGCTGTGGCTTCGGATCATCTGCTGACCGTCGCCGACGGCGCCGTTTGGCGGCTACGGCCCGAGGCTCAAGCCGACCGGCTGACCCCGCCGGATCTCAAGGTCCAGTCACGTCCGGCGCCTGACGTCTATGCGCCTCAGCGCCAGCAGTTGAACCGCTATGCCAGACGCGACTGGGCGCCGGTTTTCGATGACGGCGGCGGCGCCTGGATCGTCAGCGGGCACGGGGCGCGTCGCGTCTCCGTTCCCCAGCCCGGCGCCCACTGGTGGGTGGAGGGGACGGCCACGGCCGCCATCATCGAGCGCCGCGCCCAAGGGGTGACGCGTCTGGCGCTGGAAGGCGCCGAGGGGGCGATTGATCTGGCGACGGCGAATGCGAATTTCGCCGACCTCGCCTTCGCCGAGATCGTCGATGTGCCGCATCAGGATCGACATGGACAGGCGGTTACGAGCCGGCTCTTCCTGCCGCCGAATACGCCGATGTCTCAGATCAAGGGCGTGGTCGTGGCGGTCTATCCGGAGTCCCGCGCGACGAGCTGGATCTATGATCCCGGCGTCTTTCTCGCCGGGCTCAACCCGCTGGTTCTGGCCTCGACCGGCTATGCGGTGCTCTGGGCCGCCATGCCCGACGCCCCGGCCGCCGATCGGGCGGACGCTTTCGCACGCAATGTCGATCTGGCGCTGGACGCCGCCGGCGCCACTGTTCCCGGTCTTCCGATCGCGCGTTCGGCGGTGATCGGCCATAGTTTCGGGGGATATTCGGCCATGATGATCGCCTCGGCCACGCGGCGTCACAAGGCCTATGTGTCGTGGGCGGGACCGTCGGATCTGGCCGTGGCCTGGGGGGAGTTCCAGGCGACCGAGCGGTCGGCCCTGACCGACAACCTCTATTTCCTCTATCGCGCCGGCTGGGCCGAGACGAGCCAGGGCGCCTTGGGCGGTCCGCCCTGGGCGAAGGCGAAGACCTATGCGGCGGCCAATGTCCTGAACCGCGCCGACCGGATCGCCGACCCTTTGCTGATCATCGCCTCAGACCGGGATGTCGTGCCGATGTCCTCCGGAGAGCTGATCTTCTCGGCCCTGCATCGTCAGGGCAAGCCGGCGCGTCTGGCGACCTATTGGGGGGAGGGGCACTGGAATTACAGTCCGGCGAACATGATCGATGTCTATCGCGAGATTGCGGCCTGGCTGGATCGCGCCCTGGTCAAGGAGACGACCGACCCAGGGTCTCCAGCCGGGATCGCCAGGTCCGAAGCCAGCTTTCCATCGTCGCCGCCACCATGATGTCGCGATAGCCGCCGCGCCAGATCAGCTGCTCGGCCGACAGGGCCTGGTCGGCGCGGCGCCGGTCGATCAGACCGCGCCCGACCAGTTCGCCGTCCAGCAGCCAGGGCCGCAGGACGTCGAGACTGCGGGCGATCAGCCGGCCGTAATAGGCGGTGAGGTCGCCCTTGGATCGCCGCGTAGCGATCTGGGGCGTCAGGCGCGCGGCGAAGGCCAGGCGGGCGAGACCGCGGTCTCGGCCCAAGGTCAGTACGTCGGCCGGGAGGGCCAGGCAGGCCTCCATGACGGGCTGGCTCAACAGGGGATGGCGGATGTCCGCGACCCGGGTTTGCAGGGAGGCGGCGCTGAAGCCTGCGCCGTCCAGCATGCCGACGATCTGCAGGCGTTTGGCCGGGCCGATGGTCGGGGCGGCCTCAAGCCAGGGATGGGGCGCAAGCGTCGGCGCGTCCGGGGCGAGAAAGCCGGCCTGGGGGTCGGACGGCCGGGCCCGTCGGCCGGCGACCACGGAGAAGATCGACCGGCCCTCCCACCGCGCGACGGCGGGCAAGGTCGATGAGACCAGGGCCCGGAGGCCGCGCCTTTGCCTTAGGTCGGCGAACACCTCCTCGCCGAAGGCTTGGAAAAAGACGGCGTCGCCGCCCTTGCCCGTCAGGACGGTTTCGATGCCCAAGGCCTCTAAACGCTCGGCGGCGATGCCGTCGTTGACGGGGTCCATGGCGTTGAAGCCGGGGCGAAACGCCGAAGACAGGCCTTCGAGATCCTCTTGCGGCGTCGGGCCGTTTCAGCAGATCGAGGGTGACGCCGAGCCGCTCCGCCAAAGGCAGGGCGAAGGCGCGCTCGTCGGACTCGGGCGCGGCGCCGTAGCTGTGCAGCCAGGCCCTGACGGGGGGATCCAGCCGTGCGAGGCTGGTGGCGACGATTCCGGAATCCAGGCCGCCGGACAGCTCCGCCGCCAGGACGCCGGCGCGCTTGGAGAGCTGGGACACGGACTCGTCGACGACTTCACGCAACCCGTCGCCGGCTGCGTCCAGCGTCAGGTCGGCCGCCGTATCGACGAAGGCCGACGGCCGCCAGACCTGTTGGGCGACGGGACGATCCTCCAGGAGCAGACAGCCGCCCGGCGTCACGCTGTCGACGCCGTTCAGGAGGCTGACATCCCATGTCCGGGTCGGATCCTGCAGCACCCCCGCGACCCGGGCGTCGTCGATCTGCAGGGCGGGTCGAACGGCGCCTAGCAACCAATCCGGCAGGTCTGAGGCAACGATCCAGTGATCGGCCGTCTGCAGGAGAAGAGCGTCGAGCGCCCCGGAAGGATCGCGCAGGACGGCGGCCAGCCGTCCATCGTCGCGCAGTCGCAACGCGACATACCGTCCCCAAACCTGGCCGATCAGATCGGCGGCGGACTCTGGCGCTCCCGCCATCCCGTCGCGACGGGGAAAGACGTCGCCGACCAGGCGCCAGGCGCCCATGGTCTGAAAATCGAGAGCGGCCCCCTGTCCGACCGCGAGCACGACCGATCGGCTCAGCGGGATCGCGCGCCAGCCTCGCGCTGCCGCGGCCGCGGTGAACCGGTCGATGCGGTCGGTCGTCTCCACACCGGCCTTGGCGGCGATAAGGGTGAAGGGCGTCATCAGACGACGAGGATGGGGGTGTATCGCGCCACGCGGTGCAGGTCGTCGCCAATGACCGTGTCGCCGATCTGAAGCCAGCAGTGGGCGGCGAACGGCCAGGTGCGCACCCCAAAGACCCAGTCGGCGCACACGCCCAAACCCCGAAGATAGTGCAGGAGCATGAAGCTGCGATGCAGGCACACCTCCTGTCGCGGCGTCCAGGGCAGACCCGAGCGATAGGCGGAGACCATGGCTCGGATGTCGCCGCTCGGGGGCGTCGGCGTCGGACGTTTGATCCGTCGCGCGCGTCCGACGAGTTCCGAAAACGCGCGGCCGTGATAGCGGCGGCTGCTCAGGATGGCGCTGATCAAGAAACCCAAACCCGCCCAACTTCCCACCACGTCAAAGGGCGCGACGGCGGTCTGGGCGGCAAGCGGCCGTTGGTGCGAGGTCGTCGCGGGCGCCGCTTGCGCCAGGCCCGCCGCCGCGAGCAGCTCAAAGACCTCGGGACCGTCTAGGACCACTCGACCGTCGCCGTCGTCCCTGATGAAAACCGCCGCTCCGACGAGGCAGAGATAGGCGTCCTTGCGGACATCGAGGGCGACGATGTCGTCATCGATCCAGGCGAAATGCACGTCGTCTGATAGGAAGGCTTGCATGGAAGAGGCCCCATCAGGCGGCCGCCGGTTAGGGCGGCCGCCTGGGCGTCAGCCGACCGAATGGGCGGGCTGCATGTTCAGTTCGATCTGCTCGCCGGGGAAGCCTTCCGTCAGGCGACGGGCGGTTCCGAGGATCACGATGCTGAAGGACGTCATGGTCAGTCTCCATTGTGAATGCCGAAAGCGGCGAGGGGCAGGAGACGGCGAGCGTGGCGTATATTGAAGCTATATCCGGAATATATTGAAACGCGGGGGCGGCCCGCGGCCGCCCCCGACGCTCAACCGACGGCGCGCGTCGGCTGCAGGTTCGGCTCGATGTCGGGGCCGAACGGTCCGCCATGGGTCAGGGTCTTGGCGCTGCCCAGGACGACGAGCTTGAGGGGGGTGGTCATGGTGGTCTCCTTTTTTCGCCACGGGATGTGGCCCGAGCAGTGAGACCCCGCATGATCGGGAGATGAAGCTATATCCGAACTATATTCATCGACCGGGTTTGGGGCGGCGGGATTTTAGAGACTTCGCTCCATCTGCAAGCCAGCGCTTCGCCTCTGCGTCCCGCTCATCGGCATCCTGGATCAGCCGCTCGAAAAGAGCTTCCACCGCCAGGATCAGGGTTCGGGGATCCTGATCGAGGATGCGATCCCCCATGACGTCGTCATAGTGCTGGAGCCCGATCATCAGGATGGTCATCAGCTTGTTCTCGGCCGTGCGGCGCGCAAAGTGCGGCGAGCCGATCATCAGGGCGCCGAGGAGGGCGAACTCGTCGCTCCCGGTCACTTCGCAGAAGCGATGGATATATTCGAGGTTGGGCTTGTTCCGACCGGCTTCGAAGTGCTGATAGGTGCGAACGCCCATGTTCATCCGCGCGGCGACCTCCCGGGTGCTGAGACGTTTCAGGCGGCGAACGGCCTTTATCGCTTGAGATAAGAGGCGTCCGTCACGCAATGGGTCCGGCGGCGTCCTGGACATCCGTGTTCCTCCTTCGCGGGTCCTGTCTCTCAAGCTTGAGGGTTGGCGATCAACGCTCAGTTGCGATCTTCAGGACTTATTCGCAACAGGTCGAGCAGCCGAAATAGTCAGTGGCGAACAAAACCTGCGCAGGTGTGCGAACAAGATCGGGCGGAATGCCGGCTTAGGACGTCGAAAGACTGACGGCGACCGTCAGCACACGGATAGTCCCGAGATGAACGGTGATTCGAGGCCCCAATGGTGCGTAATCGCGATCCCTTCTCGACCGCTCTTGAGGATCTGCGGGGCCGGCTGACGTCAGGGGTCTACGGCGGCGGTGCGCCGGTCGTCATCCTGGATGAGGCGAAACGCCTCAAGCTTTCGACGACCCCGGTGCGAGAGGCGCTCGCCTGGCTCAGCGGCGCTGGCTTGGTCGAACATGTCTCTACGGGCGGCTATCGGGCGTCACGCATCGAAGCCGGCATCGTGCGCGACCGCTACCGTTTCCGCCGCGACTGCCTTCATCTCAGCCTCGGGAATTTCACCGGGCCGTCCACGCCCACGAACCCACTGACGAGCCCTGAAGGCCTGTTCGACTGGATCGTCGGTCGAGGCGGCGACCTCGCGCTTGGAGACGCCTATCACAGGGTCGCGTTTCATCTGGAGCGGCTGAGAACGGCCGAACGCCAAGTGCTCGGGGATCCGACTCCCGCCTTTGCGGCCATGTCGCAAAGCCTGATCGACGAAAGGATCGACGTCCTCGACGTTCTGGTCCGGGAGTACCATCAAGAGCGGATCGGGGCCGCTGTCGCGATCGCCTTCGAAGCGGACCAGCCGCCGCTCGATCAGGTCTGAGGCGATGCTCACCCGGCATGCGGACATCGATCTGACCTCGCTTCGTTGGTCGATGGCTGTGGCGCGATCAGGCGGTTTTCGTTCCGCAGCCGCGTCTCTGGGCGTCGAACAGTCGGCGATCAGCCGGCGCGTTCGTCGATTGGAGGATGATCTTGGCGTCTCGCTCTTTCATCGCAGCACGAAAGGCGTGTCGCCCACCAATGCCGGCCGGCGCTTCCTGCGGCGCGTGGAGATACTTCTTGATAGTCTCGGACTGGCGGTGGCCGACGCCCGACTCGCAGGTTCAGGGCAGGTTGGACAGCTGCGGATCGGCCTGACCTTCTCGTTTCTGAGCGAGGCCCTTTACCATCTGATCGACCGCTTTCATGGCGCGCACCCTGACGTCTTGATCGAAATGGTCGAAGGGCGGGCCGAAGAGCATCTCCAGGCCGTCGCGGACCAACGTCTGGATATCGCAGTACTGCCGGGCGGCATGACGGTTGCGGGGTTGGACATATCCATCCTTTGGCGTGAACCCCTCCTTGTCGCCCTTCCTCGCACCCACAGACTGGCGGGAATCGATGTCCTTCAGCCGGATGACCTCAGCGGAGACAGAGTTCTGGTGAGCGCGGGAGATATCGGTCTCGCCGTCTTTGAGGCGCTTGGCAGCCATTCGGGAGGGCTGGACATCGTCGTGCAGGAGGCGGGGGCGGTCCTTTTGCTCGAGCAGGCGCGCATGGGACTTGGCGTGACCTTGATTGGATCCGGATCGCTCAAAGGTTTGAGGCTTGAGCCCGATCTCGTTCTGCGCCCCTTATCGCTCAAGGCCGTTGCGCCATTGGCGGTTGCTGCAGCTTGGTGGGCGGGGAACGACAACCCGGTCTTGCGACGGTTCGTCAGCGCCGCCAGACGGCGATGAGTCTCGCCTAGCCCGGGGCAGTTCGGCCCAAGGTCCCGCTGCCCCCCTCCTGGCTTCAGATGATCTGCGCGGCCTGAATGATTTTCACAAAACTTGTCTTTCGTGATCGATATTCGCAACAGGTGATAGGTTTTCACAAGTTGACCTAGGTCGCCTTCAGGCCCTCGTCGATATGCCGATGGCGCAAATCGCACGGCTGCAGAGGTTCCTCGCCCAGAACGGCGGACGCGCGTCCCAACGAGTGCGCACGCGAGCGTTCGCCGCTTTCACAGACGAAGAAAGCTGTCGGATCGAGCGGATATTCGCTGAGACCTTCGGTGAAACCGACGCCCGGACCGTAGTCTCCGGCTTGAACGATCAGCTGCCCTTTTGGACCTGGATCTGGCCGGTCGGTTTCGAGGAGGGACGGAGAGCGATGCGGCGTCAACGCTTCGCCTTGGCGCTGATGAAGCTGCGATCCGTGGCCATGAATCGGCTCAGCATCGGTCCGACCAACTGGGGCGGCGTGAACGCTTGACCTTCGGCCTCGGCCAGCACCTGGGCGTAGAGGGTCAGATCCCGGTGGACATCGGCTGAAAGCTCGAGTGTCAGTTTCACCGGGGTATCATCCTGCAGACCGGCGAGTTTCAGCTTGGACATGATCAGTCTCCCTCAGACGGCAGCGACAGACCGTCCGTCAGAATGATGTGGAAGGGGGAGCCGGGCCGCACGGTCAGGCGCGGCGGAATCGCCAAACCGCGATTGAGTCCGTCCCGCCCGACCTGGTCGATGCTTCGGCCGGCGCCTTCTCTCAAGGCCCTGACGATCCGGTCGTCGTCGTCCCCCTCTGTTGCGGCCGTGCTGATTGACAGAAGGGTCGTGAGGCCCGCGGTCCGAAGCCGCTCGCCCCAGCGATTGTCGACCCGATCCTCGAGCCCCGCGTAGCCCGCCGGGTCGCTGGCTTCGGCTCCGGTCAGGCCAAGACTGCGGCCCTCGGGTGTGACCAGTCGGGTCCACACGATCCGCAGGCGCGACTGGCCATAGACCACCTCGGCGTCATAGGCGCCGATCAGGCGCGACCCGCGTGGAATGACGATGCGCCGCCCTGTCGCGCTGTCGCGGACATCTTCGGCGACCTGGCCCAGGACCGCACCGGGCAAGTCCGAACGCAGCCCCGTGATCAGGACCCCCGTGATGATGACGCCAGGCCACAGGGCGGCGGAGGTCGGGGCCGTCGCCGACACCGTGGGCGTGGCTCCGCCGGACGCCGCCGCGTCCGCCGTGGGGATGTTGCGGGCGGCCTGAAAAAACAGACCGCTCGTCAGTGCGGCCTCGCGGGCCTGCGCCATTTGCTCACGCCGTCGGCGAGCCCCCTGCGCGGCTTCGGTCTCCGCCGCCGAGGGTCGGGATGGGGCGTCCTCGCGGTTTCCGTGCGACCAGTCGTCCGCCTGTCCTGCGGCGAGGATCGGTCGCCCCAGATCCCCGGGTAGGGGTGGACCGAGCCGCGGGCCTGCATAGTCTTTCGGCAGGGCGCTGACGCCCTCGGACGGCGCGGCGGCCGGACGATAGAGGTCTTGCGGCGGCGTCGCTCGGGACGGCGCGCGCAGGGCGACGGCGAATATGAGAGATCCCGCAAGAGCGGCGACGCCGCCGCCGATCCACACGGCCTTTCGCGACAGCCGCATCACCTCCGGTGGGGCAGGCCGCAACCGCATGGCCTTGACGACATCCGCAGGGGCGTCCGACGGCGTCGTCATGGGCGCGATCCCGACCGCAGGATGCGCACGACCCGGTCCTTGCGGCCCTCGACAAGCCTCAGTTCGGCGCGGTGGAACAGGCGATCCACGACCATCCGGCCCGCTTCGACACGGTAGTTCACCAGGGTGACGCCGCCGTCGGCGCTCGTCACAAACAAAGGCGGCAGCCGGGTTTGATCGATATCGGATCCGAAGCTGATGAAGACCTGGCGGCCGTCGTCAAACACGTGGACGGGGCGCCAGGCGACGGCGGGGCCTTCGATGCGGTAGTCGAAGTTCAGGGCGGCCAGGTCGACGGCCGGCTCCCGCTCGCGCGCCTCGGCCGTCACCGCCGCGCGTTCGACCGCCAGAGCCTCCTCGTGCGGATAGCGCCAGGCGACGGCCGCCATATAGGCGTCAGGCCGAGCCTGGAGTTCCAGATGATAGGTGCGGCGATCCGTATGGATCACCAGATTGGTGGCGAGATCGGAGCGGGTGGGTTTAAGCAGCACATGGGTGCGCAGCCGCTCGCCGGCGCCGCTCGTGCTTTCGCCGATGATCCAGCGCGCGGTGTCGCCCGCCGCGATCGCCCCCTGATCGGAGAGCCGCTCGCCCGGCTGGAGGGCGATGTCGGTTACCCGACCCGGGGCGGCGTAGACTTGGAAGAGGGCGTAGGGCGCAAAACTGTAGACCTGAGCGGCCTGATCATAGTCAGGCGCGCTCGGCTCGACACGGGCGGCGGCGTTCGCGTCCGCGATGCGGACGTCGGGGGAGGCCGTTTCCGGCGCGCGCGGCGGCAGGATCCGAAGATTGGGGACGCCCGGTGTCGACGCCGGATCGTCCGATGGCGAGGCGAGGGGCGATGCGGGGGGGCGCGGCGCTGTTGAGGTTTGGACGAGGCGGGCGGGCGCAAACGACGCGGCGTGCGCGGATACGCAACCGCCGGCCGTCAGAGCGGCCAGGATCGCCGAGGCGGCGAGACGGTTCATGAGGACAACTCCTTGGACCAGTTGAGGGCGACGACATAGATGCCGAGCGGATTGCGCTTGAGCGTCTCAGCCGACCGCGGGGGCTGGAGGGCGACGGTCAGGATGGCGGTCCAGCGGCCCGTTTCGGCCAGTTGCCCATCGACGAAGCGGCGCTCGATCCAGGCCACCCGGAATGAGTCCGGCGAAGCGCGGATGACGCTGGAGATTTCGACCGAGACCTGGATGCGGCCGATCTCGGCGAAGGGATCGTTGCGCCGGGCATGATCCGACAGGGCCTGGGCGCCGGAGTCGGTCGCATAGTCATAGGCGCGCAGCCAGTTCTCGCGGACCACGACCGCATCGGCGGAGATGCTGCGCACCTGTTCTATGAATCGGCCGAGATGCCAGGCGATCTGCGCATCGTCGGGCCGGGCCCCGGCCGAAGCGGGACCGACCGCTACCGCTTCGCCGCGCCCATCGACCTCGACGATCCAGGGGGTCACCACGCCGCGCGCGGACTGGACGACCAGGGCGGCGGCCAAGCCGCCGGTGGTGGCCACGGAGAGGAGGGCGATCAGACGCCAGTTGCGGGCCTGGACGCGGGCCGAACCGATGCGGTCGTCCCAAGCCTGCGCCGCGCGCTGGTAAGGCGTCGTCGGGGCCGGTGTCTCGCCGTAATGGGCGGACGCCCGTTTGAAAGGGGTCATCAACGATCCTCCGAAAGGGAAACGGATCCGCCGCCGCCGCCATGGTCGCCGGAGCGGATGACGTGGACGGCGGTCGTCAGGCCGCGGCTGATCGCCTGGCGCTGCTCCATCGCGCGCGCCCAGTCCGGCTTGGCGGTTGAGGGCGACGGTGAAGGCGCAGGGCTGCTCGACCCCTTGGCCTGTGGGTCGGACGGCGGTGTCGGCGAAGCGTTTGCGGTCGAGCCTTCAGGCGGCGACGATGAGGCGTCCTGCGGCTGGGCGGCTGTGGAGGCCGCAGCGCTCCCGCCGGGGTGCGGTGTCGCGCGAGGGCTTGGCGTCGCGCCTTTCGCGGATGTCCCGGCTCCGGACCCGCCCCCAGACGTTGGCGGTGGCGCGCCGCCCGGTTTGGGCGATCCGCCGGATAGTCCTGATCCGCCAGGGCGTGTCGCGGGCGCGCGCGACGCCGCCGCGCCGGCGCCGGTTCGACCCGCCAGCGTCGATCCGCCCGCAGCGGCCAGGCGTGCGCCGGCGACCCCGGCCATGGCCAGGCCGCCGACGGCGAGCCCGGCGCCGACCGCCGCGCCAGCGCCCAACTGTGGGGCGCCCGAGACCAGGCCGGTGGCGATGCCCGGGCCGAAGATGCTGAGCCCCATCAGGGTCAGGGCGGCCAGGGCGATGGCGAGGACATCCTCAAGGGTCGGCGCGACGCCGGCGAAGTCGCGCGTGAAACTGTCGAACAAGGTCGAACCGATGCCGACGATGACGGCCAGCACCAGGACCTTGACGCCGGAGGCGATGACATTGCCGAGCACGCGTTCGGCCAGGAAGGCGGTGCGACCGAACAGGCCGAACGGGACGAGGACGAAGCCAGCCAGGGTGGTCAGCTTGAACTCGATCAGGGTGACGAAGAGCTGCACCGCCAGGACGAAGAAGGCGATGACCACGATCAGGAAGGCGACCATCAGCACAATCACCTGAACGAAGTTTTCGAACAGGCCTGGAAAGCCGGACAACTCCGCGGCCGCTTCCAGCAGAGGCTTGCCTGCGTCCACGCCCGTCTGGGCCAGTCGGCCGGGCCTCATGAAGTCCGCCGCGGACAGGCCGGATCCCGACGCCTTCAAGCCCAGGCCCGAGAAGCTGGCGAAGACGATGTCGGCTAGACGCTGGAAATTGCCGATCAGGAAGGCGAAGAAGCCGACGAACAGGGTCTTCTTGACGAGGCGCGCAAGGATGTCGTCGCCCGGGCCCCAGGCCCAGAACAGGGCGGCGAGGGTGACGTCGATCACGACCAGGGTCGAGGCCAGGAAGGCGACTTCCCCGCCCAACAGGCCAAAGCCGGAATCGATGTAGCGGCCGAAGACCGCAAAGAAGCGGTCGATGACGCCGACGTCGCTCATCGCCCCGCCTCCGCAAGGGACTGGTCGCCCCGGTCGTTCCCCGTTGCGCTCGCGCCGAAGAACCATCGGCGCTGTTCGGTCCAGGCCGTGTGGCAGTCCGGGTCGGCCCCGCCGGCCTCGCCGAGGGCGCGGCAGCGCGCCAGATCGGCGGTCGGGGAGGGTGACGGTTTCGGCCGGGGCGTGGGGGCAAGCGCGCCGCCCGCCGAAAGCGCGGCGCAGGCGAGGGCGGCGATGGCGATGACGGCGGCCGCCGCCCCCATTGGATTGGCGCGTCTCATCGCGGAGTCTCCTCCGCACCCATGAAGCGCGAGAAGCGAACTCGGGCGTCGGCGCGAACGGCGGCGCGATCGGCCGCCTCCAGCGCCTGGGCGCGGCCTTGGGCGGCGAGGAGGGCGGACAGATCGGACAGCTGGCGCGTCTGGAGGGCGAGGAGTTGATTGCCGGCTTGGGAGGCCTGAAGCGCGCCGACCGCACCCTGGCTGGCCTCGACCAGGCGGCGCATCTCGACCTGGGCGCCGTCGAGCCCGCCGACCACTTCGGCCTGAACCTGAAGCGCCCCCTGGAACCCCGCGACGGAATCCTCCCACCGGGATCGCGCCCGCGTCACCAGCGCCTGGTCGTCGGTCGTGAGGGCGGCACGCCCGTACCGGGTCGCAAAGGCTTGGTCGATCTCGGCCACATTATAGGCGAGACCCTTGGCCTCCTCCATCAAGGTGCGGGTCCGGTCCATCTGGCTCTGCAGGGCGGCGAGCGAGGACGTCGGCAAGGCGGTCAGGTCCCGCGCCTGATTGAGGAGGGCCTGAGCCTCGTTCTGCAGGGACTGAATCTGATTGTTCACCGACTGAAGGGCGCGCGCGGCCTGGAGCAGGTTCTGGGCGTAGTTGGCGGGATCATGGACGGCGACCTGAGCGGTCGCGGGCGCCGGGAAGGCGGCGATCCCGCCCAGGCCGAGGGGGACGGTCAACTGGACCACGGCGAGCAGGGGGGCGGATCGTGAGGGGTGGCGGATCATGGTGTCGGCTCCTGGGGGGTGAAGGGGGACCGGGGGGCGACGACGGGCAGCAGATCGGCGGCCCAGGGCAGGCCGCGATGGCGAAGCCAGGCATTGGCGAAGTTCGCCGGTCCGAAGTCGGCGAGCAGGCGCGCGATCACGCCCTGGTCTTCGCGCGACGAGGCCGCGCAGAAGGCGAGCGCGACCGGCCCCAGCCCCAGCTCGAACAGTCGGTCGCCCACGCGGGACTGGGTGTAATAGTCGCGCTTGGGCGTCGCCTGGGCGAGGATGTCGATCTGGCGGTCGCTGAGCCCGAAGCGTCGGTAAACGGCCTGGATCTGGGGCTCGCGGGCCCGGGGGTTCGGTAGGAAGACGCGGGTGGGACAGCTCTCGATCAGCGCCGGCGCCAGGGCGCTGTCGGCGATGTCGGCCAGGGACTGGGTGGCGAAGACGACCGAGGCGTTCTTCTTGCGCAGGGTCTTCAGCCACTCGCGCAACTGGGTGCCGAAGGCGGCGTCCTCAAGCGCGAGCCATCCCTCATCGATGATGATCAGTGTGGGGCGACCGTCGAGGCGGGCTCCGATCCGGTGAAAGAGATGGGCCAGGACGCTCGCAGCGGCGGCGGTCCCGGCAAGGCCTTCGGTCTCGAACACCTGAACGGGGCTCACGCCGAGATGTTCGGCCTCGCCGTCCAGCAGGCGGCCCCAGGGGCCGGCGATCGTATAGGGCGCGAGGGCCTGTTTGATCGCCTGGGATTGGACCAGGGCGGCCAGGCCTGAAAGCGTCCGCTCCTCGGCGGGCGCGCCGGCCAGGCTGGCGAGCGCGCTCCACAGCCGATCCTTGAGGTCCGGGGTCACAACGACGTCCTCGCGCGCGATCAGGTCGGCGAGCCAGGCCGCCGCCCAGGTCCGTTCGGCGGGATCGTCGACGCCTTCCAGCGGCTGCAGGCTGAGGCCGTCGCCGTCGCCGTCGGCGCTCAGCGCTGCGCCCAGGTCGTGATAGTCGCCGCCCATGGCCAGGGCGGCGGCCCGGATCGACCCGCCGAAGTCGAAGGCGAAGACCTGGGCGGCGGGGTAGCGTCGGAACGACAGCGCCATCAGGGCCAGCAGCACGCTCTTGCCGGCGCCCGTCGGGCCGACGACGAGGGCGTGGCCGACGTCGCCGACATGGGTCGAAAAGCGGAACGGGGTCGAGCCTTCGGTGCGCGCATAGAAGAGGGGCGGTCCGCCGAGATGAGGATTGTCGCTTGGGCCGGCCCAGACCGCCGACATCGGCAGCAGATGGGCCAGGTTCATCGTCGAGATCGGGGCCGAGCGCACATTGGCGTAAAGGTGGCCTGGCAGACCGCCCAGCCAGGCGTCGACGGCGTTGAGGCTTTCGACGGTGCAGGTGAAGTCGCGGCCCTGGATCAGTTTTTCGGCCTCGCGCAGGCGCGCGTCGGCCACGGCGGCGTCCTCATGCCAGACGACCAGGGTGGCGGTGACGATCGCATAGCCGACGCCGTCCGCGCCCAGATCCTGCAAGGCTTCGTCGGCGTCCTGCGCCTTGTTGCCGGCGTCGCTGTCAACCAGGGCCGAGGCTTCCTGGGTCATCACCTCCTTGATCAGGCCGGCGATCGACTTGCGCTTGGCGAACCACTGACGACGGATGCGACCCAGCATCCTGGCGGCGTCCGTCTTGTCCAGGCACAGGGCGCGGGTGGACCAGCGGTAGGGGAAGGCGAGACGGTTGAGCTCGTCGAGCAGACCCGGCCAGGTCGCCGTCGGAAAGCCGGTGATCGTCAGGACCCGCAGATGCGCCTCGCCCAGCCGCGGCGCCAGGCCGCCCGTGAGGGGACTGTCGGCCAGGAGGGCGTCGAGATGCATCGGCGTCTCGGGCGGCCGCACCCCCTGTCGCCGGGGCGAGACGGCGCCATGAAGAAAGGTCAGGACGCCGGCGTCGTCCAGCCAGGCGATGTCGGGCAGGAACCCTTCAATCAGGGCGAACAGGCGGTCGGTGCGGTCGAGGAAGACCGACAGATGCGCCCGACCGTCCGCCATGTGCTCGGGTCGCCCGTCATAGAGCCAGCGCTCGACGCGGCGAACGTCTTCGGCCGGAGGCATCCACGCGAACGTCAGGACATAGGTGCTTTCGTAATGGGCGCCGTCGGCCTCAAAGGCTGCGCGCCGTTCGGCCTCCACTAGGGCGGAGACGGGATCGGGAAAGCGGCTGTCGGAATAGTCGGCGGCGGGGTCGCGCCGCGCCTCGACGAAGACGGCCCAGCCCGAGCCGAGCCGTCGCAGGGCGTTGTTCAACCGGTGGGCCGCAGCCGCCAGTTCGGACGGCATGGCCGAATCCAGATCCGGCCCGCGAAACCGCGCTGACCTCTGGAAACTGCCGTCCTTGTTGAGGACGACGCCGGGCGCGACCAGGGCCGCCCAAGGCAGAAAGTCGGCCAGGCGGCGTGGGGCGCGGGCGTATTCTCTGAGGGCGAACATCTCAGGCGTCCAGGAAGGGCGGAAGACGCAGGTGGCGGCGGGCCACCTCGACGAAGTCCGGGTCGCGGCGCGCCGCCCAGACCGCCAATCCATGACCGACGATCCAGACCCCCAGGCCGACGAGCCAGAGGCGCAGGCCCAGGCCGAGCGCGGCGGCCAGGGTGCCGTTGACCATGGCCAGGGTGCGCGGGGCGCCGGCCAGCAGGATGGGTTCGACCAGCGATCGGCGGAGCGGAGCGGTGAAGTCTTCAGGCAGGATTTCGGCCATCAAACCAGAGCTCCGCCGCCGAAGGAGAAGAAGCTGAGGAAGAAGGAGGAGGCGGCGAAGGCGATCGACAGACCAAAGACGATCTGGATCATGCGACGCGCGCCGCCCGAGGTGTCGCCGAAGGCCAGGGTGAGGCCGGTGACGATGATGATCATCACGGCGATGATCTTGGCGACGGGGCCTTCGATCGATTCCAGGATGGACTGCAGCGGGGCCTCCCAGGGCATGGAGGATCCGCCGGCGAGGGCCGGGGAGGCGGCGGCCAGGACCAGGACGAGTTGGATGGTGGCGGCGGCGCGGCGGGACAGGCGGATCATGGATGGCTCCTTCATCGGAAAGCTTCAGGGTTCGAGATGGGTCAGGCGGTAGGCGCCGGCGGAGGACAGGCCGTCGACGGCGGCGAGCTCGACCAGTCGGCGGGCGTCGCCGCGACCGGCGAGCACGGCGATCAGATCGATCGTCTCGGCGATCAGAGCGCGCGGCGCGGTGACGACCGCCTCCTCGATCAGCTGTTCGAGCCGGGCGAGCGCGCCCGTGGCGGAGCCGGCATGAAGGGTGCCGACGCCGCCCGGATGGCCGGTGCCCCAGGCCTTGATCAGGTCCAGGGCCTCGCCGCCGCGCACCTCGCCGATCGGGATCCGATCCGGCCTCAAGCGCAGGGCGGAGCGCACGAGGTCCGAGAGGCTGGCCGATCCGGCCTTGGCGCGCAGGGCGACGAGATTGGGCGCGGCGCACTGAAGCTCGCGGGTGTCCTCGATCAGCACCACCCGGTCGCCGGTCTCGGCGATCTCGGCGAGCAGGGCGTTGACCAGGGTGGTCTTGCCGGTCGAGGTGCCGCCCACGACCAGGATGTTCTTGCGGGTGGCGACCGCAAGGCGAAGATGATCGGCCTGGGCCTTGGTCATGACGCCGGCGGCGACATAGGCGTCCAGACGGAAGACGGCGACGGCGGGTTTGCGGATGGCGAAGGTCGGCGCAGTCACGACCGGCGCGATCAGGCCTTCGAACCTCTGGCCGCCGGGGAGTTCGGCCGAGATCCGAGGCCGTTCGGCATCGACCCGCTCGCCGACCTGATGGGCGACGAGTCGAATCAGCCGTTCACCGTCCGCTGGGGACAGACGATGGCCGGTGTCGGCCAAACCGACACCGAGGCGATCGGCCCAGATCCGGCCGTCGGGGTTGAGCATCACCTCGACCACGTCGTCCTCGTTCAGCAAGTCGCCGATGGCGACGCCGAGCGCGGTCTGCAGCATCCGCAGGCTTCGGTCGGCGATCATGGCGCAGGCTCCGTCGTTGGGGATCGCAACGCGATCTCGGACGGGCGATTAAGAGGAGCGAAATTCCCTCGGCCGCAACAGTCGAGACGGGGGCGTAGGGCGGGGGCGTAGAATGACTTGCGGGCTTCGGTTTTAGCCCTGCGGAGACCGCGTGTCCGACCGCCCGGAAGCGTCCCAGGCAATCGGCGACGGGCCGACTCAGCCTCTGGGCGCCTATGACCGAAGCCGAACTCAACGACCGTCTCGACGCCATGGCGCTGGCCGCGAAAGACCAGGCCGATCTGGCGCCGGGGCTGATTCTTTTCGAAACCGATGTCTGGATCGACCGGCTGTCCGCCGTTCGGGCCACCTGCAGCGCCTTGCACGACGGGCTGCGGCATCGCGACATCCAGATCCATATTGGCGCTGGTCTCGAGACGTCCGTCCTGACGCGGGCCGCGGCCGGCGGGCGCGGCGAGCCCTATCGCGCGCTCGGCCCGCGACCCCAGGCGTGAGACGGCGCTCACCGTCACCGCCCTAAGACCGAGGCGGTTGAGCCGGCCCGCCTGAGACCGGGACGCCGGGCGCCGATCCGGCGGGTGAGGCGGGATTCGCCTGCGCTCAGTCCGGCGGAGTCGGCGGTGTCGTCGCCCCGCCCGAAGGCGTCGCCTCTTCGAGCACCTCCCTGGCGAAGGCCCGGCCGTTCGCCAATCGCCGTCCCAAGGCTTCGACGAAGCCGGCATAGCGTTCGCGGCCCTTGGCCCGAGCGGCCGCTTGTGCACCCTCGGGCAAGGCGGGGGTGGCGGTCAGCCAGAACCGGATGAACAGGGCCAGCATCTCGACGGCAATCCCGAGATCCCGCTCCAGCCGATCCGTGCGGCGATCCAGCCGATCGAGCCTGCGGCTCAGAGCGGCTTCCTTCTGATCCGAGGCGTCGGGCGTCAGGAAGCTGGCGATGGCGGCTTCGGCGACCGTGGACTTGGGCGCCCCGCGGGTCTTGGCGTAGGTCTCAAGCGCTTTGAGGAGGTCCGGGTCGAGATAGACAGTGAGGAAGGGTTTGCGCATGGCGAGCCTCAGAGCGGAATGCCGTCGTCGGGGTCGAGCGCCGCCTGACGCGCGACCCGCCGCAGATCGGTGTCGGCAGCTTCGATCACGGGGGCCTCGTCGTCTTCGATGAAGAGCGCATCGGTCGGGGCGGGCGGGGTGGTGGGCACGGGCGGGGGCTCCAGGTCCGGCTCCTGGCGCGGGCCACCCTCGGCGGCGGCGTCGCGCCAGGCGTCCGCCGCGCCCGCCAATGTCGGGCGGCCCGCCTCGTCATCCCCGCCCAGGCCTGGTCTCGGCGCATCGCCGTCGGACGCGGTTAGGCGTGGGGGAGGGGGCGGCAGAACCCGACGGTTCAACTCGCGATCTCGGTAGTAGCGGGCCTTGCGGGCGCGAATCGGGGCGCAGCCGGAGACCAAAACCAGGGCTTCGTCGGGCGGCAGCTGCATCACCTCGCCGGGAGTCAGGAGCGGCCGCGCGGTTTCCTGGCGCGACACCATCAGATGACCGAGCCAGGGCGACAGACGGTGGCCGGCGTAGTTGCGCATGGCCCGTAGTTCGGTCGCCGTGCCCAGGGTGTCGGAGATCCGCTTGGCGGTGCGCTCGTCATTGGCGGCGAAGGCGACACGGACGTGGCAGTTGTCGAGAAGGGCGTTTGAGGCGCCGTAAGCCTTCTCGATCTGGTTCAGCGATTGGGCGATCAGGAAGGCCTTGATGCCATAGCCGGCCATGAAGGCGAGGGCGGTCTCGAAGAAGTCGAGCCGGCCGAGCGCCGGAAACTCGTCGAGCATCATCAGCAGCCGCCGGCGCCGCTGACCCGCCTCCAGGTCCTCGGTCAGGCGGCGGCCGACCTGGTTGAGGATCAGGCGCACGAGAGGTTTGGTGCGGCTGATGTCGGAGGGCGGCACGACCAGATAGAGGCTGACGGGCCGATCGCCGCCCACGAGGTCGTCGATGCGCCAGTCGCAGCGCGCCGTCGCTCGCGCCACGATCGGGTCGCGGTAGAGACCGAGAAAGCTCATGGCGGTGGACAGGACGCCGGAGCGTTCGTTTTCGCTCTTGTTGAGGAGTTCCCGGGCGGCGGCGGCCACGACCGGATGAGGGCCGTCCTTGCGGTGCTGGGCCGTCATCATCCGCCGAAGCGTGGTCTCGATCGGCTGGCGGGGATCGGACAGGAAGGCGGCGACCCCGGACAGGGTTTTGTCCGGCTCGATATAGAGGACGTGGAGGATGACGCCCACCAACAGGGCGTGGCTGGTCTTCTCCCAGTGATTGCGCCGTTCGAGCGCGCCTTCGGGATCGACCAGGATGTCGGCGATGTTCTGGACGTCGCGCACCTCGCGCTCGCCCAGACGCACCTCGGCGAGCGGGTTGTAGGCGCTGGAGGCGGGGTCGGTCGGATCGAACTTGATCGCCGGACCGAAGCGGGCGCGCCAACCGGCGGTCAGGGTCCAGTTCTCGCCCTTGATGTCATGGACCAGGACGGAGCCGGGCCAGGTCAGCAGGCTGGGCACCACCAGGCCGACGCCCTTGCCCGACCGGGTCGGCGCAAAACACAGCACATGTTCGGGGCCGTCATGACGAAGATAATGGTCGTCGAGCCGACCGAGCACCACGCCGTCCTCGCCCAGCAGCCCGGCCGCACGGGCGTCGGTCGTTCCCGCCCAGCGCGCGGTGCCGTAGGTGGTGGCCGCCTGCGCCTCGCGCGATCGCCACACCGCCATGGCGAAGGCGCACGACACGGCGAGGGCGACGCCGGACACCACGACGCCCGCGCCTTCGAGGAAGATGTCCGGGGCATAGGCGTCATAGACGAACCACCACCAGAAGAAGGCGAAGGGGGGGTAGATTCGCACGTCGCCGACAGCGAACCAGGGCGCGCCGAGCGCGGCCTGGTAACCGAGCCGCCAGGCCGTCCATTGGCCCGCACCGATGACGCCGGCGAGGACCAGGGCGAGGACCAGGCCGATCTGGCCCCAGAGAATGCGTCCGGCGGACATGGGCGGTTCCTGTGCGGAGGGTCAGACCGAGGGGCCCCGGCTGCGGTTGGGGACGGGAGGCGCGCCGGGGCCGCTGCGACCGCGAAGTTCGAACGGCAGGGCCTGGCCGATATGGCGGTCCATGGCCGGACGCCAGGGCACGAGGGTGAACCCCAGGCCGTCGTCGAGCAGGGCGAACCGGCCCGAGGCCAGGATCAGACGCCGGCGATAGACGGCGTCTTCAGAGGCGAGGGCGTCCGGGCGATAAGGCTGGCCTGTCTCGTTGGAGAGACGGGCGGCGGCGGCCTGGAGCTCGCGCGCGGACAGTTTGGCCAGCAGATGAGGGCGGGGCGTCACGCCGTCAGCGGTGCGCGTCGCCAAACCCTGGGCGACCAGCCAGTCGCCTCGTCGTTCGAAGGCCTCGGCGACTGCAGCGCCGAATCCGGCGCCGAAGGCCGGCCGGTTCGGATCGACGCGGAGGCGATCGAGCCAGGTTGCGCCGTCCGCCTCGACCTGACGGTCCAGGGCCAGATCGGTGCGGACGCGCAGATGCTGATGGCGCAGGCCCGCGCCCTTGGCCGGCGCCGCCTCGACGATGGCGCCGATGGGGGGATCGGGCAGGGCGGCGTCATGGACGGTGCGGTGGTGGAGGCTGCCGTCGAGCCCTTCGATCAGCACATAGCCTGTGCCCGTCAGTTCGTCGTCCAGACCGCGCGCGGCCACCCGTCCGATCACCGTCTGGGTGGTCTCCTCGGCGGACCAGACCGGCGGGGTGAAGGCGCGTCCGTCCGCCGTCATCGCGTCATGCAGGCGGGCGATGAAGTCGCCTTGGCGCGCCAGGGCCTTGAGCGTCGGCTCGGCCTCCGGCGACAGGCGCCAGCGTCCGACGCCGGCGGGCCGCGCCAGGCCCAGGGCCTCGAGCTTGCGAAGCCGCGCCAGCCTTACGGGCGAGGGCGCCGGCGCCGCCTCGCGACCGACCGGCCGCAGGTCGATCAGGCCGTCGTTGCGCCCGGCCTCCGCAGCGAGGAGGCGGTCGAGCCGGGTCCAGCGATCGGCCGATGCGTCCTTGGCCAGGCCTCGGGCGATCTCGCGTTCGCTGCGGGGACCGAGCTCGCGCTCGACCAGGGCTTCGGCGCGGCCGCGCAGACCCTGGGCGATATAGTCGCGGCTGATGACCAGATCGGCGCCGGTATCGTCGACGCCGCGCACGATCAGATGGACATGGGGATGGGGCGTGTTCCAGTGATCGACGGCGACCCAGTCGAGGCGCGTGTCGAGATCGGCCTCCATGGTCTTGACCAGGTCGCGGGCGAAACTCCGCAGATCCGCTATCTGGTCGGCGTCTTCGGGCGAGACGATTAAGCGGAAATGATGCCGGTCGTCTCCGGCCCGTTCGGCGAACCCCTTGCGGTCCACGCCGTCGGCCTCGGCGTCGAACAGCTGGCCTGCAGCGCCGTCGCGTGTGGTCCCGTCGCGCACCAGATATCGCAGATGGGCGCCAAGGGTGGCGCGACCGGCCGCCTGCCGCACCACCCGCGCCTTGATCACCACGGTCCGGCGGGCGGCGACGTGGCGGGCGAGCAAGGCGGCGGGGCGACCGCGGCCGAAGGTGCTGGGCCCGGCGCCGGGCGCGCGTCCTGAGCCGGAGCCGCGTCCGCCGGCGCGCTGGGTCGCCGCCTTGATCTGGTTGAGGGCGGTGGGCAGGCGCGAGACGCCCCGATCACGGATTCGGCCGGGCGTCGGCTCGAACTCCTCGTCGCGGCTCATGACGCCCTCGACAAGGTGCGCATTTTCCAACGATTTCCGTCGGTTCGGTCTCCCCGCAAGGTGCGGCTTCGACGCGCGCCTTGCGCCAAGCGGTTGAAACGGCGAGGAAATCCCACCCCCACCCCAGGCCGCACCTTGCGGCTTTTATCTTGCCCTCCCTGTCTTTCGGGCTTTCTGACCACCTTGGGGTTCATTCCCGGTCACCCAGAGGAAGCGACCGAGCCGTCGACGGCGCCGCGCCGATGGAGGCCGCCATAGGGGTGGGGACGGCGGCGGCGGCGGCGGGGGCGGCGAGCGACGCCGGCGCCGCACGACGGACGAACAGAGGCGAGGCATAGGGATCAGGCGGCGTTGTGGGCGGCGTAGGCGAGGGATTCCCGACGCCCGAGGCCGCCTCGATGCGCCCCTTCCGCGCGAGCGCGCGACGCACGCGCTGTTCGTAGATCCGGGTCTCGGCGGGCAGGGCGCGGCCGGTGCGCAGATGCTCGGCGTAGCGCCCTGGGCCGGCGTTATAGGCGCCCAGGACGCCGCCCGAGCCGAAGCGATCATGCAGATGGCGCAGATAGGCGGCGCCGGCGAGTATGTTGTCGCGCGGGAGAAAAGGGTCGGCGCCGAGGCCGTGAAGGCTGCGCATCTCCGCATAGGTGGCGGGCATCAGCTGCATCAGGCCGAGCGCGCCAGCCGACGAGACCGCGTCCGGATCGAAGGCGCTTTCGGCGTGGATCACGGCCCGGATCCAGGTCTCTGGCACGCCGAAACGATTGGCCGCCTCGGCGATCAGCGCCTCGTAGGGTTGCGAGGACGACGCCCGATCCGTCGTCCAGTCCGACGGCGACGCGGCGTGGACCGGCGCCGGGGCGAGGGCGCCCGGCGCGGTCGCGATCCCGGCTATCACCAGGATCAAACCCCAAGAGCGGCGCCTCATCGGCCCGATCCATTCAGCCACAGCGGCGTCACCAGGCCGAGAATTCGCGTTCGGGAGACCGGCCCGAAGTATCGGCCGTCGAGCGAGTCGGGGTTGTCGGGCGCCAGCAACAGGAGTTGGTCCGCGCTCAAGGTCCGGCAGCCCGACCAGACCGGCAGAAGGCGGCCGGCTCGATCGGTTCGCCGCGCTTGGGCGACGATACGGTCGTCGATCGTGAGGGTCTCGCCTTTGCGGCAGACGACCGAAGGCGCGACGGCGGCGACGGGTTTGAGCAACGGCAGGCCGTCGGGGAGATAGCGGCGATGCGCGAACAGCCGGGCCTGGTCCGGCGTGGGGCGATAGGCGACGCGCGCGCCGACGGCGAGGGGCGCGTCGGGGAACAGCCGATAGAGGCCGATCGGCGCGCTGGCGCTGGCGTTCCAGATCAGGCGCGGCGTCGGCGGCGCGACGACGGAAAAGGCGACGGCCGCGACGCCGACGGCGGCTGCGCCGAGGATCGAGACGCGGCGAGCCGACGCAGGACGCGCGCTCACGAGCGACCGTCCCCGCCCAGAACCTGGCGCAGTTTCAGGGCCCGGTGTCGCGCCGTGCTATAGGCCTGAGGTAGAAGTCCGGCGGTCATTCGGTTGTGGACGTGACGCCAATGATCCGGCGCGACCGCCTCGAGCGCGACGCCGGTTTCCGCGACCGCGTCGATCACCGCCAGGGCGTGACGGACACGCGCCCAGCCGTTCAGCCGCAGCAGGCTGACGGCGCCGGGCGTGACGCCGGGGATGGCGGTGCGGGCCGCGCCGCGCTCCACCGCCTGCAGGATATCCAGCCTCGCGCCCACGGCGCCGCGCGGGCCGCAGGCCCAGCGGACATAGGCGAAGACGGCGCCCGGCGCGAAACCGACGAACTGATTATGGGCGCTGACCCTGTGGGTCTCGACCACGGCGCCGAAGCGGATCCAGCGTTCGGCGCGGCCTTCGTCGTCGATCAGTTCGACCCAGGTGAGGGCGTCGCGCGCGACGGAAGCTGTGTCTGCGACGAGCGCGAGCGGCGGTGCGGGACGGGGGGCGCGCACCGGATCGGACCCGTCCGACTTGCGCGGCGGGCCGCTCATCGCCGCAGTCCCGAGGACGAACCGACCGTCGATCCCGGGCGCCGCGCGGGCAGAACCGGATCGTCTACGGCCGCCTCCGTCGAGGTTCGCGCGCCGCGATCGGCCCAGGCTTGAAGGTCGGACAGGGCATAGACGACCCGGCCGCCGATCTTGCGATAGATCGGGCCGGTGCCGTAGCAGCGGTGTTTCTCCAGGGTGCGGCCGGACAGGCCAAGATGGCGAGCGGCCTCGGGGGTGCGCAGAAAGCGCGGCGGCATGGGGGTGACGGCGTCGGTCATGGCGGTCTCCTGAGACGGGAGGCGCGGCGCTGAGCGGCGACGCACCGGACGCGCGCAGGATTTCGCGAGGCGGCGTGTGCGGGTAGACGGCCGGCGGGCATCGGCCGATGCCGGGCGGGCATCGGCCGTGTGGCGCGCCTCAGCCTGGATGATCGAGCGTTCCGGCGAGGGCGCTCAACAGGGCGACGGCCCGCTCGGCATGGGCGGCGGCGGCGACGATGAACCGTTTGTCGTCGCCGAGCACCTTCAGCCAAGAGGCCAGATAGGCGGCGTGGTCGGGGCGGGGTTCGAGCGACAGGCCCAGGTCGGCGCAGAGGAAGGCGGCGCCCAGTTCGGCCACCAGTTCCTCGCGCGCATAGGCGCTGTCGCCGAAACGGACGAGGCCGCCCAGACGGTCCAGCCGGCTGGCATGGCCGGTCCAATGGATCAGTTCATGGGCGAGGACGGCGTAATAGGCTTGGTGGGTTTCGAAGCGTGCGCGGTGCGGCATGCGCACCCGATCCTCGCGTGGCAGATAACAGGCGGTGTCGCCGCCGTGTCGAATGTCGGCGCCGACGGCGCAGAGGAAGTGTTCGGCCCGCGCGTCGCGCACGGGTTCGGGGAGCAGCGCCGGCGCAGGATAGCGGGCCTCCAGACCGTCGATCTGCTCGAGGTTGAAGACGGTGTAGCGTTTCAGGAAGACGGCGCCCCTGGCGTCAGCGGCGGGGCGGACGTCGTCCGACGCGGCCGCGTCTTCGGACGGTGACGCGGGACCTTCGCGGCATCCGGCGAAGACGATGCGTGTTCCGGTCTCGCCGCGTCGGACGCAGCCGCCGAGCGCGAGGGCCCGACGAAAGGTCATCCAGGTGGGCCGTTCGAAGCCCTGATCGGCGGCGCTGGCCCACAGGAGGAGGACATTGATCCCGTGATAGGGCTGGCCGTCGTGGCGTCGGGGCCGTTGGGCGGCGCCGGTCCAGGCGCGGGTCCAGGGGCGGACGCCGCGTTCGAGATCGGCGAGGATGGCGGTGGTGATGTCGGCGTGGACATCGGGGCGAGCGGAAGGGGTTGGACGGGTCATGACATCCTCTCCAGACAAGGGTTGAAAGGGAGGGCGGCGGCGCCTCGGCGCCGCCGCCCGTGCGCTCAGTTGCGCGACCAGATCAGGCTGAAGCCGCCGTCCACCTCGACCAGGGAGGCGTAGATCGGGGCGGGGAAGCTGGGATCGTCCAGCTTGACCGACAGATAGTCGCGGTTGGCCTGGGAGGTCTTTTTCCAGGCGGCGCCGAACTCGATGGCGCCGGAGAACATCCGATAGTCGGGGGCCTTGTCGTCGGTCTTGTCGTTCGGCCGGAGCTGGGCGTTGCGCACATTCAGGCTCAGGGTCTTGATGGCGCCCGCGTAGGCGTCGTCGTTGCGGGTGAAGGTTCCAATGGTCGCCATGTTCGTCTCTCCTTTTGCGGATCGGGCCGCGCCAGCCGCGGCCTCGATGGCGATCGGCAGGCGAGCGGACGCCGGTCCGCAGCCCCGCAGCCGCAGGCGCCACGGGGCCCGAAGCCTTGGCGAAGGACCAGGAGGCAACGTCTTTCTTGTCTCGCGAGGAGGCCGAAAGGCCGGGGAAGAAAGTCGTCGTCGACGGTTGCGAAGACCGGGGGACGATTGGACAGATCAAGCCAGGAGAGGCCGCGCGCGGCGTGATCGGGCCGTCCGAGAGAGGCGGACAAGGCGAGGCTTGGAGCCTTCATCGGCGCAGGCGACGGCGTGGATGCGGGGGGCTGACCACAGGCGCGTGTGCACCAGACCACCTGCCGGATGATGATCGCGACCGCAGGACGCGGCGCTCCGGAACCGGGGCGGCGAAGGCGGCGCGGGACCGCCGATGGGGAAGACGACCGCTCAGACGAATCGCAACGATCTACAAGGCGGATCAGGCGATCCCAGCTTCCCCGCCCCGATCTGCATCCTGCGCGGGGGACGGCGATTTCAGCCTGCTCAGGGCGAGTTGTGGTGCAGGCGGCGAGGTCGTGTCGCTGGGGCCGGGGTTCAGGGCGCGTCCGGTCCGAATAGTCGCACGACCTCGGTCCGATCCGCCTGTCGCTCGTCGGTCAGTTGCCACGCCTGACCATCGAACCAGACGAGATCGACGAAGGCGGCGTGGACGTCCTCGAACTCGAAAATCTCGCCCGGCATGACGTCGCGAAGCTGAGGCGGCAGGCGCGACAGGACGGCGATCAGCTGTTCGACGGTCATTCCCTCTCCTGTCGGCGGACATCGGCGAGGCGGGCGCGGTCGGCCTGAAGGCGCGTCGAGGCCCGCTCGGCGACTATCTGCGGGGCGCGCGGATCGTGCAATCCTTGGGCGCGTAGCATGGCCCCGGCCGCGTCAGCTATGGCGGGGGTTTACGACTGGTCTTTTGGGGGCGCGACGCGCGACGCGCGCCGCCGCGTCGGGCGTGACGGGGCCTGACGATGACGCCGCGAGGCGACGACGGTCTCCCGGCGCTCGAGGACTCGGCGCGGACGCGTGACGGGTCACGCCTGTTGGTCGTCTGGCCTGTCTTGACTGCCCGCCCGCCGGGTTTGACCGTCGGCCGGTTGGTCCGTCCGTCCGCCGGTCGGGACGGTCGGGGCGGTCGCGCACCCGCGCGGCGGGCGCACGGATGAGGCTGACCCCTTTCCGGCGGAACGCCGGATCGACCCCATCGACAGAGGACTGGCAGGGCGGCGGATAGGCGGCTGGACAGATCAGGGCCGCGCCCTCTCGGGCGCGGCCCCTTTCTCAAACCTCGCGGCGTCCTATTCCGCCGCGAAGGGATAGGCGTCGGGATCGACGGCCGCCGAATCCGCCTCGTCCTCTGACGCGCTGGCGTCGTTCGGCTCCGAGATTGTGTCCGCCTCGGCGGGTGCCGTCCGGAGCAGGATCGGCAGCCAGCCCGTGCCTTCGACCAGCCGTTCGGCGGCCTCGGCCATGTCCATCTTCCTGAACCCGGCGATCCGCTCCGGCTCGGCGGCGTCGCGGGCCTCGGCCACGGCCTCCAGCATCCGCGCCTTGGAGATGCGCGAGAAGTAGGACGCCGCCGTGGGCGACCAGACGGCGGTCATGTCCAGCGACAGGGCCGTCGCCAGAACGTCCGCCTGCGCCCACGCCGCCGGGCGCCGATCATGCGGGTCGCGCACGGCGTTGAGGCCGAGCGCCGCGCAATAGGCGAGCAGGTCAAGCACCTCCGAGCCGGGCAGGGCCGTCAAGACCGCCCACAGGTACTGCGGCTTGGCGGGCAGGCGCGCGGCCCACGCCTCGCCCTGTTCGGCGAGGGCGCGGCCCGCCGGACCCTCCATGACGCCGGGCGCGAGCCGCTCCAGTCCGGTCCGGACCAGCCGCACCTGCAGCGGCGTGGCCTGCTCATGGCCGGGATAGAAGACCTGCAGGGCCAGCGCATGGACGACGGCGGTCAGGGCGACGGTCGGCGCGGCGGCGAGCGCGGCGCGAAGACCGGCGGTGCGATGGGCCGTCAGGTCCATCACCAGCCGCTCCGAAAGCGGCGCCAGCCCCTCGTCGGGCTCGTCGCCGGGCGCGTCATCGCCGGTCCCCGTCGCCGCGTCCTCGGCCGTATCGATCCCGGTATCGGCGCCGGTCGCGTCCGGATCGGAGGGCCGCAGCGCGTCCTCGGCGCGGACCAGACCCCGCTCGAACCGCGCCAGACCGTCGTGGCCGAGGGTGACGATCAGGCCCGAGCGGGCGAGGTCGTCCGGCCGATAGGCGACGTCGGGGCCGTGGTCCTGCAAGGCCTTGTCGATCTCTTCCAGCCGGGCGTCCTGATCGGGCGTCAGGCCGTCCTCGTCCGCCTCTGCGACCAGACGGTCGTACGCCTCCGCCAGGGCGGCGACGGCCGAGATTTCCGCCTCGGACCGCTCGACCGGTTCGGGCCAGACCCGGCCGTAGCCGGTCCCGTGTGGAAAGTCGGCGTGGGCCTCGACCCAAGCCCAGCCCTCGCGCACGCGGGCGTCTTCAGCGAGGTCCGCCAGCTTTTCGGCCACCAGCCGGTCGAGCAGGGCCGCGTCCTCCAGCCAGCCGCCGCCGTCTTCGGTGAAGAGGTCTCGGAGGATCACGCCGCCCGCCGCCTCATAGGCGGCGTGCCCGATGAAGCGGGCGCGCCGGTCGTCCGCGCGGACCTTGGTCTCGGTCATGGCGCGACGGATGGCGTAGGGCGGGGCGTGGGGTCCGATCTGCTCGAACACCTGTTGCTGGCGCGCCCCGTCGTCGCTGACGCCGAAAGCCATCAGCTGGTCGAGCGAGACATCGCCTGCCCGATAGGCGGCGATCAGATCGGGCGCGACGGCGCCGAGCCGCAGCCGCTGACGCACCGTCTGCGCCGACACGCCGAACCGGGCGCCGATCTCCTCGGCCCCCCAACCCTTCTCTTCGGCGACGCGTCGGAAGGCTTCGAACTGGTCGGCGGGATGCATGGCTTCGCGGGTGACGTTCTCGTCCAGCGATATTTCATGGGCGTCGTTGGTCTCGTCCACGGTCACGCGCACCGGATGGGTCCGCTTGATCGCCTTGCGCTTGACCAGCAAGCGCAGCGCCTGCCGCCGCCCTTCGCCGATGGTGACCAGATAGGCCCCGGTGGGTTGGCCGTCCGGCTTCCGCTCGATTTCGACCACGGGCGGCTGCAAGACGCCCTTGGCTCTGATCGAGGCGGCAAGCGCTTCGAGGGTCGCCGATGCATGCGGCGTCTTGCGGGCGTTGCGCGGCGAGGCCTTCAGCCGGTTCAGCGGCACGACGAGGGTCGCGCCGAGGAGCGTTCCGGCCGCCGTCGCGGGCGTCGCCGAGGTCGGGGCGGTCTGAGGGGAGTGAGCAGTCATGTCTGCCTCCTTGGGCATGGGTTGCAGACGCGCAAGGCGCGCGCCAGAAACCCTGCCCGTCGGCGAGACCGGGGTAGCAAGGGCCAGGGCGGACCGGCCGGAGGGGGATCGCCCGACCTGCACAAGCCTGACCCTGAGGATCATCATGACGGCAATCGCCGGCGCGGAAGGCCGGGGAGACCGGCCGGTCCGGCGGCGAAGCCGCTTCACCCTGGCCCGCGCGAGGGCGGAGCCCTAAGAGGGTCCTTCTTCCGAGCCGACCATGCGCAAATCGCGCTGCGATCCGAAGCCTGGAGTGACGGGCGGCGGATTGCGTCTAATCGCGCTTGAGCGCGACGTCGCCGCCGCCGTCCTCTGATCAAGCTTGCCGTTGATGAGGGAGGTCGAACCTGTGGTCGGTGCGGGCCGCCCGGGCGAGGCGGCGGTGCGGCGGGGCTGCTCCAGCCGGTACGGGCGAGGGCGGGCGTCAGGTCTATTGGACGACCCGGCGTGCCTATGGCCTCACCGACCCGCTGCCGTCGATCTCGGCGCCGAAGTCCGGTCTGTCCAGGCGGATAACGCCCACTTCGTCCGCCCCCCGGACGACATCAGTCTTCTGCAGCGGGCCGCCTCATCTGATCATGAATCGATTGCACGCTGCTGCGCAACGCCATGCGGTCCAGGTTCGCCACATGGAGCTGCGCCAAGAGGCTGATCCGCGCCAACAGCTCCTTCAACGTCCTCCCGAACGCCCGTTCGATTTCGATGTCAGTTCCGGCAACGGCGGCCGGATCGTCGAGACCATAGTGCGCTGAGACGGGATGCCCCGGCCAGACGGGGCAGACCTCGCCCGCGGCGTTGTCGCAGACGGTGATGACGATATCGATGGGAGGCGCGCCGTCCGCTCCGAACTCGTCCCAGCTTTTTGAGCGCAGGCCCTCGGTCGGATAGCCATGATCAGACAGAACCTTCAAGGCCATGGGATGAACCTGACCTTTCGGCGTCGAGCCGGCGGAGAAGGCCTCAAAGCGATCGGCGCCGATCTTGCGCAGAACCGATTCCGCGATGATCGATCGTGCTGAGTTGCCGGTGCACAGGAACAGGACCGAGTATTTGCGATCGGACGAGGCAGGCATGGGCGGCTCCGGGCGGCTTGAACTAGCGGATGGCGATGGCTGAGAGGTCGGCGGCGGCGTCGATCGGGGTTCCGGCCGCCTTGCGTTCGGAATACCGGTCCACCAGCCGCTGCGCGTGCGGCCGGGTGAGGATGGTGAATCGGACCAACTCCTCCATCACATCGACGATGCGGTCATAGTAGGCGGACGGCTTCATGCGTCCGGCGTCGTCGAACTCCATGAAGGCCTTGGCGACGCTGGACTGGTTGGGGATGGTGATCATCCGCATCCAGCGCCCGAGCAGGCGCAGGGTGTTGACGGCGTTGAAGCTCTGCGAACCGCCGGACACCTGCATGACCGCAAGGGTCCGTCCCTGTGTTGGGCGCATGCCGCCCATGTTCAATGGCAGGTGGTCGATCTGGAGCTTCATGATCCCGGAGACTTGGCCGTGGCGTTCCGGGCTGCACCAGACCATGCCCTCGGACCACAGGGCGTGCTCGCGCAGCTCATGCACGGCGGGATGATCGTCGCCCGCCACTTGGTCGGTCAGGGGCAGGTCCGACGGATCGAAGATGCGGATCTCGCACCCCATGCGGCGCAGCAGACGGGCCGCCTCCTCGACGCAGAGACGTGAGAAGGACCGCTCACGCAGCGAGCCATAAAGCAGCAGCATGCGGGGCGGCGGATTGCCGGCGCCGAGGCCCAGCGCCGGGGTATTCGAAAGATAGGCCGGATCGAGCGCCGGCAGATGGTCGGCATCAGGCAGATCGCGAAGTCGGCTCATCCGCGCACGCGGCGCCCGTCGGCGTCGATGACGACTTCGCCATCTTCCTTGGTAAAGGGTTTCAGCCCTTCGTCGGGCAGCAGGTCCAGCACCACCTCGGACGGTCGGCACAGCTTCACGCCCTTGGGCGACACCACGATGGGACGGTTCATCAGTATGGGATGCGCTTCGATGGCGTCGAGCAACTGGTCGTCCGACAGGCCTGCGTCGCCCAGGCCCAGTTCGGCATAGGGGGTGCCCTTCTCGCGCAGGATGTCGCGCACCGAAACGCCCATCCGTTCGACCAGTTGGGCGACCAGGGCCCGGCTGGGCGGGGTCTTCAGATATTCTATGACGTGGGGCTCTATGCCGAGGTGGCGGACCAGTTCGAGCGCGTTGCGGGACGTCCCGCAGGCGGGGTTGTGATAGATGACAACGTCCATTGGGGGCTCAATCGCAGCAAGGGGCCAGTTCGGCCAGAAGAGGTTGGCACAGGTCCGCGCGGCCTTCGCAGCAATCCTTGAGCAGGAACAGCACGAGCTCCCGCAGTCGATCCAGATTGGCCCGATAGATGATCGAACGGCTGCGCCGAATGGAGGTGATAAGGCCGGCGCGGGCCAGCACGGCGAGATGGGCCGACATGGTATTGGCGGGCACGGCCAGGGTGTCGGCGATTTCGCCTGCCGCCATCCCGTCCGGCTCATGCCGGACGAGAAGGCGAAACGCATCAAGCCGCGTCGATTGCGCCAAGGCCGCGAGGGCCAGGATAGCGGGTTCGGATTCCATAATTCCAATTTAGTGGAAATGGCGTCGGCGTCAAGATGGCGTCCCCGCGCTTAGTCTGCGGTGGAAGGCGCGGTCATGGGCGTCAGCGAAGTCGCCAGCGCCCGTTGCGCGGCCAGGTCGTCGGCCCGCAGGGGGATCATGCCTCGGTCGGCGAGATAGCCGCTGGGCGCCATGGCGCCGTCAGACAAATATTCGCGTACAAAGTCTTGGAGCCCTGGTGTGACGCCGATGTGGGCCTTCTTGACGTAGATGAACATGCTGCGCGCGAGGGGGTAGGAACCGTCGGCGATCGTTTCGATCGACGGCATGACCCCGTCGATCGACGCCGCCTTCACGGACGAGGCGTTCTGATTGAGGAAGGAGAAGCCGAAGACGCCGAGCGCGCGAGGCGTACGGGTCAGGGTCTGGACGATGGCGTTGTCGTTCTCGCCCGAGTCGATCCAGTGGCCGTCCTCACGCAGCGTATGCGCCACGGCTTCGAAACGATCCTCGTCCGAGGCTTTGAGCGCGGCTAGAGCTGGGATTTTTTCGGCGCCTGCGGACATGCCCAGTTCAAGGAAGGCGTCTCGCGTACCGGACGTCGGGGGTGGGCCGTAAACCTGGATGCGATCAGTCAAAAGTGCGGGATTCACGTCGGCCCATGTGGTGGCCGCGTTGGCGCGGAAGCCGGCGCCTTCCGGGACTTCCTTGGCGAGGCCGAGGTAAAGGTCCTGGATGCGCAGATCATAGTCCGAGCCGTCACGGGCCGTGGCGACGACGATGCCGTCATAACCGATCTTGATCTCGACGATGTCCGCAACGCCGTTTGTCTTGCAGCGTTCGAACTCGCCGGACGTCATCGGGCGGGAAGCGCTGGCGACATCGGGCGTCTGAGGGCCGATCCCGGCGCAGAACGCCTGTATGCCTCCGCCGGTCCCCATCGACTCGACGCGAGGGGCGCCGCCAGGCGCGTTGCGTCCAAAGTTTTCAGCCACCCGCGTGGTGAAGGGAAAGACCGTCGATGAACCGACCGCCCAGATTTGGGTGCGCGCACGCTCGCCTGATGCGCCGTCGCTGCATCCGGTCAACAAGGCGGCGGCGGCCAGGCTTGTCAGAATGGTCCGAGGCGTCATGATCAATCTCCTTTGCTCGATACAGGCTTAGCAAGACTTTGTGACAAATTTCCAAAATGTTGGAAATCCGGAATTATGGATTGATATCCGAGGGCTCGCCGCTATGACGGCTGGGAACCAGGAGATGTCCGATGAAGTCTGTGTCGAGCGCCATTTTCTTCGTGGGGCTTATGGCTCCCGCCCTGTCGGCTCAGACGGCGATGAGTCAGCCCGCTCAGTCGTCCGACGCCTATTTCATCGCCGCCCAGGCCGATCTAGCGACGCGCCTTGTGGTCACGCCCAACACCGACCGCGCTCGCAACATTATTCTGTTTGTCGGCGACGGGATGGGGACGAGCACCCTCACGGCGGCGCGTATTTTCCAAGGTCAAAGCCGGGGCGTCGACGGGGCCTCGACCTGGACGACTATGGACCGGTTGCCCTACGCCGGTCTGGTTCGGACCTATTCTCATGACAGTCTGGTTGCAGACTCGGCGCCTAGCGCCACGGCGCTGCTGAGCGGAGTGAAGGCCCGCAATGATACGGTGGGGGTGGATCACACGGTGGCGGTCGACGACTGTGCGGGCTCTGTGGGTCATGGCGCCGTCTCCCTCTTCGAAACCGCCGAGGCAGCGGGTCTGGCCACGGGGATTGTCTCTACAGCGCGTATCACCCACGCCACGCCGGCGGCCGCCTATGCCCACACGCCGCAGCGTGACTGGGAACACGACGCAGAACTGCCGGCCGCCGCCGTCGCGGCGGGATGCAAGGATATCGCCAGCCAGCTGATCGCCTGGCCCCACGGCGACGGCTTTGAAGTCGTCCTCGGCGGCGGCCGCGCCGCCTTTCTGCCCGAGACTGCAGCCGATCCCGAAGACCCGCTCGCGCGAGGCCTGAGGCAGGACGAGCGGGATCTGATCGCAGAGTGGAAGCTCAAACATCCCGCCGGAAGCTACGTCTGGAATCGTGCGCAGTTTGAGGCGGCGACGCCGGAAAGAGGCGCGCCTCTGTTGGGGCTCTTCGAGCCGGACCATATGAAATATGAGGCCGAACGCGATCAGGATGTCGGCGGGGAGCCTTCGCTTGCGGAGATGACGCAAAAAGCGATCGCGGCGCTGCAGCAGCAGGACAAGGGCTATGTGCTCCTGGTCGAGGCCGGGCGCATCGACCACGCTCACCATGTGGGCCGCGCCGATCTCGCCCTTGCGGATACGGTCGCGCTCGATGACGCCGTCGCCGCCGCCCTGGAGATGGTCGACACGTCGGACACTCTGGTGATCGTCACCGCCGACCACAGTCATAATCTGACGATCAGCGGCTATCCGCCCCGCGAAGCGCCGATTCTCGGATCGGTGACGCGGGTCGACGGCGCCCGCTCGATCGCTTCAGACGGCAAGGGTTACGCGATTCTCAGCTATGCGAGCGGACCCGGCGCCGTCGACGGTTCGCGTGCGGACTTCGCCGACGAGGCGCATGACCAGACGCCCCATCCGGCGCTGGTGCCAATGCGGTCAGCCGCCCATGGCGGCGAGGATGTCGCTGCGCGAGGCGTTGGACCTTGGGCTCATCTGCTGTCCGGAACGATCGAGCAAAACCTGATCTATCACATCATGGTTCACGCCCTGGGCGCGGGCGCGGGCGAGGACGAAGCGATCGCCCAGGTCCAAGACTGATCGGCGGCGCGCCTCGCCGTGGGCGTCACACCGGCTGATCTCCGGCTATCCGGGCAGGTTGACGAAATCGTCGCCGACGACGCAGGTCTCCGGGGGCGGGGCGGGGTGCGGAGGCAAGCGATGAATGATGAGAATTCCCTCTGCGCCGAGGCGCTCGCACCGCCCGTGCGGGCCCGACGTTTCAACGCCTGGTCTATCGACCCCAAGAAGGCTTCAACATGATCCTCGCGGTTCTAATCTTCATCGCCACCATCACCCTGGTGATCTGGCAGCCCAAGGGTCTGCAGATTGGCTGGAGCGCACTGGGCGGAGCGGCTGTCGCGCTGTTGCTGGGCGTGGTGTCATTGGGCGACATTCCGGTGGTCTGGAACATCGTCTGGAATGCGACGGCGACCTTCGTCGCCGTCATCATCATCAGTCTCCTGCTCGACGAGGCGGGGTTCTTCGAATGGGCGGCGCTCCACGTTGGGCGGTGGGGCGGCGGCCAGGGGCGACGGCTCTTTGTGCTGTTTGTGCTCCTGGGCGCCGCGGTGGCGGCCCTGTTCGCCAATGACGGCGCGGCCCTGATCCTGACGCCCATCGTCATCGCCATGCTGCTGGCCTTGGGGTATGGGCCAAAGGCCACCCTGGCCTTCGTCATGGCGGCCGGGTTCATCGCCGATACGGCCAGCCTGCCGCTGGTGGTCTCCAACCTGGTCAATATCGTCTCGGCCGACTTCTTCGACATCGGCTTCGGCGACTACGCCTCTGTGATGATCCCGGTGAATCTGGCGGCGATCGCTGCCACCCTGGCCGTGTTGCTGCTGTTCTTCGGGCGCGACATCCCGCCGGCCTATGAGGTGGATCGCCTGGCCTTGCCGGCGACGGCGATCAAGGATCGGGCGACGTTTGTCGCAGGCTGGGTGGTCCTGGCGCTTCTGCTGATCGGCTTCTTCGCCCTCGAGCCGATGGGCGTCCCTGTTTCGGCCGTCGCCGCCGTGGGCGCTGTCATCCTGCTCATCGTCGCCGGACGAGGGCCGACGATCAGCACGACCAAGGTGCTGCGCGAGGCGCCCTGGCAAATCGTGATCTTTTCGATCGGCATGTATCTGGTGGTCTATGGGCTGCGAAACGCTGGCCTCACCGATCACATTGCCGGCCTGCTCGATCGTTTCGCAGAAGGGGGCGTATGGACGGCGGCCTTCGGGACCGGCTTCCTGACCGCCTTCCTGTCGGCCATCGCCAACAATATGCCGACCGTCCTGATCGGGGCGTTGTCGATCGACGCCTCGTCCGCGACGGGTCCGGTCAAGGAGGCCATGATCTACGCCAATGTCATCGGCAGCGACCTGGGCCCGAAGATGACGCCCATCGGCTCCTTGGCGACCCTGTTGTGGTTGCATGTGCTCGCCAAGAAAGGCGTGCGCATCGGCTGGGGCTATTATTTCAAGGTCGGGGTGGTGCTGACTATTCCCGTCCTGGCCGTAACCCTGGCGGCGCTGGCGATCCGGTTGACGCTGTGAGCGGTCTCCTGAACGTCCTTGTGCTGGGGGGCGGGCAGTCGGGCTTGGCGACAGGCTACTTCCTGCGCCGCACCGGCAGGTCCTTCGCCATCCTTGACGGTGAGGCGGGGCCGGGCGGAGCCTGGCGGCACGGCTGGGACTCGCTGCATCTGTTCTCCCCGGCGGAGTGGAGTTCGCTGCCGGGATGGCAGATGCCGCAGCGTCCGAGCCAAACCTACCCTGACCGTGATACGGTGCTCGCCTATATGGCGGACTATGAGGGCCGATACGGCTTGCCGGTCGAAAGACCCGTGGAAATCCTCTCCGTTACGCGCGACGACGGCGGCTTCGTCGTCGAAACAGACAAGGGTCAGAGGCGGTCACGCGCTCTGGTTGCCGCGACGGGGACATGGCGCAAACCCTTCGTGCCGGACTATCCTGGCGGTGATGATTTTCACGGCGTGCAGCTTCACTCGGCCGCCTATCGCAACGCAGAGCCTTTCGCTGGGAAACGCGTGCTTGTGGTCGGGGTCGGCAACTCCGGGGCGCAGATTTTGGCGGAGGTGTCGCAGGTCGCCGACGCGACCTGGGTCACGCCGCAGCAGCCGATCTTCCTGCCTGACGATGTGGACGGACGCGTGCTTTTTCAGCGGGCCACCGAGCGATGGCGCGCGGCGCAGGAAAAACGGTCGGTGGATCTACCGGCCGGCGGCTTCGGGGATGTCGTGATGGTCCCGCCCGTAAAAGAGGCGCGCGCGAGGGGGGTGCTGCACGCCGTCCGGCCTTTCGACAGGTTGACCGCCCAAGGCGTCGTCTGGTCAGACGGCGCCGAGACAGCGGTCGATGCCGTCATCTGGTGCACGGGGTTTCGTCCAGCAACCGACATCCTTAAGCCTCTGGGCGTCGTTGATGACAGCGGACGGATCAGTGCGGACGGGACGCGCTCCACAGCCCTCCCGGGGCTCTGGCTGGTGGGCTACGGAGAATGGACGGGAACCGCCTCGGCGACCTTGATCGGCGTGATGCGCACCGCCCGCGCGACGGCCAAGGAAATCGACGCCTTCATGGCTTCGCAAATCCCACCCTAGTGTCGGGTTCGTGCTTTTGGGTCCTGAGCGTAGCCACGTCGCCGACGTCGCGTTTGGGACTTGCCGACAGAAGACGGCGGAGACAGGAGGTTCGAAATTGGATGGGCTGAGGCGCATCGCTGCGATCGGTTACGAGTCTGCGGTGATTCGCAGCAATCCAAGTCGCGCGTTACATTCTTTCCACAGGCTTTCGGAAACCAATGGTTGCACCGGAACAGAAGCCACAGATAGCCCATCAATGGCAGGATCGTATTCAGGTTTTCGATTGCCCCGGTACACGCCTATGGAAACCGGATCTTGAAGAATACGTCTGACGTCAGCAGGCGTGAAACGTTTTCTTTGCCTCAGCCTTCGTCCTCTTGCGTTTAATGTTGACGCGACCTTAGCGAGATCCGGCAAAGTGACGAAGAGAGTATAAACTTCGGCACGGATTGGAGCCTCTCGAGGATGCGGTTCCAGCCTTCCCTCGCTCCACCAGTAGCCAAACGGCGCTGGGGTACGGATTCTGACGTGAGCGATTGTATGCGACTGAAGGGGCGATAAGGCTGTCGTGTCGTCGATTGATCGCCGCCACGCTGCCGTCGCGAGGATCGCGGCTGCAAAAGCTGGCGCACCCGAGCGGTCGGTGTCGATATCGTCGTCACATAGAATTAGGCGTCCGTCAGAACGCGCTAAAGCATTGGTTATATCCAGCAGGTCGGAATTGCCCTGGGCGATGACGGTGAGATCGGCCGCAATAAGAGCGGAGATGTTGCCGCACTCTAGATCCTGAATGACCTGAAGGCGTGTGGATTTGCGTCCGTCTAGCGTATCAGGACAGGCGTATTCACGAACGATCAGAAGTTCACATTTGCTCGCAAAGCCCGTGAGATTTGCGGGGACAAAAGCGGCGTCGCGGTCTCCGACAATGAACCATGCCCCCGCACGCCTTGCGCGGGGTGTTCGGGAGAAGGTCAATGGGTCGATCATTCAAATATCAATGGAGACGATAGAAGATCAACAGCGATGCCCTTGCAAGGGGTTCTTGGCGACCGACCTAGTCTGAAAGCGCTTCTAGAAAGGGCTTTGCGTAGGCGATCTCTACGATTTGCAAGGTTGAATTCCATAGTTCCAACATAAGCGAAGCAAGATTTCGAGCAGCTCCGATTGTCGTCGTCCGAGCTGAATTTTTGCATATTTGTGAATATTGATGTGACTGCGGATTAAGTAAATCGAATTATGCGATTAAAGAAATAAAAATAGATCTTTAATTTTATACGATCATGATTCTTCCAAACGTGTGTCTAATTGTCCGCATAAAGATGAATTGGAAGTAAGAACATTGGATGTCATGAGTCTATTACAATAAAAGCATAGACCCTGTGGAGGGGGTGCTGGACTGCGTCAGACTGATGCGCAGTGGCCCGTGCATATTTCCAGGGGATCTCGATGCTTCGCTTGAACAACATTCTTTTGGCTGGAACCTGCGTTCTCGCCCTCTCCGCCTGCGGCTCGGCCGAGGTGGCTTCGCCTGGCGAAGGAGACTTCGGCGGCGGCAATGGCGGTGGCGGCGGCCCGACCACTCCGGCTCCGGGTAATGGCACGCCGGCGAGCGATTGCCCCACGGGCTTCGCCAACGTCGGTCTGATCGCCAACGGCACCCTGCGAGTCTGCCAGCTTCCCCAGCAAATCCTTGGCGCGCTGACCGTGCCGTTGCGCGCGGGCACCATCTATTCGATCTCCGGCCGCACCGAAGTCGGCACGGATCGGGGGCCTGACGCCGCCGCTCCGACCGCCGGTTCGACCCAGGGCATCCTGACCGTGGAAGCGGGCGTCAAGGTCTTCGCCTCGGGCGGCACCGACTATCTGCTGGTCAATCGCGGCTCGCAAATCTTCGCTGAAGGCACCGCGACCAGCCCGATCATCTTCACGAGTCGGCAGAATGTCGAAGGCACCACGACCCCGACGTCGCAAGGGCAGTGGGGTGGCCTTGTCATCGCCGGTCGCGCGCCGACTGCCGTCTGCCCCGTGGGCGTCACGGCGCCGAACGCAGCCTGCGTCGGTCAGATCGAAGGCACCAGCGCAAACTATGGCGGCAACAGCCCCGCCGACAACTCGGGCCGCCTTCGCTATGTTCAGGTCAACTATTCGGGCTTCGAGATCTCGCCGAATAACGAGCTGCAGGCCCTAACACTGGCCGGCGTCGGATCGGGCACCACGGTCGATCACTTCCAGTCCTACAACTCGTCGGACGACGGCATCGAAATCTTCGGCGGCAACGTCAACCTCAGGTATCTGGTCATCAACGGCGCGGACGATGATGGTCTGGATACCGACACCGGCTGGCGCGGTGGCGCGCAGTTCGGCATCATCACCCAGAAGCCAACGGCCGTAACCAACGGCAGCCGTGGTTTCGAATGGTCGGCCGCGCCGTCGGGCACGACCTACTTCGCCCAGCCGAAGGTTTCGAACTTCACCATCGTGGGACGTAACGCCGCTGTGGCGGCCGACGCGATCATTACACTGAACACCGGCACGTCGCCGTCGATCATCAACTCGGTCTTCACCAACCCGACCACCTCGGCGGCGGCTTGCCTCGACATCGACGACGCGCAGACGGTGACGAATGCGCCGATCTTCCGCTCGGTCTATTTCGCGTGCTCGCGTCCTTATGAGAACGACAGCAACGTGAACGCGGCTGCGACGGAGGCGGTGTTCATTAACGCCACCAACGTCAACAACACCGCAACCGGCACGTCGACCATGACGGCCCCGGCGGGGGCGACCATGACGAACAACGGTCTGACCTTCATCAACGGCGCCAATGAGACAGCGGTCACGGCCGCCAATGCGCCTGCGCTGTATCCGTTCTTCACCTCGGTCACCTACATCGGCGCCGTCAGAAACGCTGCCGACACCTGGTACCTCGGCTGGACCTGCGGCCTGGTAGCCGGTTCGACCTGCTGATGACGAAAAGGCGGACGGGGGGCCAGTCGGGTCCTCGTCCCATTTCGCCTGCTTTCGTCACACCCCCTTCAAGGCGCAGATCATGAAGACTCTTACTCTGACCCTGACAGGGGTCCTGCTAGCCACGAGCGCGATGGTCGCGCCTGGCATGGCACTCGCACAAACCGAAAACCCTTCGGCTCCGGTCGAGCAGACCCCGGCGGCTCAGTCGCAAACCGACATCGATCAGACGCTGTCCACCGTCGATGAGATTGTGGTTCTTGGCCGGTTCATCCCCGAGCCAAACCGCGCCAGCCCCGAGGTGGCCGCCTTCCTCACGGCCGAGGACCTGCAGCGTACGGGCGATTCCACCGCCGCAGCGGCCCTGACCCGCGTCACCGGCCTGTCGGTCGTCGAAGGCCGGTTCGTCTATGTTCGCGGTCTGGGCGAGCGCTATTCCTCTGCGCTGTTGAACGGTTCCCCGCTTCCCAGCCCCGAGCCGCTGCAACGCGTGATCCCGCTGGACCTCTTCCCGTCGGACATCCTGAAGGGCGTCACCGTTCAGAAGACCTATTCCGCCAGCTTCCCCGGTGAATTCGGCGGCGGCGTCATCGACCTGCAGACCCTGTCGACGCCGACGCGGCCCTTCTTCACGATGAAGGCTTCGGTGGGTGCAGACACGGAGTTCACCGGCCGCAACAACCTGATCTATTATGGATCACGCACGGACTTCACGGGCTTTGACGACGGCACCCGCAGCCTTCCGGACGGCATCGACTTGGCGTTTAGGTCTGGCAACCGGATCCAGGCCGGCCCCAACTATACGGCGGCCCAACTCAGGACCCTCGGCCAGTCGCTGGAAAACGCTCCGCTGCGTCTTCTCCAGAAGGAGCAGACCCCGGCGAACCTCGGCTTCAGCCTGACCGGCGGCAACGCGATGCAGACGTCATGGGGCACGCTCGGCGCCGTCTTCGTGGCGGGCTATGACAACAGCTGGAAGGGTCGCCAAGGCGTGCGGCAATCCGGCCGGATCGACAGTGGTGAGCTGGTCCTGGCCGACGACTATGTCTTCCGGTCCAACGAGAACAACATCGGTCTCAATCTGTTCGGCTCGCTGAGCCTCGCGAACGACGACAACGAGATCAAGTGGACCAATTTCTACGTCCGAAACGTCACCAAGGAAGCCCGTTCGGTCGCGGGTTTCGACGATCTGGGCGGCGGCGCCTATCGCCGCACCGACTATACGGAATGGTTCGCCCGTCAGCTCTTCACGACCCAGCTGTCCGGCGATCACACGGCGGGCGCCTGGGACTTCACCTGGCGCGCGGCCTACGCCAAGACCTCGCGCGACGCGCCGTATGAGACCCAGTTCGGCTACGGCAAGAACGCGGCCGGCGACATCATCCATAATCTCCAGGCCAACCGGATCTCGTTCAGCAATCTGGACGACACCATCGTCTCGGGCGGCGCGGACGTCAGCTACACCCTGCCGCTTTCGGAAGCGCGCGAAGCCAAGTTCACCCTGGGCGTGGCGAGCAGCGACAACGATCGTTCGTCGCAGCAGCGCCTCCTGCACTTCATCGCCCCCAACGGTCTGACCCCCGAACAGCAGCTTTCGCGCGTCGATTATCTGTTCTCGGATTTCAACATCGGCTCCACGCTGCAGCTAGAAGAAATCACGGGCTCGAACGGCGCCTCGGCCTATGATGCGAATCTGAGGATCAATGCGGTCTACGGTCAGGTCGAAGCCGAGATCATCCCTCTGGTGAACCTGAACCTCGGCGTCCGCTTCGAGGACGGCAAGCAAAGCGTCAATCCGTTCGATCTGTTCGGCGCCGCGACCGGCTTCCTTCCGACCGAAATCGACGAAAGCTATGTGCTGCCAGCGGCGACGGTGACCTGGAATTTCGCCGAGGACATGCAACTGCGGTTCGGCGCGTCCAAGACAATCGGACGCCCTCAGTTCCGCGAACTGGCGCCGCAACAATATACGGACGTCGAAAGCGACAGGACCTTCATCGGCAACCCGTATCTGGTGAACACCGAGTTCCTGAACCTGGATGCGCGCTACGAGTGGTATTTCGCCCGCAACCAGTATGTGACGTTCGGCCTGTTCTACAAGGATCTGGACAAACCGGTTGAATCCAGCGTCGTCGATCAAGGCGCCAGCATTTCCCAGACCTTCATCAACGCTCCCAAGGCCATCGTCCAAGGGGTCGAACTGGAGGCCAAGAAGTTCTGGGAGTTCCCCGACAACGGCCTGCCGTTCATCGCCAGCAAGCGTTGGCTGGTCTCGGGCAACTACACCTACTCCAACTCCGAGGTTAAGGTCGAAGACGGCGACACCGTCACGACCCAGTCCAGCCTCGGCGTCGCCCAACCGGCCTCCTTCTACGTCATCGATGGAAGCCGCCTTCAGGGCCAGTCGGACCACGTCGCCAATCTTCAGTTCGGCTGGGAGGACGACGCGGCCAAGTCGCAAGCCACCATCATCGTGAACTACGTCTCCGAGCGTACCTCGGCGCGTGGCCGTCCCGGCGAGCCGGATCTGATTCAGGATCCGGGTGTGTTTCTCGACTTGGTGTATCGCAAGGACTTCACCGTGATCGGGCAGGACCTGGGTCTCGCCATCGAGCTGCGCAACCTCCTCGGCACCGACTACGACGAATATCAGGAACAGGGTCGCAAGATACGGATCAACAACTACGATCTCGGATCCAGCGCCTCGGTCAGCCTGACCGCGCGCTTCTAGAACAGTCTGTCAGGGGTCGGTCCCGTATCGACCCCTGACGTTTTTAAGACATTCCATCCGCAGACCTCGCAAGTGTCACGCGAGGTTCTCGCGGTTGTCGCATACCAGTGAAGCCGCCTTACGCCGATTGGTCTAGGAGCGTGATCTTGCCGCGCGCATTGGACGCGACGGCGAGTGTCGGGCGCGCAAACGTGATCTCTAAACTCCGCCAATGGACATCCGCGACTGCGCAGTCGGTGCGCGGTCCCGATCGCGCCGCGCATCTGCGGGTGGTGGTCGAGGCTGTCCTGATCGGCCTGCTGCTGCTTCAGGCCGGACGTCTGGTCTGGATCGTGGTCGATCCGAAGGCGCCGTCGATGGCGCCGCTCGCGCAGGCGCAGATAAAGCCGGCCGACCTCAATGTCTTTCAGCGTTTCGACGCCTTCTTCCGCACGGGCGGCCTGAGCAGCCTGGCGGATGTGACCAATGCGGACACGGCTCAGCTGCGCCTGTTCGGCGTGCGCAGCGGCGGCGCGGGCGACGGGTCGGCGATCATCGGCTTGGCCGACGGGCGTCAGGTTTCCGTGGGCGTCGGCGAGGAAGTCGAGCCGGGTCTGGTGCTCAAGGAGGTCGGACAGGACTACGTCACCCTGGCGCGGAGCCTGTCCGTCAGCCGACTGGTCTTCTCCGAAGTCCCGGTCGGGGCGCCGCCTCCGCCGCCGCCGCCGCCGGGCGAGCAGGTCGTCGGTCCTGCGGCGCCCGCGTCCGCGCCCTCCGCCCCGGCAGCCGCCGTCGATCCGTCCAGACTGATGGCCCAGGCCTCCTTGCGTCCCCGGATGCAGGGCATGGCCATCAAGGGTTTCACCGTCTCGGGTTCCGGAGACCAGTTGGCCGCAGCAGGTCTTCAGGCCGGCGACGTGATCTTGTCCGTCAACGGCAACGAACTCACCGGCCTCGACCGGATCGCCGCTCTTCGGGGCCAACTCGCCAACAGCGCCAATGCCGAGGTCCGTTTCGAACGGGCCGGGCAAGTGCAGACGACCACCATAAGGACAACTCGGTGAACCGACGCAGTTCCACCTTCCTTGCCGGCGTTCTTTCGGCGATCCTGCTGGCGCAAGGTCCGCTGACGGCGGCGCCTGCCGTGGCCCAGTCCGCCGGGCGGCAAACCCTGAACGTCCAGGGCGCCGACATCCGCGCCTTCATTCAGGATGTCGCCCGTATGACCGGGCGCACCTTCATCGTCGATCCTGCGGTGACCGGGACCGTCACGGTGACCAGCGACAGACCCCTTGGCCGTGCCGAGTTGTTCGAGGTGTTTCTGTCGACCCTGCGCGCCAACGGTCTGGTCGTGACGCCGACGGGGTCGGGCGCCTATCGCATCAGTCCCGCGACCGGTGCGGCCCAGGGGCCGTCGACCGTCGGGACCGAACGGTTCTCGACCGAAGTCTTCCAGCTTCGCAACATCGATGCGGCCTCGGCGGCGGAAACCATTCGGCCGCTGGTGGGAGCGCAAGGCCAGGTCCTGCCCAATCCCGCCGGCAACAGCGTGGTGGTCGCGGACTTCGCCGACAACCTGACCCGTATCCGCGCCCTGATCGCGCGCATCGACGTGGACCGCGCCAGCTTCGACGTCCTGACGCTGGAAAACTCCTCCGCCCGTGAGATCGCGGCTGTTCTTCAGACGGTTCTCACCCCGCCTGGCGGGCAGCCCGGGCAGGGCATGGTGTCCGTGACCCCCGTCGAAAGCTCGAACTCCGTCATCTTGCGTGGCGACCCTGCCGCCGTGGCGCGCATTCGCCCCCTGATCGAAGACCTCGACCGGCGCGCCCAATCGGCCGACGACGTCAAGGTCGTCTTCCTCGAACATGCTAACGCGGAACAACTGTTGCCCGTCTTGCAGCAGATCGTCGGCCAGCAGGTGACGGCGGCCAGCGCCAACGCCACGCCTGCGAGCCAAAGAGGCTCTGGCGGGATCGGTCAGACGGCGCCCATCGAGGCTCCGGCTTCGGCGCCGACCGTCTTGCCTGGCCAGAAGGCGACGATCGCGCGCTTCCCCGGCGCCAACGCCCTGGTGATTTCGGCGTCTGCCGACACGCAACGGATGCTGGCCGAGGTGATCCGCCAGCTCGACGCCCGTCGCCAGCAGGTGCTGATCGAGGCGATCGTGGTCGAACTGAGCGACACGGCGGTGCGCGAGCTCGGCGTTCAGTGGGTTCTGGCGGGCGAAGACGGCAATCCGGCGGGCCTGACCAACTATCCCAACCGGTCGACGCCCCTGGTGCCGATCGCAGGCGGCGCGGCGGCGGGTCAGCTGGACGATCCAAAGGATGCGACCATCCGCGATCAGCTGCAGAGGCTTGCGCTCAACAGCCTGCTCGGCGCGAACGGATTTGTCGGCGGCGGCGGCGGCCGTATCGGCGACGGCCTGTTCGGCTTCATCATCAACGCGGCGAAGACCGACGAAGGGTCCAACCTGCTGCAGACGCCTTCGCTGATGACGCTGGACAATGAGGAAGCCACGATCCTGGTGGGGCAGGAGGTGCCGATCACGACCGGCGAAACCCTGCTCGACGGCAACTCCAACCCCTTCCGCACCACCCAGCGCCAGGACATCGGCGTCAAGCTGACGGTTCGCCCCCAGATCAATGCAGGAGGCTCGATCACCCTGCATGTGCGTCAGGAGGTGTCGAGCATCAACGGCGTACTGACCAACTCTTCGTCCGATCTCGTGCTCAACAAGCGTGAGTTGGAGAACACGATGGTCGTCGACGACGGCGCCATTGCGGTGGCGGGCGGCCTGCTCGACCAGAATGACCGGCTGTCGGTCGACAAGGTCCCAGGACTGGGCGACTTGCCGGGGATCGGAGCCCTCTTCCGATCGACCAGCCGTCAGCGGGGCCGCACCAATCTGATGATCTTCATCCGCCCGACGATCGTGAGGTCGGAAGGCGACGCCCAGAGGCTGGCCGCTGACCGCTGGGGCTACATGCGCCAGCAGCAGCTGAACGCCACGCCTGGCGCTGAGCCGAGCCTGGACGAAATGCTACGCGAATATATGCGCGCGACGCCGCCCGAACACGTCCCTGTCGGGGCCGCGCCTGTCGGTTCGGTCGCAGGGGCGCCCCTGCAGCCTGTCGCGGATGGCGCTCCACCGCCCGGTGGGCGACCATGATCACGCGGGTCAATCCGACGCTGCCTTATGGGTTCGCCAAGCGGAATGGCGTGATCCTGCTCGACGCCGGTGATGTCGCCCTGGTCGGTCTCAGGGAGGGCGCCGACCCGGCGGGGCTCATCGAGGCGCGGCGTGCGCTGGGGCGTCCGCTCAAGATCGAACACATGGATCAGGTGACGTTCGATCGTCATCTGTCGCAGGTCTATGCGGGCGACTCGCTGGTGACCGGCGACGGCGACGACCTGGGTCTGCCGGGCGGGGGTATGCCGGGCGGACTGGATAGTCTGATCGACGACATGCCGGCCGCCGCCGATCTTCTGGACACCGCCGACGACGCGCCCGTAATCCGGCTGATCAACGGCGTGATCGCCGAGGCGGTGCGCGCGGGCGCGTCGGACATTCATCTGGAGCCGTTCGAGAACGCTCTGACCATCCGCATGCGGGTGGACGGCGTGCTGCACGAGGCCCTGAGTCTGAACCCCCGGATCACGCCGCTTCTGGTGTCGCGAATCAAGGTCATGGCTCGGTTGGACATCGCCGAAAAACGTGTGCCCCAGGACGGCAGAATTCCGCTGACGCTCGGCGGCAAGACGTTGGATGTTCGCGTCTCGACCCTGCCTTCGCGGGGAGGAGAGCGGGTGGTGCTGCGGATTCTCGACAAGGCGCAGGCCGACCTGGATCTGAACCGGCTGGGCATGGACCCGCTGGTGCTTGAGGCTTTCCGCGCGGCGCTGGCGGAGCCCAACGGCATCATACTGGTGACCGGACCTACCGGCTCGGGCAAGACGACCAGTCTCTATGCCGGCCTCACCCTGCTCAACGACACGACCCGCAACATTCTGACCGTCGAAGATCCGGTGGAATATGCGATCGACGGCGTCGGCCAGACCCAGGTCAACACTAAGGTGGGAATGACCTTCGCCGCCGGCCTTCGCGCTATCCTGCGCCAGGATCCCGACGTCGTCATGGTGGGTGAAATCCGCGACGCCGAGACCGCCAGCATCGCCGTTCAGGCCGCCTTGACGGGCCATCTGGTCCTGACCACGGTCCACACCAACGATGCGGCGGGCGCCATCACCCGCCTGCGCGACATGGGCGTGGAGCCCTTCCTGTTGGCTTCGACCCTGCGATTGATCGTCGCCCAGCGGCTGGTGCGACGGCTATGCGAAGAGTGCCGACGCCCGGAGCCGGCGGATGTCGCAACCGCGAAACTGGCGGGACTTGCGATCGGTCAGACGGTCTGGCGTCCGCACGGCTGCGCGCGATGCAATCAAACGGGCTATGTCGGACGGACGGGCCTCTACGAACTGATCCGCGTGGATGATCGCGTCCGCCGTTTGATCGCCTCCGAGGCTGGAGAAGAAGCGATCGCCGCCATCGCCTTTGCGGCGCCGGAGCGGGGAGGGCGCACCCTGAGCCAGAGCGCCCGGGAACTTGTCGTCGCCGGCGTCACCTCCGTCGAGGAAGCCGTGCGGGTCGCCCGGCAGGAAACGCAGCAAGACGCCGCTCATCTTGAGCCTCCGATGTCGTCACAGGGAGTGGCGGCCTGATGGCCTTGTTCGACTATGTGGCCGTGGATGCAGAAGGCAGGACCGTCACGGGCGCCGTGGCGGCGTCGGACGACGCCGCTGTCCGAAAGACTCTGGGTCGAAAGAGACTTGTCCCCCTGGACATCGCGCCCTCGACCGGCGCGGCGTCCCGTGTCGATCGCGCGCCTTCGGGCAAGCCGGGGCGTTTGAGTTCGAAGGCCCTGGCGCTCACGACGCGGCAACTGGCGACCCTGGTTTCGGTCGCGCCCATTGAAGAGGCCTTGCGCACCATCGCCCTTCAGGCGGACCGGCCCATGGTGCGAATGATCCTGGAGACCGTGCACGGCGGGGTGATGAGCGGACGGCGTCTGTCGGACGCGATGGCTCTGCAACCCAGGGCCTTTCCACCGCTGTATCGCGCGATGGTTTCGGCGGGCGAAACGTCCGGTGCGCTTCAGTCGATCCTTGAGCGTCTGGCCGACAGGCTCGAACTGGACGAGCAGGTTCGGGGCAAGGTGATCACCGCCCTGGTCTATCCTCTCGTCCTGGCCGTCGTCGCGCTGGGCGTCATCGGGGCCCTGATGACCTTCGTCGTTCCCAAGGTCGTCGATCAGTTCGACAGCATGGGGCAGACCCTGCCGCTGCTGACGCACCTGGTGATCGGCGTGTCGGAGCTGATGCAAAACTGGAGCTGGCTGCTCGCGCTCGTCATCGCCATCGGGGCGATCGGTTTTGCCGCGATGTGGCGAAACCCAAGCTTCAGGCTGACGATCGATCGCCTGCAGCTGCGATTGCCACTGGTCGGGCGACTGACCCGCGATCTGCACGGCGCTAAGATGGCTCGGACGCTGTCGACGATGATCGCCGCAGGGCTTCCGGTTCTGGAGGGGCTGACCATTACGGCGCGCACCGTGTCCAACCGGGCCCTGAGGCGCGCGACCGAGACGATGGCGGATACGGTGCGCGAGGGCGGCGGTCTGTCCAGCGCCATGCGCCGGGCCGACGTCTTCCCGCCTATTCTTGTCTACATGACCGCCTCGGGCGAGAGCAGCGGGCGGCTGGAGCCCATGCTCGACCGCGCCGCCGACTATCTTGAGCGCGAGTTTGCGACGTTCACGGCCGTGATGCTGAGCCTGCTGGAGCCGGCGATCATCGTCATCATGGGCGGGATCGTCTGCCTGATCGTGCTGTCGATCCTGCTGCCCATTCTTCAGATCAATACCCTGGCGATGGGGTGAGGAGTTGCTTGAGATGACCCAAACCAAGACACAGACGCAGCGTCGCCGACGCGCCGGATTCACCCTGGTGGAACTGATGGTGGTGATCGTCATCATCGGTCTTTTGGCGACGGTCGTCGCCATCAATGTCCTGCCGGCCCAGGGCAAGGCTATGGTCGGAAAGGCCAGGGCCGACATCTCGACGCTCGAACAGGCGATCGAAACCTATCGGCTCGACAACCTGACCTTCCCGGACAACGCCCAGGGCCTGCAGGCCCTGGTGGCGGCGCCTCAGGGTTTGTCGCAGCCTGAGCGCTACCGCGAGGGCGGCTACGTCCGCCGCCTGCCCAAGGATCCATGGGGGCAGGACTATCAGTATCGGCGCCCGAGCACGCACGGCGGTCAGTTCGACGTCTTCTCCTGGGGCGCGGACGGCAAGGAGGGCGGCGAGGGTGAGGATGCGGACCTTGGCAACTGGCAGAGCTAGACCCGGTCGCAAGCCGCGCGCCGGTTTCACCCTGGTCGAGCTGATGATGACGGTCGCCATCATCGCGATGGCGGGCGCCGCCGTGGTGATGGTCGCGCCTGATCCGAGGCCCGCCGTCGGCGCAGAGGCCGAGCGGTTCGCCGCCCGGTTGGCGAGCGCGCGAGACGAGGCGGTGCTGACGAACCGACCAATCGCCGTCGAGACGACGACGTCAGGCTATGGATTTCAGGCCTTCGACGGTCGGGTCTGGACACGGTTGCAGGAGGGGCCGTTCAAACCCGTGCTTTGGGAAACCGGCACCGTCGCCGAGCCGGGTCAGGAGGCGGCGCTGGTCGTCTTCGATCCTACAGGCGTGGCCGACCCCTACCGACTGACCCTGAGACGCGAGGGCCAGGCGCGGGTCGTGACCGTGGACGGCGCCGGCGAGGTCAATATCGATGACTGATCGACGCGCCCGGCGCGATGGCTTCACCCTGGTCGAGATGCTGGTCGCCATGGCGGTCTTCGGTCTGTCCGCCATGGCCCTGTTGAATCTGGCGGGGGAGAACACGCGTTCGGCGGCGCGGGTCGAGAGCCGCACCCTCGGCGGCGTCGTGGCGGACAATCTGGTCGTCGAGGCGGTCATCGCGCCTTCGCTCAGCGACGGCGTGTCGAACGGGCGGACGAACCTGGCGGGCCGGGACTGGAGCTGGACCCGGATCGTGGCGCCCACCGACGTCGCCGACATCCAGCGGGTCGAGGTCCGGGTGTCCAATGACGAGGGGCAGGCGGCGGACCGCACGGCCTTCCGGGCGCGGTCCTCATGAAGCGGGCTTCAGAACGGGCGGGCTTCAGTCTCGTCGAGGTCATGATCTCGCTGCTGATCTTCGCCCTGATCGCCGCAGCAGGGGCGACGGTGCTGACCCAGACCATCGACAACCGTTTCGCCATCAAGGCCGAAACGGACCGGACCGGCGACCTGCAGCGTATGCGGGCGCTGCTGAAGTCGGATATCGGCCAGGCGACCGCGCGTCGGACGCGGGGCGCGACGGGTCGGCCGCAGCAGCAGCCCATCGTCGGCGCGACCCAGCCCGGCGCGCCGGTCCTGATCCTGGTGAGGGCCGGCTGGTCCAATCCTGGCGACCAGCCGCGCGCCTCGCTTCAGCGGGTCGAGTACAGCCTTGTCGACGACCGCCTGGAGCGACGGGTCGCGCCCCGGCTGGACGGCTCGCGCGTCGGATCGGCCCAGGTGCTCTATCGCGGCGTCTCGGGTCTGAAGATTAGCTTCGTCAGGGACGGGGTGGAGGCGCCGGCCTTTATCTCCAGCGCTGACAAGCCGATGCCGGACGCGGTGCGTCTGGTGATGACGCTCAAAGGTCTGGGCGAGGTCGAGCAGCTGTTTCTGGTGGGCGGCCGATGACCGCGTCAGGCAGAGCCAAGGCGTCCGGGCGACGCGAAGGCATGGCCTTGCTGACCGTGCTGCTGCTGGTCGCGGTGATGTCGGTCGTCGCCGTCGCCGTGCTGGACGACGTGCGATTTTCGGTCAGGCGCGCCACGAACGCCGAAGGTCAGGCCCAGGCCCAGTTGTACGCCGACGGCGCCGAGCTGCTCGCGCTGCGTCAGATCACCCAACTCATTACGATGGGGCCGACCAGGACGCCGCTGGAGCCTGAGTGGGACGGGCGCGTTCTGAGCTTTCCGATCGACGGCGGAAACCTGAGCGCCGTCGTGCGGGACGGTCAGAACTGTTTCAACCTCAACAGCGTGGTCGAGGGGCAGGGCGAGGACCTCACGGCGCGCCCCGCAGGGATCGCGCAGTTCGTCGCCCTTGGACGAAGCCTTGGCTTGACGGAGGGGGCGGCGCTTGCGGCGGCGGACGGTCTGGTGGACTGGCTGGACGTCGATCCGGCGACACGGGCGGCGGGGGCAGAAGACGGCGCATACGCCGGTTCGGCCATCCCGTATCGAACCGGCGGCGTGATGCTGACCGAGGTCAGTGAACTCCGCGCGATCCGGGGTTTCGACGCCGAAACCTACCGCCGTCTGCGCCCCCTCGTCTGCGCCCTGCCGGTCGCTCGGCCCAGCGTGCTCAACGTCAATACCCTGAAGCCGGAGGCGGCGCCTCTGCTTGTGATGCTGCTGGACGGCAATATCGGTCTTTCGGCCGCACGCGCTGCGATCGAGGCGCGGCCTCGCAACGGATGGCAAAGCGTCGACGCCTTCTGGAGCCAGCCCGCGCTGCTTGGCTCTGCGGCCTCGCCGCAAGCGCGTGAGCAGACCAGCCTTCTCACCCGCTATTTCGATCTGCGCGTCGATGTCGACTACGGCGGTTCTCGCGCCGTGCGCACCGCGCTCCTCTACGCCCCGCCCGAGGGCGGGGCCCGAACCGTCACCCAACGCTGGACCCTCGACGAATGAGTTCCACCCGCCTGATCCTGATCCCGAGCCTGGCTTCGGAACCCGCCCCGTTCATGGTGATTGCGCCGGACGGCGCGGTCCTGCAGCGCGGCCTGATGCCGCTCGATCCGGTCGAGAAGCCGCTGGCCATGCGAACGGTGGTCATTGCGCCCGGCGCCGATGTGCTCGTCCGTTGGGTGAACGTGCCGGCTGGGAGCGACGTTCAGAAGCGCACGGCGGTCCTTTGGGCGTTGCGGGAACAACTGGCTGTGGCCCCGGAAAGCCTTGAGGTCGCCCTGAGCGCAGCCGTCGAGGGCGAAGATCGGATCGCGGTCGTATTCGATGCGTCCTTGCGCCGGGTCTGGCTGGACTATTGCGAAGCGCTGGGGGTAGTCGTCGATGTCCTTATGCCCGACACGCTGGTCGTTCCCGCGCCGCTGGCCGAAGACGGCATCGTGGCGGTGTCGTTTCCGCCCAATGTCGCCCTGCGGGGTCGGCGTCTGGCGGCGACCGTCCAGCCCGATATGGTCGAACTGCTGACCGAAGGCTGGTCGCTCGTCATTGTCGACGACGCTGAGGGTATCGAGCGTCTGATGATCGAGGCGGCACTGCGGCCGGCGATCAACCTCATCGAGCGCCGTCGTGTTTCCGCCGGCGGCAACTGGAAGCGGGTGATGGCTCTGGCTGTCATCCTCTTGGCGACCCCCTTGATCCTGACCCTCGCCATGGCTGCGCGCGATGACGTCATGGCGAACCGTATGCAGAAACAGACCCGGCAGATCCTGACGCGCGCTGCGCCCGATCTGGCGGCCTCTCCCGATCCCAGGGCCGCACTGGAGGCCCGTCTCGCATCGGCTCCGGCGGGTGGCGTCACCGGCGTGGCTGCGGCCCTTTATGTCGCCGTCGAGAGGGTCGATGGGGCCGAACTCGACAGTTTCGCCGCAGATCCAGACGGCGGCGTGCGAGCCACCGTAAGCTATTCCGCCTATCAGGATCTCGACACGCTCAAACGCGCTGTGACGAGCGCCGGCCTCGTGATGGAGGACGCCAGCACGGTGGACGACGCGGGGCGCATCGTCAGCGAAATCCGGATCGGAGCCGCATTATGACTGCCTTGTTCGATCCGGCGACGCGCTGGTGGTGGTCGCGTACGGACCGCGAGCGTCAGATGCTCGCCGTCATGGCGCTCATCGCTGCCGGGGTTTTCCTGTGGTTGCTCGTCGTCCGACCTGCGTGGGCCTGGCGCGAAGCCGCAGCCGAGCGGCGCGCCGAGGCGCGCACGACCTTGTTGCAGGTCGATGCGGGCGTCAGGCGTCTGCCGAAGAGCCCGGACGCCGCCGTCGCTAAAACGGCCCCGACTGACATCGAAACCCTGGTCCGGCAGAGCGCCGAGGCGGCCGGCTTGGTCATCACCACGGGGATGGACCCGTCAGGCGGGCTGGGGTTCCGGGCCGATCGAACGACGAGCGCGCAACTCTTTCCCTGGCTGATGACGCTCAAGGCGGAGCATGGACTGGAGGTTTCGCGGTTGGCTGTTGTCGAAAACGCGGACGCCACCCTGCAGGTGGACGGTGGATTTTAATGTGAAGCGATCGCGCGTGTTGTTTTTAGATTAGTCATATTGAAGCTCTGACTAGAGGAATTTAACGTCAATCTTACTGTAGATGGCGGTCGACGTCACGGAGATGCGTAGTCAATAGGTGCTTCGAAGTACAAACACACCCAAATCCATACCACGAATAACATCACTTATTTGGGCGAGTTGGCTGGAGCGCCACTTACGGCTCCCTAGCCCGAAGCCCCTAGTCTCTAGACCTTGGGTGGGAGCCGGTCGAACCGTCGCTGACCGCCCGCGACAATGCCCTCATGCTGCGCATCGAAACCGCGATGGACCAGGTGCGCGGCGCGATCAGCCGAAACGCGCCCGTCGCCGAGGTGCGGGACGAGATCGAGACCCTGGACGGATTGTTCGCCGAGGCCGCTCGCGCCCTTTCGCCGGATCAGGCCAGCAACGCATCCAGCTTCCTCGGCGCTTTCGCGGTCCTCCTGCGCGAGGGTCTGGAAGCCTTGCTGATCGTGGTGGCGATGATCGCCTTTCTCCGCAAGGCGGAGCGCACCGATGTGCTTCCCTATGTACATGGCGGCTGGGTGGCGGCGCTGCTCGCCGGCGGACTGACCTGGGCGGCGGCGACCTATCTGATCACCATCAGCGGCGCCAGCCGCGAGCTAACCGAGGGGTTCGGCTCGCTGATCGCCTCGGTGGTGCTGATCTCCGTGGGCCTTTGGATGCACGGCAAGGCCCAGGCCGACGCCTGGCAAATCTACATCCGGGAGAAGCTATCGACGGCCCTGTCGAAGAAGTCGGCCTGGTTCCTCTTCCTGCTCGCCTTCATCGTGGTCTACCGCGAAGTGTTCGAGACAATCCTCTTCCTGACAGCCCTGTGGACCCAGGGCGGCGGTGCGGCGATGCTGGCCGGCATCGGCGCTGCGGCCCTCGTTCTCGTTGTCGTGACCTGGGTCATGCTGCGTCTCAGCCGCAGCCTTCCGATCGCGAAATTCTTCCAGTATAGCGCGATCCTGATGGCGGCCCTCGCCGTAGTCCTCGCGGGCAAGGGGGTGGCGGCCTTGCAGGAAGCCGGGCTGATCAGCCTGCATCCATTGGCCTTGCCGCGTTTCGACTGGCTGGGTTTCTATCCGACCATTGAGGGGGTTCTCGCCCAACTCCTCGCCATTGCTGCGCTGGCGTTCGGCTTCATCATGGCGACAGGAAAACCAGGTATCTGAAATGACGACTGCCAAATTGCGGGAAGCTTTGGAAGCGCGACAGGTTTGGTTCTATTTCGCCGCCGTGCTGGTGGCCGTAGCGGTCGGCCTGCTGATCCCGGGCACTGAGGCCCTGGAAGGCGCAATCAATCCGGCCTTGGCCCTGATGCTGTTCGTCACCTTCCTTCAGGTTCCGGTCGTGGCGCTCGGCCGTGCGCTTCGCGAACTGCGGTTCATGGGCGCCTTGCTCGCCGTCAATTTCATCGCTGTGCCCTTACTGGTGCTGGGTCTGATCCAGTTTCTGCCGGCCGATCCTCTGATCCGTCTTGGCGTACTGATGGTGCTGCTCTGCCCGTGCATCGACTACGTCGTGACGTTCGCCCACCTGGGGAAGGCAGACGCCCGGCTGCTGCTGGCTTCGACACCAGTTCTGCTGATCGCGCAGATGGTGCTGTTGCCGATCTATCTGCGTCTGTTTCTCGGGGCCGAGGCGGCGGCCTATGTTCAGCCGGGTCCGTTCATCCATGCCTTCGTCTGGCTGATCGCCATCCCGTTTGTTCTTGCGGCTCTGGTTCAGGCCTGGGCTGCGCGGAGTACGACGGGCGAGCGGGTCTCGTCGGGGCTTGGCCTCGCGCCGGTCCCGGCTACAGCCCTCGTGTTGCTCATCGTGGTCGCCGCCGTCGTGCCGCAACTCGGGCAGACGCTGGACAGGACCCTGAGTGTCGTGCCGGTCTATGTCGCCTTCGCCGTGCTGGCGCCGTTCGTCGGATGGGCCGTCGCGCGGCTCGCGCGTCTGACGCCCGAGGCCGGTCGGGCCGTCGCCTTCTGTGCCGGGACCCGCAACTCTCTCGTCGTCCTACCGCTGGCCCTCGTCGTGCCGGGCGCTATCCCCCTGGTTCCGGCAATCATCGTCACCCAAACACTGATCGAGCTGCTGGCCGAACTGGCCTATATCCGGATCAGTCCGCTATTGGGCGACCGGAGCCGTAACCAACAGATCTCGAACTAGATCGACCGTGTTCATTTCCATTGCGTTCCGCTGCCGCCCTCGCCGACATTTCAAAAATCCGCTTCTAGGACGCGAAGTCGGCGGCAGGATCGCCTCAAGAGTGCCGGGGCGGACTCTGACGCAGGTGCGTCCGGAGCGATTGAACCGCTCACTCCTACTCGGCGGACATGGTGGGGGTATCAGGCCGGAGATTATGGGATCGGTCGCACTCAAACGTAGAATTTCAAGAGAACGAAAAGAAAAGAAAATAGGAACTCCGTGTGCAAATTTTGCACACGGATAATTGTAAGTATTTGAACTAAATCAGCAAGTCGTCCAGTCCATCATCGGGGCGATGGACAGCGTGCGGGAGGCGTTCAGGGGCATGGGTTGCGGCTTGACCGACGATGCAGGGGCGACTGCGGGTGCCCATACGCGATTTCAGCTCCGTCGTGAAATCAGAGCTCCCAATGCAAGGATATAGCCGAATAGGCGTCCCGCGCCGGATCGCACGGGACGCTCTGATAAGGCCTAGCGGCGGGCGCGCAGTTCCAGTTCGCCGATGCGGCGGCTCAGGTAGGCCGTGTCGTCGGTGGAGGGGCTGGTGCGGCTGTAGGCGGCGTCCAGGCGGGCGAGGTCGCCGGCCTCGACGCGGATGTCTGCGGCCTCGGTGCGGCTGACGGCGCCCGACCGTTCGGCGGCGGTCAGGGCGGTTTCCAGATTCGCCAGACGGGTGCGGGCGGGCAGGTTGGCCGACGGCGTCTGTCCGGCCGGGCCGTCGCCGACGCGCAGGTCCAGCGCGTCCAGACGCGCGTCCAGATCCGCGCGCTCGCTGGCGCTGATCGACCCGTCGGCGCTGTAGCGGCTCTCCAGCTGGATCAGGGCCTGATAGTCCGTTTTGAGGCGCGTCGCCTCGGTGCGGGTGATGCGGCGCGCGGTCACGGCGGCGTTGACTCGGGTCTCGAAGTCCGCACGGCCCTGGGCCACGGTGTCCATGTCGGCATAGCCCGGGGCGCCGGCTTCCAGCGTCTGGGTCAGGGCGGTGTAGCGGGCGTTCAGGTCGGCGCGTTCCTGGGCCGAGATGCCGCCGACGGCGTATTGGTTCTCCAGATCGACCAGGGCCGAATAGTCGGCGCGCAGGCGCGTCGCGGCCGAGGCGGAGACGCTCCCGGCGCGCACGCTGGCGTCCACGCGGGTCGAGAACTGGCTCTGGCCGTCACGCAGCGGACGGCCGCCGCGCAGCCAGGCCTGATCCATGGCCGACAGACCCAGACGATCGCCGAACAGGGCGCCCACGACCGCACCCAGCCGATCTTGGGTCGTCGAAGGATATTGCGTCTGGGCGACTGCCGCGCCGCCCGCGAGGGTCAGGGCGGTGGTGGCGATCAGGGCGAGGCGGACGTTGCGCATGGGGAGGCTTCTTGTCGGTTGATCTCAGCCGACAAGACGGCGGTCGTCCGGCTTGGTTGCCTGCCGGCGCCTCAGTCGCGGATGAAGTGCGGCACGAAACGCGAGGTGTTTCTCGTGATGCGGCCGGTGTCCTCCCGCAGGCTGATGCCCGCTGGTTCCGTTCCCACCACCCACGAGCCGACGATCACATGGTTGCCGTCGAACAGGGGCGGATCGCACAGCGCCTGGCGGACGTGACGCCCTGCGCCATAGCCGCCGTCCACCACCTCTGCGGCGCTGACGCCCTGGTCGATCAGTTCGACATTGTCGCCTTCGCGCGAGAACAACGGCTTGCGCACATAGGACGAGCCCAGCGCCGCCTCGGCCGGATCTCCCTCGAAATAGCTCTCCAGCAGGTTGGGGTGGCCCGCATGCCGCTCCCACAACAACGGCAGTATGGCCTTGTTGGACAGGATGCTCTTCCACGCCGGCTCCAGCACGGTCACGTCCGCCATCGGCAGCGGCGCGGCGTAGTCGTCGCGCAGCATCTGCTCCCACGGATAGAGCTTGAACATCGCCTGGATGATCCAGTTCTCGTGATCGACAAACCGGCCGTCAGCGTTCAGCCCGATCTGGTCGATAGCGACGAACTGGGGCTCCAGCCCGGCCTGCTGAGCTAGGTCTTCCAGGAAGCGCACCGTCTGGCGGTCCTCGACGAAATCGGCGTCGGAGGCGAAATGGACGAAGCCGCCGTTCGGGAAGATGGCGCGGAACCGATCAACCAGCTTCTCATGCAGGCTGTTGAACTGATCCGCATCGGCAGGCAGGGCGCCGGCCTTGATCTGGTCCTCCAGCCACAACCACTGGAACACCGCCGTCTCATAAATGCTGGTCGGGGTGTCGGCGTTGTATTCGTACAGTTTCGCCGGACCCGTGCCGTCATAGGCGAAGTCGAACCGGCCATACAGGGACGGATCGCCCCGCTTCCAGCTGTCGGCCACATAGTCCCGCATGGTCTCGGGAATATCGAGCTGCTCCATCAGCCGCTCGGACTGAACGGCCTCGTTGACCAGCTCCAGGCACAGGCCGTGCAATTCCTCGGTCGGCGCCTCGATCCCGTCCTCGATCTCGGCCAGCGAGAAGGCGTAGGCCGCCGACTCGTCCCAATAGGGTTTGCCGTCGGTGTGGCGCCAGGTGAAGCCGAGTTCCTCGGCCTTGGCGTCCCAGTCGGTGCGGGGATCGAAGCGCAGACGCTCCATGGATCAGGCCGGGTCCTTGTCGGGCGTGGATTGGCCGATGCGCGGCGTGACCACGGTCACCTCCGGCTGGCTGAGGCGGGCCAGGACGTCGTCGGCCGACGAATGACCGGGCAGGATGCCGGCCTCGCGCAGCTTGGCGTCCAGGTCCGCGCCGGTGCGGCGATCCTCCAGCGCCTGGCTGGCGTTCAGCTTCTCTTCCTGGATCGCCTGGCGCTGTTTGATGCGTTGCAGGCTGTCCGCCGCCGAGCCGATGCGCGACTGGGCGCCGGCCGAGTTCAGGGCGACGGAGGTCTGGGCCTTCTGGACGGAATCGTTGACCTTGACGATGTCGATCTCGCGACGAAGCGTCTCGATCTTCTGATCGGTCGAGGCGATGGCCGTGCGCAGGCGCGTCTCGGCGGTCTTCATGTCCTCGATCAGCGGGCCGCGGCTGGTGATCTCGACCTCCAGCTCGGCGATGCGGCCGGCGACTTCGCGCGCCAGATCGGTCTTGCCCTGGCCCAGGGCCGTGCGGGCCGAACTTTCGTATTTGGCGATCTGGTCCCTGAACGATGCAAGTTCGTTTTCGGCCATGCGGCGGCGCGCCACCAGGCCGGCCAGATCGTCTCTGGCCTTGCCTTGGGCGTTGTCGGCGTCGCGGATTTCCTGATCGAGGATCTTCAGCGCATTGGCGTCGACGACGCCCTGGGCCGCATCGTGGGCCGTGCCGCGGAACAGGGCGGACAGTTTTCTGAGCATGGACATGGTCGGTCTTCCGGGATCAGGCGGCGTCGGCGCCGAAGGTTTCACGCAGTTCGGTGGCGTCGATCGCATTCTCGGCCAGGGTGCGCAGTTCGATCAGGATGGTCTGAAGCGTCGTCTTGCAAGAGAGTTCGCCCATCAGCTCATACACGTCTTCGCCACCGACGTTGGTAATGGCGAAGTTGGACAGGGGCACCACGCGCTGGGCCTTCAGCAGGAACTCGTTGAAGGCATGGCGATCCTTCTGCTCGGCGACGGGCCACAGAAGGACCGAACAGACGATCTGGGCCCCGCCGACGCTCAGATAGACCGGCAGATCGCCGTATTCGTGCATGGTCGCCAGCAACACCGGCTCGGCGCCCTCGACCACGCGAAGGGTCATTTCACCGTCACGCAGCAGGGTTGAGCCGTCCAGCGCCGCCTTGATGGCGGGCACGGTCCAGGGGGTCTCGATCACGGCGTCCATTTGATGGTCGTCTCCAGGGGTGATGGAATCGGAAGTGGGGCGGCGCGGGCGCCCCGCAAGCTGCGGCCCGCGTGTTGAATCGGTGACGATGGCGCGAACGGCCGCCTTGACGTCGTCGCGGGCGGTGGCCGGCACCCAAAGCTCCAGCTTGACCAGGCCCGCCTCACGACGCGCCTGTCGCCACGCACGGATGCGGTCGTTGGCGGCGGAAGGGGGCGATGCGTCGTTCGGCATATCGTTACATGTAACGCGTAACATGAACGCTTGACTTGACGCAAGATCGGACGGAATGTCGCACCATGAACCGCCTCATTCGGTCGCATCGCTTCTGTTCGCTCGCCGTCGGCGCGCATCGGGCCTAGATAGTCGCCCATGTTCAAGAAGCTTTTCGGATCGTCGGAGAAGGTCGCGCCCGCCAATCGTCTGGCGACGGTGCGCAACATCACCGTGGGCCGCACCGTGTCGCTGGACCCGCTGGCCTGGCGCCGGCTGGGCGACGAGACCCAGTTCGCTCTAGATCGCGACGTGCTGGACATATCGGCGCAGGGGTTGGTCAGCCTGGACAGCGGCCAGTTCGTCCATCGCTTCTACACCGACGACCACGTCATGCTTCAGGCCATGAGCGACGACGAGGCCGGGCTGGAATCCTACGACTTCAGCCTGTTCGTGCCCTGGACCTCGGCCTATCCGCCGGGCGAGCGCGAACGCCGCATCTGGCGCGACCGGCTGTCGGCGCCGGTCTTTCACGGCGCGGCCGAAGAACTGCCCGACTATCCCCGCTTCTGGTTCGCCGAGAGCGACGCCATTCAGCCGCCCGTCACCCTGTGGGAGACGATCTGGGACGACCGCGCCGCGACCGCGCCCTATGCCAAGATCTTCCAGACCTGCATGCTGTATGCGCGTGAGCTGGGCGGCGGGCGCGAGCTGATGCTGGCGCTTGAGCAGCAGCCCGAGGGCGGCGACACCACGCACGAAATCATGATCGGCATTCCGCTGGAAATGGCCGAGTTCCGCGCCTGAGCGCGCAATCCGAGGGGGCAAGAGCGATGTTCGACTGGTTCATTTTTCAGCAGGGAGCGATCGCCTTCCTGATCGCCTTCGCCATGGCGGGCGCCTTCACCCTGGCCTTCAAACTGATCTACCAGTGGGTCACGCCCTATCACGAACATACGCTGATCCGTGAGGGGAACACGGCCGCCGCCATTGCGCTCGGGGGCGCCCTGATCGGCTATGTGCTGCCTCTGGCCTCGGCCCTGTCGCACACCGTCAGCCTGATGGAGTTCGCAGCCTGGGCGCTGCTGGCCGGCGTGATCCAGATCGTCGTCTTCGTCGCCATCAGCCGCATGGCCTTCCGCAATCTGGTCGTCCGCATCGAGGCGGGCGAGATCGCTGCGGCCGTCTATCTGGCCTCCATCTCCATCTGCGTCGGCCTGCTCAACGCCGCCTGCATGACGTCGTGACCGCCATGACCGATCCCAAAGATCTGCCCCAGAACTTGGCCAAGACCGATACCATGCGCCGGCTCAAGCGCTCGCGCGTCCTGCACGTCAGCAGCCTGATGGCGACCGCCAGCTTCTCGTTGGCCGCCTGCGGCTCGCCCCAGCGCGTGCCGGCGCCCGAGCCCGAGCCGACCCTGGCCTATCAGTCGCTGGACGAATGCAAGGCCGCCAACGACATTCCCGACAATGAATGCGACGCCGCCCTGGCCAAGGCTCAGCAGGAGGCCGCAAAGACCGCGCCGCGCTACGCCACCCGCGAGGAGTGCGAGGGCCAGTGGGGACCGTCGCAGTGCCAGCCGAACAACAACGGCGGCTCCTTCTTCAGCCCGCTGCTGACCGGCTTCATCGTCGGCCAGCTGCTGAGCGGCGGCGGCTATCGCGGCGGCGGACCGCTGTATCGTGACCGCGAGGGGCGACTGTCGAACGGCTACGGCGGCGGCTACGCCTACCGCGACTATCGCACCGGCAAGACCCTGACCAATGCGCGCGAGCATGGCGACGTCGCCCGTCAGGCCCCGAAGCGGGTGCAGAGCCGAACCACCGTCGTCTCGCGCGGCGGCTTTGGCGGCGGCGGCCGAGGCTACGGCGGCTGATACAGTTCTGGCGCCGGGCGCCGGTCTTCCCCTAATAGGGATCGCCTCACGCTTCACGACAGACCGGACCGCCCTACCTCATGACCGCATCGCCGCCCCCGCACGGAGGCCTGGACGTCGAAAGCTGGGGCGACCCCGAGGATCCGATCGTCCTGCTGATCGGCGCGCCCGAGCGTCTGTCCGGCGACTGGCGCCGGTCGGTGCGCGCGCTGGTCGAGGCCGGCCGCCATGTCATGCTGACCGCCGACTTCGACGCGGCGGACGACGGCTCCGCCGCCTTGCGCCGACTGCTGACCGAACTTCCCTCTCGCCCGGCCATCGTCTGTTCCGACACGACCCTGGCGGCTGTCGCGCCTGCGCTCTCCGTCACCGGCCCGGCCCTGGCCAGCTGTCTGGCGGTCGTCGCCGAAGGGCAGGGGGCCGTCTCGCCTGAGCTTGAGGCGCAGCTGGCCGGCGTCCCGATCCAGACGATCGCGCGCGCCGAGGCGCCTGACGCGGTCGAGGCCGAGAACGCCGCCCTTCTGGGCTTCCTCGAACGCCACGCCCCGCGCGACGCCCTGTATTATCAGGCCGGCTCGGACCCCCGCACCCTGCGCGACGCCCTGGGCTGTTTCGCCACCGGGGTCACGGTGGTCACGACCCTGGATGAGGCCGGACAGCCCGTCGGCCTGACCGCCAACTCCTTCTCCTCGGTGTCGCTGGATCCGCCGCTGATCTTGTTTTGCCTGGCCCGTTCGTCCACCAATGTCGACCGTTTCCGCCGGTCCGAGCATTTCGCCATCAACGTCCTGCATATCGGCCAGCAGCCGACCTCCGGCGTCTTCGCCCGGTCCCAGGCCGACCGCTTCCAGGACGTGGCGTGGGAGACCTGGGACACCGGGGCGCCCATCCTGTCGGGCGCCCTGGCCAGTTTCGAATGCGGAACCGAACAGATCGTCGAGGCCGGCGATCATCTGGTCATCATCGGCCGTGTCAGGCGCGCCCGGTTCGAGCCGCGCCGCGATCCGCTGCTCTATTTCCGGGGCAAGTATCGGCGGCTGCACTTTTCCTGACCGGCCGGGATCGCTATCTCTCGCCCGAAATAGAGGAAGCCGTCCCCATGTCCGCGACCCCATCCGCCGATCCCGTCGTCATCGTCTCCTACGCCCGCACCCCGATGGGCGGTTTCCAGGGCGCGCTGTCCGACGCCAAGTCCACCGACCTGGGCGCCGTCGCGGTGAAGGCGGCCCTGGACCGCGCGGGTCTCGATCCGCAAAAGGTCGAGCAGATCATCATGGGCTGCGTCCTGCCTGCGGGCCTGGGCCAGGCGCCGGCGCGTCAGGCGGGCATGGGCGCGGGCCTGCCCACCTCCACCGAGGCGACCACCATCAACAAGATGTGCGGTTCGGGCATGCAGGCGGCCATGATGGCGCACGATGCCCTGGCCGCCGGTTCGGTCGATGTGATCGTGGCGGGCGGCATGGAGTCCATGACCAACGCCCCGTATCTGATGCAAAAGCACCGGGGCGGCGCACGCATCGGTCACGACGTCATTTCCGACAGCATGTATCTGGACGGGCTGGAGGACGCCTACACCCCCGGCAAGCTGATGGGGCAGTTCGCCGAGGACACGGCCAAGGCCTATCAGTTCACCCGCGAGCAGCAGGACGCCTACGCCATCGAGAGCGCGGGCCGGGCCAAGCGCGCCCAGGAGACAGGCGCCTTCGACGCCGAGATCGCCTCGGTCGAGGTCAAGACCCGCAAAGGCCCCGTCACCGTCGACCGCGACGAACAGCCGACCCGGTCCGACCCGTCCAAGATCCCCAATCTGAAGCCCGCCTTCGGCAAGGACGGCACGATCACCGCGGCCTCCGCCGCCTCGATTTCGGACGGCGCCGCCGCTCTGGTCATGATGCGCCAATCGACGGCCCAGGCCTTGGGCCTGACGCCGGTCGCCCGCGTGGTCAGCCAGGCCGCCCACGCCCACGAACCGCACCTGTTCACCACCGCCCCGGTCTTCGCCCTGCAAAAGGCGCTGAAGAAGGCCGGCTGGAGCGCCGACGACGTCGATCTGTGGGAGGTCAACGAGGCCTTCGCCATCGTGCCGATGATCGCCATGCAGGAACTCGGCATCCCCCACGACAAGATCAACGTCAACGGCGGCGCCTGCGCCCTGGGCCACCCGCTTGGGGCTTCCGGCGCCCGCGTCCTGACCACCCTCCTGTCCGCCCTGAAAGCCCACGGCAAAACCCGCGGCATGGCCGCCCTGTGCATCGGCGGCGGCGAAGCCACTGCGATGGGCGTGGAGTTGATTTAGGGCGGGCCGCAGTTTCGGCCTATGACGGTAGCGTCTTCCTAAGGTGTGCACCGAGACTGTAACGCATCCTTAACGGCGGCCGTTTAGCCGTTCTGCGACGGCTTGCATCCTGGAGTTTGCCGCCCGTTCCATGTCTCGACATTCAGAAGCCGTCCGGTTGGAGCGGTTAGGGTCCGCAAGACCTTCCGCATACCCTTGCTTGAAGCTGGAGATTAGCCACGCCTGGACGCCCGACGGCGCCTGATCTGAAGTGAGAGTGTCCACGCGCGCCTTGGCGCCAGCGGGAAGATGGGCGACACACGTCCCAGAGTATCTTCCTAACCCCATAAATGCTGCGACGGCTTCAGCGGCGTCAGGGTCCGAGGGAGTGATGATCGGGGGAGCAGCATTCTGCCCGAGAAGGCTCGCCATCAAAAAGGCAGCAACGATCATCTTTGTCCTCGTGCATTCATAGGGCGGTCGAAGGACTGCCCCAGGTCATTCTTGCACAACGCTAGATCATTGTGGAGGGGCTGCAAAACACCGCGTTGGAATAGCGCCCTACGTCGAAATGCGACATCGTCATCGGCAGCCGAAGTTATCGCAAGACTCTAAGCCGCGAACGCCGCCCGGATAGGCTGCACCGTCTGGTCGGGGCGTTTGACCGGCAGGTCGAAGCTGACGACCGTTCCGACGCCCGGCTGGCTTTCCATGCTCAGTTGGCCGCCGTGCATTTCAATTAGGGACTTGGTCAGGGCCAGGCCCAGGCCGGTGCCCTGGGTGGTCTTGGAATGCTGGCCCTCGACCTGTTCGAAGGGGCGGGCCAAGCGCACCAGGTCCTGTGGCGCGATGCCGATGCCGGTGTCGGCGCAGGCGACGCGGATGCGGTCCTCGCCCTTGGCCCCGACGAAGGGTTTCAGCGACACGACGATGGAGCCGCCCTCGGGCGTGAACTTCACGGCGTTGGAGATCAGGTTCAGCATCACCTGTTTGACGCCGCGCTGATCGGCCTCGATGTCGGGCAGGTCGCCGGCCTCGACCGCGATCTTCAGTCCCGCTTCCTGCACCTTGCCGCGCATCAGCCGCACCGCGTCCTCGCACACCTCGCGCAAGGACACCGGCTCATAGTGCAGGGTCATCTTGCCGGCCTCGATCTTGGCCATGTCCAGCACGTCGTTGATCAGGCTGAGCAGATGCTGGCCGGACTTCAGGATGTCGCCGGCGTAGCCCTTGTATTTCTCATTCAGCGGCCCGAACAGTTCGCTGGCCATGATCTCCGAAAAGCCGTTGATGGCGTTCAACGGCGTGCGCAACTCGTGGCTCATATTGGCCAGGAACTCGGACTTGGCCTGGTTGGCGGCCTCGGCCCGGGTCATGGCGACCTCGTATTTGCGCGCCAGCAGCGACAGCTTCTCCTGGCTGGATTCCAGCTGATCGACGGTGGCCCGCAGATCGTCGGCGGCGCGGCGGCGCTCGGCCTCCTGGCGTTTGATGGCGGTGATGTCGGCGGCGGTGACGACCGAGCCGCCTTCGGAGGTGAACCGCTCTGAAAGTTGCAGCCAGCGCCCGTCGTTCAGCTCGACCTCGCGCAGACCCGCACGACCGCTGGCCGGGCGATGCTCGGCCTTGATGGCCAGACCGGCGATCCGGTTCAGCTCGTCCTTCATGGCGCCGCGCCGCACCACGCCGTGATCGAAGTTGAAGGCGTCCTCGAACGCCTGGTTCCACAGGATCAGCCGGCCCTGACGATCAAACAGGACGAAGGCCTCGGAGATGCTCTCCACCCCGTCGCGCAGCCGGCTTTCGGCGGCTTGGGCGGCGGCGCGGGCGCGGCGCGCCTCGGTGATGTCCAACGCCACGCCCAGGATGGCGGAAAAGCCCGTGTCCCCGCGCTCCCCGCGCGCCTGGCCGCGCGCGTCGATCCAGCGCGCCCGCCCGTCCGGTCCCGCCACCGGAAAGGTGATCTCGAAGGCGCCATAGGCCGCCGCCTGGCGCAGGGCGTGGCGGAAATCTTCCTGAAAGCGCGGATGGACGCGGCCGATCACATCCTCGGCGTCGGTCACTCCGCCGCGCGAAAAGCCCAGCAGCGCGGCCATATAGTCCGACAGCGACACCTCGCCCTTGGCCAAATCCCACTCCCACACCCCGCACCGCGCGGCTTCGACGGCGATGCGGAACCGCTTTTCGGTCGCCACCCGTTCGCGATGCTGGCGCGTCTGACGCAGGCCGTAGAGGACGAATAAAACCACGACCCCGACCCCCAGCAGCAGTGGCGCCAGCACCACCCAGGCGTCGTCGAAGACCGAGGCGGTCGTCCCTTCCGAGATCGCGACCACATAGGGCCCCCCCGCGACAGTTCGAGCGGCGGCGGCGAGGCCGGCCTGGCCGCCCAGCGTCACGGCGCGCGGTTCGGCCTGGTCGACCAGGGCCGCAGGATCGACGCCGATCAGGGTGCGGATGGGTTGGCCGATCTCGGCGGCGCGCGCGGAGGCCAGCACCACGCCGCCCGCCGACACGATCCGCGTTTCGCCGCCTTCCGGCAGGACAGGGGCGATCCGCGCCTCCAGCCTCAGACCATCTGCATTGGTCTGGCCGGCGACGACAGATCCTTCGCCCTTGGCGGCCTGCACCGTCTCGCCGGGACCGACCAGGGTGAAGGCGACCTGGGCCGCGGCGGCCTGCGCGGCCTCGACGACCTCTATGGGGGCGCGTTTGGCGACGATGGCGGTGCGGCCGGCGGCCAGGCCCGGTTCGGCGGACTTGATCAACGCGGCGGTCTGGCTGGCGACCAGCTCGGCGTTCAGCTTCAGGTTTTCGGCTTCCAGGCGGCTGATTTCGCGGGTCGGCCGGCTGAACTCGCGCGACGCCATCAGGGCATAGGCGGCCGCGATCAGCGCCAGAACAAGGACGGTGATCCGCAACCAGGCGGGCGCGCCGGCGGCGCGGTCGGAGGCGCGACGCCCCGACCGATTTTCCCGCCGCTCCTCGTCCCGCAAGCCCCGACCCTCCGACAAACACTTCGTTGCCGGAATCTAGGCTGCGTCGCGGATTCGTGTCGAGGCTCGGCGCGCGCTTTTAACGGCTTTTTAAGCGGCGGTGACCGGCGACAACAGGCGGTCGGGCGCCGGCTCCAGCACACGCGTCACCCCGTGCAGCGTATCGCGCGCCTGTCGGGCCAGGGTCAGGACGGCCGGCGGCGCATCCTCCGGTGTTTCGGCGACCAGATCCACCAGATCCTGGGCCAGGCGCATCAATTGGGGCGCGGCGGCGATCAGCCGGGCCTGAAACTCGATATGCTGGGGGTTACGGTCGTATTCGGCGCCCGGCACACGCCAACCGCCCCAGTCCGCCCGATCGGTCACGACGACCGGATAGGTGCCGGGGTGGGGGTGATGCAGGCAATCCTCGGGCAGTTGCCATTTATTGCGCGCGCGCAGCAGCCGCCACTCCCCCAAGCCTTGGTCCGAGGCCGGATCATCGGTCGCCAGCAACAGTTCGTTGGCGGTGAACTCGCGCCCCAGACCGACGTCATAGGTGACGCGCACGGGCTCCTCGAACCCCTTGGCCCAGACGGGCTGGACCTGTTCGATGAAGGCCCAGGCGCCGACGCACTCGACCCAGACCTTCTGACCCTTCTGGAACTGTGCGCGCGCCATGCCATCCTCCGATATTCGAAGGAACAGCATGAACGACGATCCTTGACGCCCGGTGTCGGGGCGCGGTTACGCAGGTCTTAACGCGAGATGCTTTCCAGCGTCTCGCCGGCGTATTTCTCTTTCACGCGCGTCGACAGGTCGCCCAACGACACGACGCCGACCACGCGGCCATGCTTGTCCACGACCGGGGCGCGGCGGATCTGCTTGGCGCCCATCAGGTCCAGCACGACCTTCAGATCGTCGGTGTCCATCACCGTCTGCGGATCGCGGGTGATGAACTCCACCACCGAGGCGCTCGAGGCGGCGCCCGTGGCCAGGGCGCGCACCACGATGTCGCGATCGGTGATGGTGCCGATCAGCTGATCGCCGTCCGCCACGGGCACGAAGCCGAAGCCGCCCTTGGCCATGCGGCTGGCCACGTCCTGGATGGTGTCGGCGGGCCGGGCCAGGTGCACGTCCTTGGTCATCACGTCGCGGATCTTCATGGCGGGTTTCCTTGGTTGAAGCGTTGCGCTGGAAAACCCGCCGCGAGCGTGGCGGTTCCGGTCAGGGCGTCCGCATAGTGGGAAGGCCCTGGGCCGCTCGCACCAACTGGACGAACTCGGCCCGGTCGCCATAGGGGTCTTCGCCCCTGGCCCCTTGCGCCTGATCGATGATCCGGTCCCAGCCATAGTCGGCCGTCATCCACGGATCGCCCCTCAGCTTCTGCCCAAAGCCGGCTACCGCGATGGCCCATCGCGTCGATTCCGGCGGCTGGGCGCTGACCGGCCCGCCCGCGCGGTTGGTCAACGGCTGCTGGATCAGCTCCGAGCGGCTCTGGCCCGGCTGTTTGTAGCGCACCTGGATAAAGCCGATCTCCCCGTTCGGATCGCCGCCGCCGACCCCGATACGGTTGTCGGAATAGCGCCTGTCGGGGATCTGCGTCGGCCCGCCGACGGGGGTGATCTCGTACAGGGCCGTGACGCTGGCGCCCGATCCCACCTCGCCCGCATCGATCTGGTCGTTGTTGAAGTCTTCCTCGTTCAGCAGCCGGGTCTCATAGCCGATCAGCCGCCATTCGGCGACGCGGGCGGGATTGAACTCGACCTGGATCTTGACGTCGTCGGCGATGGGGAAGGCGCCCTTGTCGAAGGCCGGTCCGAACAGGCGGCGCGCATCCCTCAGGTTCCCGACATAGGCCGCCACCCCATTGCCCGCCTGGGCGATGGTCTGCATCCGCGCGTCCTGATAGTTGCCGCGCCCGAAGCCATAGACCGAGAGATAGATGCCGGTTTCGCGCTTGTCGGCGACATAGTCCTCCAGCCGCTTGTTGTCGGTCACCCCGACGTTGAAGTCGCCGTCGGTGAACATCAGGATGCGGTTGACCTTGTCGCGGGCGAAGTTGGCCTGGGCCTGGTCATAGGCGTTGGTCATGCCGCTCGCCCCGGCCGTGCCGCCCGAGGCCTTCAGGCTGGCGACCGCGCAGCGCATCTTCAGCTTTTCGTCGCCCTTGGTCGGCTGCAGGGTCGTGCCGGCGCCTTCCGCGTAATAGGTGACGGCCAAAGTGTCCTGCGGCCTCAGCCGGTCGATGGCCAGGTTCATCGCCTTCTTGGCCAGATCCAGCTTGTCGGGGCTGCCCATCGAGCCGGAGACGTCGACCAGGAAGGTCAGGTTCAGCGGCCGCTGCTCGCCCGTCGGCAGTTCATAACCTTGCAGGCCGATGTGCACGATCTGGCGCCCGTCAGCCCAGGGCGAGGCCGCGACCGCCGTCGTGATGGCGAAGGGCCGGGTCTGGCTGGTCGGCCGGGCATAGTCATAGTCGAAGGCGTTGATCAGCTCCTCGACCCGCACCGCATCCTTGGGCGGCGCACGCCCCTCGTCGATGAAGCGCTTCACGTTCGAATAGGACGCCGTGTCGACGTCGATCGAGAAGGTCGAGACCGGCTGATCGCTGGTCCGCTTCACCGGATTGGGCGTTGCATCCGGATAGCGTTCGGTCTCGGCGGGAGGCGGCGTCATCATGCCGGGCGACGTCGGGGCGCCCGGTGATCGCGTGATCCGGGAGCCTGTGACGACAATATCTTGCGGCGCCATCGATGACGGCACAGGCGGAGGCGGAGGAGGCGGAGGAGGCGCGGGCGCGGGCGGCGCGGGCGGGGGTGGCGGGCCCGGTATATTGACGGGCGGGCCGGTATATTCGACGCGATCTTCCTTACGGCTTGGCGTGATGTTCACGGGAGGCGGCGCCACACGCCGCACCGGAGGCGCAGCGACCGGAGCGGGCTGGCCCAGGTCGAAACCCAGCGGACCACAGGCCGCAGGCGTCGGTTCGCCATCCAGCGGCTTGGCAAGTGCGACGGACGGCAGCGCCACTGGAGGCGCTGCAAAAGAAACGCTCAGCAGCGAAATGGCCGCGATCCTGATGACACGTGACATGGCTTCCTCCGGTTGTTGTCTTGTCGCCAGTCACGGGTCGTCCTGGGGCGAAACTGTGGCGATAGAACCCCCTCGACGCACGATGATCTTTCAGCGTGTCTTTCGTGTCCTCTCGCAATCGCAGACCAAGACCTCCACAATAGAAGCCAAGCTTGGGGGATGCGATGGCTGAGGCGACGACGGGACTGGATCTGGGCGCGGCGGCCGCTCTGCTGGCCGCGGGCGTGCTCGCCGTGCCGGTGTTCAAGCGCATCGGCCTGGGGTCGGTGCTGGGCTATCTGGCGGCGGGCCTGGCCATCGGTCCCTTCGGCCTGAAGCTGTTCCGCGAGCCCGAGACCATCCTGCACGTCGCCGAGTTCGGCGTGGTCATCTTCCTGTTCATCATCGGGCTGGAGATGCGGCCCAAGCGGCTCTGGGGACTGCGCAAGGAAATCTTCGGCCTCGGCGCGGCCCAGGTGCTGTTCTGCGGCCTGATCCTGACCCTGACCGCCATGCTGGCCGGCTTCTCCGCACCCGTCGCCTTCGTCGGCGCCATGGGCTTTGTCCTGTCGTCCACCGCCGTCATCATGCAGATGCTGGAAGAGCGCGGCGAGATCGCGGGCGGGCCGGGCCAGCGCGCGGTCTCCATCCTGCTGCTCGAGGATCTGGCCATCGTGCCGCTGCTGGCGATCGTCGCCGTCCTGGCCTCGGTGCTGGGCGTGGCCAATGAACAGGCGCCGCCCCTGTGGCAGACCGTCGGCTTCGCGGTCGCGGCGGTCGGCGGGGTGCTGCTGGCCGGCAAATATCTGGTCAATCCCGTCTTCCGTCTCCTGGCCCAATATGGCGGACGCGAGGTGATGACGGCGGCGGCCCTGCTGGTGGTGGTCGGCGCCGCCTGGGCCATGTCCTTGGGCGGCCTGTCCATGGCCATGGGCGCCTTCCTGGCCGGGGTCCTGCTGTCGGAATCCACCTTCCGTCACCAGCTGGAGGCCGACGTCGAGCCGTTCCGCGCCATCCTTTTGGGCCTGTTCTTCCTCAGCGTCGGCATGTCGCTGGACGTGTCGGTGGTCGTCGCCGACTGGCGTCTGGTGCTGGGCGGGGTCGTGGCCTTCATGCTGGTTAAGGGCGTCGGCATCTATGCCGTCGCGCGCCTGTTCAAGGCCTCGCACCATGAGGCGATCGAGCGCGCGGGCCTGTTCGCGCAAGGCGGCGAGTTCGCCTTCGTCCTGTACGGCGCCGCCGTCGCCGCCGGCCTGTTCGACGCCCGCATCGGGGCGATGATGTCGGCGGTGGTGATCCTGTCGATGGCCCTGACGCCCCTGACCTCGCTGCTGATCGCGCGGCTGTCGCCCAAGCCGGTCCAGGACGCCGAAAGCGCCGAGGGCGTGGATTTCGCCAAGGACCTGCGCGGCCAGGTGCTGATCATCGGCTTCGGCCGTTTCGCCCAGGTTGTGTCCCAACCCCTGCTGGCCCGCGACGTCGACGTGTCGATCATCGAGAACGACGTGGAGATGATCCAAGCCGCCTCCCAGTTCGGGTTCAAGGTCTACTACGGCGACGGCACCCAGCTGCACACCCTGCGCGCTTCGGGCGCGGAGGAGGCCGAGATGGTCCTGGTCTGCGTCGACAAGCCCGAGGCCGCCGACCGCATCGTCGAACTGGTCAAGTCGGAGTTCCCGACCACCCGGATCATGGCCCGCGCCTTCGACCGAGGGCATTCGATGCGGCTAATCCAGGCCGGGGTGGACTACCAAATCCGCGAGACCTTCGAGTCGGCGCTCAAGTTCGGCGAGCGCGCCCTGGTCGAACTGGGGCTGGACGAGCATGAGGCGGCCGAGACCATCGGCGACGTGCGCCGTCGCGACGAGGCCCGACTGGACCTGCAGCTGACCGGCGGGCTCAAGGCCGGCCGCCAGCTGATGCGCGGCAACATGCCGACGCCCCAGCCCGCTCCCTACATCAAGCCCCGTCGCGAAGGCCGTCTGCTGAACGAGGACGAGGCGGGCCCGGCCGCGCCGGACATCCAGCGCGAGCCCGCCGACACCTGATCCCTACTGGCTCACGCCCTTCTCCAGACGCGCGCCGGCCAGTTGCGCCTTGGCCTGAAGATAGGGCGTCGCGGACACCAGTTGCGAGATGGCGTTGAAACGCTCGGTCGTCAGGCCGGACGCCTCGACCGCCGCCGTCAGTTTGGCGCTCTGCTCGGGCGTCGCCTGGTTGTTCTGCACCTCGGCTGTGACGGCGCGGATCTGCGTCATGGCGGTGACGAAGCGATTCAGTTCGTCATCGGTCACGGCGGCGGCCGGCGTGCCGGGCGCGGGCGGCGTGGCGTTGACCACCCGAATGCGCGCCGCCAGGGCCGGATCGGCGGCGACGGCGTTGGACAGGGTGTTGAAGCGCGTCACTTCCAGCCCCGAATCCTGCACTGCGGCGGCCATCTGCGCCTGCTGTTCCGGCGTCGGCTGGGCGCCGTTCAGCGTGTCGCTGACCGCTCTCACCTTGGCCATGGCGTCGTCGAACTTCTTCAGCTCGTCATCGGTGAAGGTGGTCGAGCCGGCCATCGGCGCGGCCGTCGGCGTCTGCGATGTGGTTGATGCGTCTTGGGCGTGAGCGGTCGCAGCGGTCGCAAGAAGGGCGACGGAAGCAAGAAGGGCGATGCGGGGCGTGCGCATGGGAATGTCCTTTCGGTCTGGCGTCCACTTAAAGGGCCGTCCGACGACGGCGACGACGCAATCACGTCATCGCTCCCCAAGGGCGTGGAGCCTGAAACAGACGAAGGGGGAGCCTTCATAACCTAGGCGCCGATGCGCCTCACGCCACCCCTTGGACGCTGGAGGCGCGATCAAGGATGCGTTAGACGGGCGTGATCCTTGTTGAGGTTTGTCCATGAAACGTCTCGCCATCGCCGCCCTGGCCCTCGTCGCGGTCGCCGCGCCGGCTGTCACCGTCACCGCCTGGGGCAACACCGGCCACCGCCTGATCGGCGTGGCGGCGATGCGGGCCCTGCCGGACGAACTGCCGGCCTTCCTGCGCACCCCCGCCGCCATCGCCGACGTGGGCGAACTGGCGCGCGAGCCCGACCGCTGGAAGGGCGCCGGCCAGCCCCACGATCGCGAGCGCGACACCGCCCACTTCGTCGATTTGGACGACCAGGGGCGCGTCTACGACCAGCGCGGGATGAGCCTCCACGACCTGCCGCGCCTGAAGTCCGAATATGACGCCGCCCTGACCAAGGCCGGTCTGGACGTTAACGACGCCGGCTATCTGCCCTACGCCATGATGGACGCATGGCAGCAGCTGGGCCGCGACTTCGCCTATTGGCGCGTGCTGAACGCCGCCGAGAAGCGTGAGACCAATATGGAGCGTCAGGCCTGGTATCGCGCCGACCGCCTCCGCCGCGAGGCCCTGATCCTGCGCGACATCGGCGTGATGGGCCACTATGTCGGCGACGGCTCTCAGCCGCATCACACCAGCATCCACTACAACGGCTGGGGCGACTTCCCGAACCCGGAAGGCTTCACCAACTCGCGCCAGACCCACGCCGTGTTCGAGGGCGATTTCACCAACCGCGTCGCCCGTCTGGACGCTGTCGAGGCCGCCATGCCGGCCGCCAAACTGGACGGGTTCGACGTCAAGGCGCGCACCGTCTCCTATCTGACCACGACGCTCGGCACGGTGATCCCCTTCTATCGCCTGGAAAAGGCCGGCGGTTTCCGTGACGCAGACCCGCGCGGCGCGGCCTTCGTCAACGAACGTCTGGCGGCGGGCGCCGGCGAACTGCGCGACTTCATCGTCTCCGCCTGGACCGCATCCGGCAGCGCCTCCATCGGCTGGCCCGCCGTCAAGGTCGCCGAGGTCGAGGCCGGAACCGCCGACCCCTGGATCGCCATGGTGGGCGAGGACTGATTGCGTTGCCTGAGCTGACACCTCCCGCCGTCATCCTCGACAAGTCGCAGATGGCCGAGAACATCGGCGCCGTGGCGCGGGTGATGGCCAATTTCGGCCTGTCGGACCTGCGCCTGGTCAGCCCCCGCGACGGCTGGCCCCAGGAGCGGGCCTGGGCCACGGCCTCGGGCGCCGACTGGGTCTTGGACGGGGTGCGGGTGTTCGACAGTGTCGCCGAGGCCATCGCCGACCTCAACACCGTCTTCGCAACCACCGCCCGCCCGCGCGAGACGCGCCAACCCGTGCGCACGCCGCGCGAAGCCAGCCGCGTCCTCTATGACGACACGGCCTCGGGCCTGAAGACCGGCCTCTTGTTCGGCGGCGAGCGCGCCGGGCTGGAGACGACCGACATCGCCCTGTGCGCCGGCATCGTCACCATCCCGATCGACCCGAAGCACCACTCGCTGAACCTGGCCCAGGCCGTGGCGATCAATGCCTATGAATGGCGCACCCTGATCCTGGACGCCCCGCCGCCGCGGTTCCGCGACAGCGAGCCGCCGGCGTCGAACGACCTGCTGGTCGGCATGTACGAGCATCTGGAGGAAGAGCTGGAAAACGGCGGCTTCTTCTATCCGCCCGAAAAGAAGCGTTCGATGAGCCAGAACCTGCGCGTCATGCTGGGCCGCGCCGCCTTCTCCGAGCAAGAGGTCGCCACCATGCGCGGCGCCATCCACGCCCTGTCGCGCGGCCGTGGCCGGGTCCTGGCCAAGCTGGCGGCCGAACGCGCGGCCAAGGCCGACGCTGCTAAGCCGGAGTGAAAACCCTGCTGATCTATCCGCTGGCGGCCCTGGCGGAGATCGGCGGCTGTTTCGCCTTCTGGGCCTGGCTGAAGCTGGATCGTTCACCCCTGTGGCTGGCGCCCGGCGTCGCCTGCCTGACCGCCTTCGCCTGGCTCCTGACCCTGGCCCCCAGCGACGCGGCGGGCCGCGCCTTCGCGGCCTACGGCGGCGTCTATATCTGCGCCTCCCTCATCTGGATGGCGCTGGTCGAGAAGACCCCGCCGGATCGCTGGGACATCCTGGGCGGCCTCGTTTGTCTGGTCGGCGCCGGGCTCATCCTGTTCGGCCCGAGGGGCTAACCTGCATCGGCTTGGCTTGGCCGCCCTGATCCTCTATTCTGGCCCCAGCCATCAGGTCGCCCCGTGCGGCCAGGCCGGCGCGCCGATTTTGGTTTGCGAATCCGGTCCGACGCCCGTCGATAACCTGGCGTCACGACGAAACTTCCGTTCGCTAGGAGGCCGCCGTGGCGCGCAAACTGACACTTGATTTCCTCAAGACCGAGGCGGCATCCGGCTCGGCCCTGGCGCTGGCCGCCATCGCCGCCGTGGCGATCGCCAACTCGCCCTGGTCGGCCGACTATTTCGCCTGGCTCAAGAGTTACCACGTCTTGCAGATCGGCCCGATCCGGCTGGAGGAGACGATCTCCGACTGGATCAAGGAAGGTCTGATGGCGATCTTCTTCCTCGTCGTGGGGCTGGAGATCAAATACGAGATCGTGCGCGGCGAACTCAGCGATCCCAGGAAGCTCGCGACGCCGGTGCTGGCGGCGCTCGGCGGCATGGCGGGGCCCGCGGCGGTCTATCTGCTGCTGTCCGGCGCCATCGGGGCCCCGCACGCCGGTTGGCCCATCCCCCTGGCGACCGACATCGCCTTTGCCCTGGCCATCTTCGGCTTCGTGGGCAAGGGCTTGCCGTCGTCGTTGCGGGTCTTCCTGCTGACCCTGGCCATCGTCGACGACCTTGGGGCCATCGCCCTGATCGCCGTGCTGTTCAGCGAGGGCGCCGACTGGACGCCGCTGTTCTGGGCGTTGGGGGCGCTGACGATCGGCGCGGTCGCGGCGCACCGTATCCGCATCCCGGCGCCCTTCTGGGTGCTGGGGTTCGCCCTGGTCTGGTATCTGACGGTGCTGTCGGGGCTCAGCACCTCCCTGACCGCCGTGGCCTTCGCCATGATCGTGCCCATCAGGGGCCGGGCCGAAGACGGCCAGAGCCCGCTGAAGGAGGCGATGCACGATCTGCATCCGTGGAACGCCTTCTTGGTCCTGCCGCTGTTCGCCTTCGCCAAGGCGGGCGTCTCCTTCGCCGGCCTGTCGATGGAGCAGGCGTTCGCGCCCCTGGTCATCGCCATCGCGCTCGGCCTGTTCTTCGGCAAGCAGATCGGCGTCCTGGGCGCCGCCTGGCTGGCCTCGGCGCTGAGGATCGGCGCGCGGCCCACGGGCGCCAGTTGGCTGCAGGTTTACGGCGTCTCGCTGCTGTGCGGGGTCGGCTTCACCATGAGCCTGTTCATCGGCGTCCTGGCCTTCCCCGGCGCGGTCGATTCGCCCGAACAGGTCGAGGTCAAGCTGGGCGTCATCGGCGGCTCGATCCTGTCGGCGATCGCGGCGGCTTTGGTGCTGGGTCTCGCCGGTCGCCAACGCCAGGTGGATCCCGCCGCCCTGCACCCTGAGGTCGAGCCTCTGGGGCCGAAAGACGGGCAAAAACTGACCTAGCGTCAGCGTTTTCTGTCGCTTCCTCGACACACAAAGGCGAATCCGCGGCGAAAAATCGTCGCGGGTAACAACGCTCGCTTGTCGGTCGGCCCGAAGCGCGCTTAGCCTGTCCCTAACGAATGATCCCCCACGTAGGGGACGTCGAGGGAACAGGAAACGCTGCGATCGCCACTGGCGTCGCCGCTTCAGCCGGGAGGACGCTTATGCGCCGCAATCTTCAACTCAGGACCACTGTGTCCGCCGCCGTCATGGGCGCCGCCGTCTTTGGCCTCGTCGGGGGCTTCGCAGGCGTCGCCGCCGCGCAGGAAGCCCCGGCGACCGTCGACGACATCATCGTCACCGCCCAGAAGCGTGAGCAGAGCCTGCAGGACGTGCCGATCGTGGTCACGACCCTGTCGCAGGAAATCCTGGCCGGCGCGGGCGTGCAGGACATCAAGGATCTGCAGATCCTGACGCCGGGCATGACCGTCACCTCGACCCAGTCGGAAGCCTCCACCACCGTGCGCATCCGCGGCGCCGGCACCGTCGGCGACAACCCTGGCCTGGAAAGCTCGGTCGGCGTGGTGATCGACGGCGTCTATCGCTCGCGCAACTCGGTCGGCTTCGGCGACCTGGGCGAACTGAGCCGCATCGAGGTCCTGAAGGGCCCGCAAGGCACCCTGTTCGGCAAGAACACCTCGGCCGGCGTCATAAACATCATCACCGAACGCCCGTCGTTCGACCCGTCGATCTCGGCCGAGCTGACCGGCGGCAACTTCGGCGCCATCGGCGGTTCGGTCTCGGTCACGGGCGGCCTGACCGACCAGATCGCCGGTCGCCTGTTTGTCGCCCACCGCGAGCGTGACGGCTTCTATGACGTCAACAACGGCGACGGTCCCAACACCCGCAAGGACGACCAGAACCAGGATTACTGGACCACGCGCGGCCAACTGCTGATCCTGCCCAGCGACGACGTGTCGGTGCGACTGATCGCCGACTACACCAAGCGTGAGGAATACTGCTGCGTCGCCGTGCAGACGCGCGTCGGCCCGACCCAGGCCTTCGTCGCCGCCCTGACCGCGCCGAACGGCCCGGGCCAGCGTCCGCCGGTCGCCGGTTTCGGCGCCGTGCCCTTCTCGCGCCTGGCCTATTCGAACCGCGAGACGCCGCAAGAGATCGAGGACATGGGCCTGTCGGCGGAAGCGACCATCGACTTCCCCAGCATCAACGCCACCCTGACGTCCCAGACCTCGTGGCGCGACTGGTCGTTCCAGCAGGGGATGGACCTGGACTACACCGGCGCCGACATCCTGTACCGCGCCAACGACGGCTCCAACGGCTACGGCGTCGACAACCTGACGCAGGAGTTCCGCCTGGCCGGTGCCTCGGACAAGCTGGACTGGCTGGTCGGTCTGTTCGCCACCAAGGAAGGCGTCTATCTCGACGACAGCTATGTCTATGGCTCGGACTACAACGCCTTCGCCTCCCTGCTGCTGACGGCCTCCCTGCCGGCGGCTGTAGGCGGCCCCAGCCCGTCGCGCCTGGGCTGCTTCACCAATCCGAACGGCTTCCTGGTCGGCACCGCCGGCGCCGCTGCGGGTCAGCCGCTGTGCGTCATCGGCGCCGTGCCGCCCAGCGCCGCCGCCCCGACCTTCGGCGTCGGCAAGGCCTATGAAGACCACTATTCCCAGAAGTCGGAATCGGTCGCCGTCTTCACCAACAACACCTACCGGGTGACCGAGGCCTTCGATATCAACCTGGGTCTGCGCTACACCTACGACAGCAAGCGTCTGTTCGGGATCCAGGACAATCTGGGCACCAACGGCGCGGCCTGCGGCGGCGCCCTGGCCAACCAGAACCCGGCCAATCGCACGGTCTCGCCGATCCCCGGCACCGCCAACGTCGCGACGCCGGCCGCTGCGCTCGGCCTGCTGTGCCTGCCCTGGTCCAACCCGCTGTATGACGGTCGTCGGATCCAGGAGAAGTTCAGCGACACCGACCTGTCGGGTACGATCAAGGCCTCCTACCGCTTCAACCCGTCGATCATGGTCTATGGCTCGTATGCGCGCGGCTACAAGGGCGCGGGCTACAATATGGACCGGGTGCAGACGGGCGTGACGCCGGACGCCTCGCTGTTCTTCAAGGCCGAGACGGTCGACAGCTATGAAGCGGGCGTCAAGACGACCCTGTTCGACCGCACCATGCTGCTGAACGTCACCTACTTCGATCAGAAGTTCGAGAACTTCCAGCTGAACACCTTCCTGGGCACCGCCTTCGTGGTGGAATCGATCCCGGAACTGACCTCGCGCGGCGTCGACGCCGACATGGTCTGGTTCACCCCGGTCGAGGGCCTGAGCTTCCAGGGCGGCGTGACCTACACCGACGCCAAGTACGGCCAGTTCGGCGCCGGCGACCTGTCCAGCCCCGGCCGCTTCCCGCAGCTGTCGCTGCTGCCGGGCGCGCGTGCCTCCTTCGCTCCGGAATGGTCGCTGACCGGCGCCCTGGCCTTCGATCGCGAACTGGGCGGCGGCCTGCGCGGCGGCTTCAACCTGTCGGCCAAATATTCGACCGAATACAACACCGGCTCGGACCTGCTGCCGTACAAGAACCAGGACGCCTTCACCGTCGTCAACGGCCGCGTATCGATAGGTTCGGCGGATGAGCGCTGGACGCTGGAGGTCTGGGGCCAGAACCTGCTGGAAGAAGAATACACCCAGGTCGGCTTCGCCGCGCCGCTGCAGGGTACGGCCTTTACCAACACCACGACGCCGCAAGCGAACGGCACCTACTACAACATCGCCACCGACACGGCGACCTACAACGCCTATCTCGGCGCCCCGCGCACCTACGGCGTGACGCTGAAGGTCAAATACTGATCGCTTAGCCTCAAGGCTGACCGACGAAGGGCCGACCGGGCGACCGGCCGGCCCTTTTTCTTTTGCAATCAGGCCTGACAGCGGGCGCGACCCGGCGCTGTCGAGGGGGGGGAGTCGGCCTAAGTTTTGGTCGATCAACGGGTTCCGGACGCCGAACTGTTCTAGACGCGGACGTTAGACTGCCCGATACACGATTTTATCGACGCCCTGCGTCCACTGAGGAAGCGAATGCGTCACCAGAAGTTTCGAAATCCAGCCTGGCGCGGATACGCCTTGGCCGTCGTCGCCTTTCTGGTCGCGTTTGGCCTGCGCTATGGCCTGGCGCACTGGTTTCCGCCGGGCTTTCCTTATCTGACTTTCTTTCCGGCCGTCGTCCTGGTCGCCTTCTATGCCGGTCTGCGGCCTGCCATTCTGACAGCGACCTTGTCGGGCCTGTCGGCCTGGTGGTTCTGGATCGGCCCGCCGGGCTTCGACCTGGGCGTCGCGACCTTCGTCGCCATCGGCTTTTACGCCTTCGTCGTCGCCGTCGACATCTTCTTCATCGTCGGCATGGATAAGGCGTCGGCCAAGCTGGCGCGCGAGGTCGAGCGCAGCACCGCCCTGGCGGAAAGCCGCGACATCCTGCTCCGGGAAGTGCAGCACCGGGTGTCGAACAACATCCAGATGGTCAGCGCCCTGCTGAAGCTGGAGGCGCGCACGACCGTCGATCCGGGCGCGAAAAAGGCCTTGACCGACGCCTCGGCCCGCACCGGTCTGGTCGCCCGCATCCAGCGCAGTCTGGCCGACGCCGATCAGAAGAAGACGGCCTTTCACGATGTGGCGCGATCGATCGTCGACGATGCGCTGACGGCGGCCGCGCGAGACGACGTGGTCGTCTCCATCTCCGGCGGCGATGTGGTCCTGTCGGCCGAGGAGGCCACGCCCGTGGTGCTGATCATGCTGGAATGCGTCAACAACGCGCTGGAGCATGGCTTTCCCGATCGGCCCGGCCGGATCACGATCGACCTGTGCGACGACGGCGCGGTGCGCACCCTGACCGTCGCCGACGACGGCGTGGGCGTCGCCGAGGATACGGCCGCCGAACCGACCAGCCTGGGCCTGCGGATCATCACCGCCCTGGCCCGCCAGCTGGGCGGAGAATGGTCCCTACAGCCCTCATCGCCGGGCGCGATCGCCCGCCTGTCCTGGCCCAGCGCGCCCGTCGCGCACTAGAGCGGCAGATACCGCCCCGCGAAAAAGGTCTCGGTCGAGAAGGCTCCGCGAAGGCATAGGCGCTCCGCGCCATCATTTTCCAGGAATTGGCAGATCGGCTGCGCGTTCCGCTTAGCCTGTTCCGGTTCGGATCGACGCGGGAAACCTGCCAATTTTTAGAACCGTCACCCTCGGGTTCTGTGCCGAGGGTGACGGACGGTGACGAAGGTGCGGTGTGAACAGCGCCGCGCGCTACTCCACCAACGGCCCCTGTCTCGGTTTCGCCAGCTCCCGCTGCCCCGCCGTCTTTCGGCTCAGGATGCGGCGGCCCCAGCCGGCGATGTCGTCGACGATGGTGAAGATGGCGGGGATGTAGAGCAGGGACAGGAAGGTCGACGAGATCAGTCCACCCAGCACGGCGATGGCCATGGGCGAGCGGAACTGGACGTCGGCGCCGACCCCAAGGGCGATGGGCACCATGCCGGCGCCCATGGCGAAGGTGGTCATCAGGATCGGCCGGGCGCGCTTGTGCGCCGCATCCATGATGGCCTCGTGACGCGGCATGCCCTCTCGCTCGGCCATGATGACGTAGTCGACCAGCAGGATGGAGTTCTTGGCCGCGATCCCCATCAGCATCAGCACCCCGATCAGGGCCGACATGGAGAAGTTGGCGCCGCCGATAGCCAGGGCGATGAAGGCGCCGCCGATGGCCAGCGGCAGGGCCGCCATGATGGTGATCGGATAGGCGAAGCTTTTGAACAGCAGCGTCAGAACCGCATACATCAGCAGAATGCCCGAGGCGAAGGCGATGGCGAAGCCGGTCAGCATCTCCTGAATGAACTCGGCGTCGCCGGCCGGCACCTGACGCACGCCGGCGGGCAGGTTCTTGACCGAGGGCAGGCGGTTGACCGCCGCGCCCGCCGCACCGGTGGTGATGCCGTCCAACTCGGCGCTGATCGAGGCGATACGCGACCGATCCTGGCGGGTGACGGTGGCGGGACCGGCGCCGAACTGGATATCGGCGACGGCGCTGAGCGGAACAGAGGTTCCGCCCGTCGCCGGCACGCGCAGGTTCTCCAGCACGGTCAGATCCTCGCGCGCATCTGCGGTCAGTTGCAGGCGGATCGGGATCTGGCGGTCGCCGAGATTGTACTTGGGCAGGTTCTGATCCACGTCGCCGATGGTGGCGACCCGCACGGCCTGGGAGATGGCGCCCGCCGAAACGCCGGCCAGGGCCGCCTCGTCGGGACGTGGCGTGACCAGAATTTCGGGTCGGGCGATGGCGGCCGAGTTGACGACGTTGGCCAGGCCGGGGACGCCGCGCATCTCTTCCTCGACCTTTCTCGCCGCTGCGTTCAGGGCGTCGGGATTATCGCTGAGGATCGAGAAGGTGTAACTGGTGCCATCGCCGGGACCGCCGCCCTGCTGGGCGATGCCCGCGCGGATGCGGGCGCCGGGGATCTGTTTCAGCTCGTCCACCATGGCGCGGGCGAAGGCCTGCTGGCTTAGGTCGCGGTCGCCCTTGGGGACCATGTCGGCATAGACATTGGCCTGGGTCACGTCCTGACCGCCGATGGCGGCATAGACCGAGATCACCTCGGGGCGGGCTTCCAGCCGCTTCGTGACCTGCCGAACCACGGCGTCGGTCTGGGCCAGCGTCGCGCCAGGCGGCAGTTCGACCTGGAAGGCGGCGCGGGCGGTATCGCCGGGCGACATGAATTCGAACGACATCTTGGCGATGACGGCCGTGGCGATGGAGCCGAACAGAAACAGCACGCCGAGGATCAAGACTTTCCACCGGTTGCCCAGCGACCAGCGTAGCGCCTTCAGATAGCCGCCCATCCAGAACGGATCGCGATCCTCGTGGTTGGCGTGCTTGAGGATGTAGGCCGCCATCAACGGCGTCAGGGTGCGCGCCACCAGCAGCGAGAAGGCAACGGAGACGCAGGCGGCCAGCGCGAAGGCCTTGAAGAACTGCCCGATGATGCCGGGCATGAAGCCGACGGGCGCGAAGACGGCGATGATGGTGGCGGTGGTGGCCACGACCGCCAGACCGATCTCGTCGGCCGCCTCCAGCGAGGCGTTGTAGGGCGGTTTTCCGTCGCGCATGTGGCGCACGATGTTCTCGATCTCCACGATCGCATCGTCGACCAGGATGCCGATCGTCAGCGACAGGGCCAGCAGGGTCACCACGTTCAGCGACTGGTCCAGCGGGCCCAGGATGGCGAAGGTCGGGATCAGCGACATCGGCATGGCAATGGCCGCGATGAAGGTCGCCCGCCAGTCGCGCAGGAAGATGAAGACGATGATGACCGCCAGCACGGCGCCCAGCAGCAGAGCCTCCAGCGAGGCCAGATAGGATTCCTCGATCTGTTCGACGCTGGCGGTGACCTGCTGGATCGTCAGTTCGGGGTGGGCGTCGTCGAGTTTCTTGACTTCCTCGCGGACCCGTTCGGCGACCTTGACCTCGGACGCGGTGCGCGACCGCAGGAAGTTGAAGGTGACGGCTTCCTGGCCGTTGTAGCGGGCCAGGCGGCGCGGCTCGCTCCACTTGTCCTCGACCCTGCCCAGGTTATCGAGGCGGATGGTCTTGCCGTCGCTCAGGGGGACCAGGGTCTCGCGAAGTTGCGCCACCGAGGTCGCGGCGCCGAGGGTGCGCACGGCCCTCTCGGAGCCTGCGATGGTGACGCGGCCGCCCGGCAGGTTGTTGTTGACGTTGTTCAGCGCCTGGCTGACCTCGGCGGCGGTGACGCCGTATGCGGCCAGGCGTTGCGGATCCAGCTCGACGCGGATCTCGCGGTCCACCCCGCCCGAGCGGTTGACCTCTCCCACGCCGCCCAGAGCCAGCAAGCTGCGGCTGACCTCGTTGTCGATGAACCAACTGATTTCTTCCGGCGTCATGGTCGGCGAGCGAACGACGTAGGTGATCAGGGCGTCGCCGGTGATGTCGATGCGCTGGACCGCTGGCTCCTGCATGTCTTGGGGCAGGGACGCGCGCAGGCCGGTCATGGCGTTGCGCACGTCATTTGTGGCGCGGTCGGTGTCGGTGCCCAGCTCGAACTCGATCGTCGTGGTCGAGACGCCGTCGGTGATGTTGGACGTGATGTGGCGCACGCCCGACAGGCCGGCCAGCGAATCCTCGATCAGGCGCGTGACCTGGACCTCCATTTCCGCCGGGGCCGAGCCGGGGCGGGCGGCCGTGACGGCGACCAGCGGAAAGTCGATGTCGGGGTTCTGATTGATCCGCATGCCCATGAAGCCGACCACGCCGCCGAGCGTCAGCAGCAGGAACAGCAGGATGATCGGGATCGGGTTCTTGATCGCCCAGGACGACATCTGGTTCATGGTCGTCGGTCCTACTTGGTCGCAGGCGGAGCGGCCGGAGCGGGCGCATTGCCCACCGCCTGGGCCACGTTGACGCGGTCGCCTTCGTTCAGGAAGCCGGCGCCGTCCACCGCGACGCGGACGCCGACATCGACGCCGCTGACCGCCGTCTGGGCCTCGGTGCGCGACAGGATGGTCACGGGCTGGAAGTGGACGGTGCTGTCGCCGCGGACCACGAAGACGCCGGGCTTGTTGTCGCGATACAGGACCGCGCCGGTCGGCACGGTCGTCGCCGGCTGATCGCCGACGGCGATGTCGGCGCGGGCGAACATGCCGGGCCGCAGCTGGGCGCCGGGCGCCAGGGAGATGCGCGCCAGGCCGAGGCGGGTGGTGGCGTTGACCTCGGGCGTGACGATGCGGACCGAGCCGGTGGTCTGGCCCGCCTCGCTGGAGGTGATGGTCGCCGACTGACCGGCGCGGACCAGGGCCAGTTCGGTCTCGGGCACCTGGGCGTCCAGTTCGAGGCGGCCGTCGCGCACCATGCGGAACAGTTCGGTCCCGGCGGCGATGATCTGGCCCTTGGTGACGCTGCGGCTGACGATCAGGCCGCCGACAGGCGCGCGGATGGTCGCCTGCGACAACTGGGTCTGGGTCTGGCTGAGGGCCGCGCGGGCGGCGGCCAGATTGGCGTTCGAGCTGCGCTGGTTCGCCAGGGCCGTATCCAGCGACGCCTGGCTGAGGAAGCCGCGCTCCTTCAGCTGCTGCGCGCGATCAAGCGCGGCGTTGTCGCGCGCCACATTGGCCTCGGCCAGCTGCACCTGGGCCTGCTGCTGGCGCAGCTGGGCGCGCAGCAGGACGTCGTTCATCTGCACCAGCGGCTGGCCCTGACGCACGTAGGAGCCTTCGTCCACATAGACGGCGACGGCGGTCAGGCCGCCGGTCTCGGCCGCCACCGGCACCTCTTCCCAGGCCGAAACGGTGCCCGAGGCGGTGACGGTGCGGTCCAGGCTGGTCTGGGTCACGGTCGCGGCGCTGACGGTCTGGCGCGAGCCGCCTGCGGCCTTTTCGTCCTTCTTTTCCTCGCCATGTCCGCCGCAGCTGGCCAGCAGCAAGGCCGACAGGGCGACGGCGCCGAAGTTGAAAACGGTTCGGGTCGTCTTGGACACGGGATTTCCTCGGTTGCAGGCGAAGCGGGTCGCCGGCTCGCGCCGGTTATCGGGAGGGTTGTTCCATACCGCGTCCGCCAAGCCTTCTCAAACGGCGAAGGGCTTTATTGCCAAGGCTTAATGTGACGCAGTTTGGGACCAGTTAGGCCGTGCGTCTGGTCCCGAACCCTTACGCGTGATAGGGGCGCGCGGATGACGACTCCCCCGATCTCGAACATTCGCAACTTCAGCGTGGTCGCGCACATCGACCATGGCAAGTCGACCCTGTCCGACCGCCTGATCCAGCACACCGGCGGCCTGACCGCGCGCGAGATGTCCGAGCAGGTGCTCGACAACATGGAGATCGAGAAGGAACGGGGCATCACCATCAAGGCCCAGACCGTGCGCCTGACCTACAAGGCCACGGACGGCGAGGAGTATATCCTGAACCTGATGGACACGCCGGGCCACGTGGACTTCGCCTATGAGGTCAGCCGCTCCCTGGCCGCCTGCGAAGGCTCGCTGCTGGTCGTGGACGCCTCGCAAGGGGTCGAGGCCCAGACCCTGGCCAATGTCTATCAGGCCATCGACAACAACCACGAGATCGTCCCGGTCCTGAACAAGGTCGATCTGCCGGCCGCCGAGCCAGACCGCGTGCGCGCCCAGATCGAGGACGTGATCGGCATCGACGCCTCCGAAGCCGTCCTGGCCAGCGCCAAGTCCGGCATCGGCATCGAGGAGGTGCTGGAGGCCATCGTCACCAAGCTGCCGGCGCCCAAGGGCGATGTGAACGCCCCGCTGAAGGCCATGCTGGTCGACGCCTGGTACGACCCCTATCTGGGCGTCGTCGTGCTGGTGCGGGTGTTCGACGGCGTGCTGAAGACCGGCATGCGGGTCAAGATGATGCGCAACGGCTCGACCCACCTGATCGACCGGGTCGGCGTCTTCCTGCCCAAGAACACGCCCGTGGACCAGCTCGGCCCCGGCGAGGTCGGCTTCATCACCGCCCAGATCAAGGAAGTCGCCCACGCCGCCGTCGGCGACACCATCACCGACGAGAAGAAGCCGACCGCCGAGCCGCTGAAGGGGTTCAAGGAAGTCCAGTCGGTGGTCTTCTGCGGCCTGTTCCCGGTGGACGCCGCCGACTTCGAGGACCTGCGCGCCGCGATCGGGAAGCTGCGCCTGAACGACGCCTCCTTCACCTATGAGATGGAAAGCTCGGCGGCGCTGGGCTTCGGCTTCCGCTGCGGCTTCCTGGGCCTGCTGCACCTGGAGATCATCCAGGAGCGCCTGAGCCGCGAGTTCAACCTCGACCTGATCGCCACGGCGCCGTCCGTCGTCTACAAGATCGGCCTGCGCGACGGCTCCGAAATCGACCTGCACAACCCTGCCGATCTGCCCGACGTGATGCAGATCGAGACCATCGCCGAACCCTGGATCAAGGCCACCATCCTGACGCCCGACGAATACTTGGGCGGCGTCATCAAGCTGTGTCAGGACCGTCGCGGCCAGCAGATCGAACTGTCCTACGTCGGCAACCGGGCGATGGTGGTCTATGAGCTGCCGCTGAACGAGGTGGTGTTCGACTTCTACGACCGGCTGAAGTCGATCTCGAAGGGCTACGCCTCGTTCGACTACGAGATCACCGAATACAAGGTCGGCGACCTGGTGAAGATGTCCATCCTGGTCAACGCCGAGCCGGTCGACGCCCTGTCCATGCTGGTCCACCGCGCTCGCGCCGAGACGCGCGGCCGGGGCATGGTCGAGAAGATGAAGGAACTGATCCCGCCCCACCTGTTCCAGATCCCGATCCAGGCGGCCATCGGCGGCAAGATCATCGCCCGCGAGACCGTCCGCGCCCTGCGCAAGGACGTGACCTCGAAATGCTACGGCGGCGACGCCACTCGCAAGAAGAAGCTGCTGGAAAAACAGAAGGCCGGCAAGAAGCGCATGCGCCAGTTCGGCAAGGTCGAAATCCCGCAGGAAGCCTTCATCGCCGCCCTGAAGATGGACGAGGATTGAGGGGCCAGCTGCGGTAGGAGGTCCATCCAAGCTTCAGGTTGACCAGCAATTTGTTGAAACTCAAGCTCCGTTCTAACACTGGAACGATTCAAGAACGAATCTGGTGGCAAAGCTGATGAGCGCTAATCTGAAGCTGATCGTTCGACCTTTGGCCATGGAGGTCGAACCTGAGGTCGCTCGATATGAACTTGCGCGAATTCGGACGTTAGCGCGCGTTTGGATCGCCGCTACGCCAGAGCCGCAGCGTCGCGAGATGTCGGCCGTGTTTGTGCGTCGTGCTTTTGACCGTTTAGCGCTTCTTGTCGAACCTGATCTGAAGTTGAACACACCACCGGCAACGCCATTCGGTTTGCTGGATGCGACGGCGCGCGGAATGGCAGATGCTCTAGGTGACGCAGCAGCCGCGCTTCCACTGGAGGAGGCGGCCTATAGCTTGTCGTCGCTCTATACGGTGATGCTGAGTTCTCATGATCGCGGCACGCTAGGGGCGTTCTACACACCGCCCGCGCTCGTCAGTCGTTTGATTGCGCTGGCCGAAGAAGCTGGCGTGGACTGGGCGAAGGCGCGTGTTCTTGACCCTGCCGTGGGCGGCGGCGCCCTTCTTCTTCCAGTCGTTACTCGAATGGTCGCGGCCTTGGATGGGGCAGAACCACGTGTCATTCTCAGCCAGATCGAGCGTCGATTTAAAGGATTGGAGTTAGACCCATATGCAGCGGGTTTTGCTCAGACAGCTCTTGATCTCGCGTTAGCTCCCTTATCACGCGCTGCTCGCCGGAACGCGCCCCGAGTCATTGAAGTCGTTGATACCTTGGAGCGCGCTCCGAAGGCCGACTATGATCTCGTTATCGGCAATCCGCCTTATGGCCGGGTCCGTCTCACGCCCGAGCAAAGGCAACGATTTGCGCGCAGTCTCTACGGTCACGCCAATCTCTACGGCGTTTTCACGGATATCGCTCTTCGTTGGACACGACCAAAAGGCGTCATCGCTTATCTGACCCCGACCAGCGTTTTGGGTGGGCAGTATTTTTCGGCGCTGCGCCGCTTGCTGGCCGAAGATGCGCCTCCTGAGGCGATCGATTTCGTGCATAGCCGAAAAGGGGTGTTCGAAGACGCCTTGCAGGAAACAATGCTCACGGTGTTTCGCAAGGGCGCCAAGTCAGGCGCGGCCCAAGTGCATTATGTGACTCTCGAGAATGAACGCGAAGCCGTTCTCGTCCGCAATGGAGCAATCAGTCTTCCCAAATCTCTGGATGCGCCTTGGCTGGCTCCACGGTCGCCCGATCAGTCGATCCTTGCGGCAGCGGCCTCGCGGATGACGACGCGTCTGTCGGGTTGGGGCTACAGGGTTTCGACAGGCCCTCTCGTCTGGAACCGGTTCAAGGATCAACTCTGTGAACGCGCCGGACGCGGTCGCCATCCGTTGATATGGGCTGAGGCGGTCAGCGCCGATGGTCGCTTCGGCTTCCGTGCTGAGAAGCGCAATCATGCCCCCTGGTTCGAAATTCGTACCGGCGACCAATGGCTGCTGACGCGGGAGCCTTGCGTCTTGGTCCAACGTACGACGTCCAAGGAGCAGGAGCGCCGATTGATCGCGGCTGAACTGCCTGCAGCCTTCATACGGACGCACAAGGCGGTCGTTGTCGAAAATCATCTCAACATGATCCGTCCTGTCGGCCGACCCAAGGTATCGCCGGCTTTGCTGGCGGCTGTGCTGAACAGCAAGGTCGTCGACGAGGTGTTTCGATGCATCAGCGGCAGCGTGGCGGTCTCCGCCTTCGAACTCGAAGCTGTGCCCCTCCCGACCGCTGCTGATATGACAGCGCTTGAACCCCTATTGAAGAAAGACGCCGACCTTACGGCCTTCGAAGCAGCCTTGCGTGCGCTCTATGTTGAGGCGGCGGCATGAGGTCTTTGCCCAGCCGCGATGAGGTTCATGCGCGTCTTCAGGCAATCTTCCCTGAAGGAACGCCGCACCGTGCCTATTGCACCCGGATGTTGGCCGCCAGCACGGTGTTCACCGCCCTCTACATCGGGGCGGTCGAAGGAGAAGAGGGCTGGCTCGGCCCCAAACACGTCTATCGCATGACGGATATCAAGGCGACGCCCGACGCATCGGACGCGGCTCGTCAAACCTATGCCGCCGACATTCTTAAGCCGGGCGGCTTCGCGGAGGGCGTCCGCTGGTATCAAGACAATACGCGCGAACCGATCCGCGATGAAACTCTGCGCGAGGGTTTGGTCGCAATGGGAGCAGTGATTGAACGCACCGACCTGCCTACTACCTCCAGCAAGCCGCGGTATGCACTTCGGAAAGATTTCGCAGATCTGTTCGATCCTACCCTTGAAGGCGATGTTCTGGTGTCGGCCATTACGGCTTGGAGCCGGGCGCATCTGAACGCCGGGGCGTTGGCGCGGATCGCCATCGTGCGCGGCGGCGCCAGCCAAGCGGACGATCAGGTCTTGGTCAACTTCCCCAATGGCGAAACTCAGCGCATGAAGCCTGGTCCGAGTTCGGTCATCACCAAGGCGGTGATCGAGGAGTTCGCCCCAAGGTTCCTAGCCAGTCCTACAGTCCTGTTTGTTTCAGAGAGCGGGGCGAAGGTCGTGGCCCGCTACGACGACATGGCCCGAAGGATCGGCAGGCGGACAAGAACCTACCCGACGTGATCCTTGCCGATATCGACGGCGAACATCCTTTGCTGGTCTTTGTGGAAGTGGTCGCCACGGATGGCCCCATCAACGAGCGTCGCAAGTCTGCGCTGGCCGCGTTGGCCTCTGAGGCTGGTTTTCCAGTGGAGCACGTCGCTTATGTCACGGCCTTCCTTGATCGGAGCCGCGCTCCGTTCAAGAAGGCCGTCGATGGATTGGCATGGGGAAGCTATGCGTGGTTCGCGGCAGAACCAGAGCGACTGGTCGCGTTCTCCAGCGGTAAGCTAGCCCTGCTATAGCTGGAGTTGGTCGCCTTCCTGCGCAGCCCTCCAACAAACTTTGAAGGAAATGCGCGGCCATCTACCCCTGCACCGTCTCCGTGATGAAATGCCTCCCCTGCCGATCCTCGATCTCGACCACCCACAGGTCCGGGTCATACCCGCGCTGGCGGGCGATATAGGCGTCCAGTTCGGTTTCGCTGTCGGACGTCACCGGCTGGATCCACAGGCGGTCGCCGTCGGGGCCGAAGGCTTCGGTGAACAGGCGGGCGGTGCGGGTGGTGGTGTCGTAGGCCTTGACGATGACCGAGCCGGCGCGGTCGTCGCCCTTTTTGACCACGGTCGCATAGGCGCCCTCGATCTGGGCGCGGCGGATCAGGGCGCTGACCCACAGGTCGCTGGAAAGAAGCAATTCGCTAACCCTGCTCGAACACGGAACCCCAACCCTGGCGCGCTAGGGTCGGGGCATGAGGATAGGCCTTTCCCCCCGGCAAGCCAGAGGTTTCCTGTCGGCCGTGCTGATCGCCGCGACGCCCGTCGCCGCCTTCGCCGCGCCGCAGGACCGCTTCTATGAGCGCAGCTTCGTGCTGGCCGCCAACGACCGTTGCGGCCTGTTCGAGCCGCAGCTGACCGCCGCCCTGACGGCCGCCGCCTGGCAGGCGCGGGGCGCGGCCCTGCGCGCGGGATCCAGCGATCGGCAGTTGGCGGAGACGGCCCAGCGGGCGCGGGCGCGCGCGAACACGACGCCGTGCGGCTCGACCGATCTGAAGACGGTTCAGGGCCGGGTCCAGACCGCCTTTTCCGGCTGGTCGCGCACGACGCGGATGGAGTTTCCGGGCGATCGCCGAAAGTGGAGCGCGGATCGCGCGGCCTATGCGCGCCCGACCTGGCGGTTGATGCAAGCGACCGTGACCGGCGCCTCGCCCGTGCGGTTCGGCGTGGTGGGCGGCATGGACCGGCCCGATCAACTGGCCGCCGTGGTGTCCTGGCAGGGGCGCTCGCGGCCGACCGGCGTGCGGGTGGTGATGCGCGACCACACGGTGGCGCCGCGTCCATGGCTGTCGCACGACCTGCCGCCCGCCGCGCAACGCCGCGCCTTCTGGGCCGCCGGCGTGACCAGCGCTGATGCGATGCTGCTGCCCGAAGGTCGCCCGGCCGGTCAGGCCTGGCTGTTCCCCGCCGCCGCCGCCGACGCCCTGTCGGCCTTGGACCCGCGCGAGGTCTTCACCGTCGAATTCCTGTTCCGCGACGGCAGCATCGCCCGCTCCACCTTCGAGGCCGGCGACTTCGCGGCGGGTAGGGCCTTCCTGGCGATGGGGCAGGTTTAGAGGGCAGGATGCGTCGGATCGGCTTTACGGGGCGCGTTCGGCTTCGCCGCCTTTAGCCGGCCACGCAGGGTGAGGACTAGGCCGAAAAGCGTCAGCCCCAGCCCGAGCATGACGACGACGAGGCTGACCTCCTCCGGCCACCGCGACCAACCGAACAGGGTCGCGGCCGATCCGCTCGCGCTTGGCGCGGTCACAAACAGCAGGCCGATCAGCCCGACCGTCAGGCCCAATGGCATGGCAAGCTTCGGCTTCGTGCGCATATCTAGGCCTCAAGACGCGATGGCGTTCTATATGAACTGCTAGAGATGCGCGCGCGTCCTCACAACCCAAAGCTGACGCTCAGGCCTCAACCGTCGCTGGCGGCCCTTCGCTCGGCTGTGGATCCAGCGACCCCGCCGCCACCATCACCGGCAACCGGATCATCACCGCGGCGCCTTCGCCCAGGGTGCTGTCGATGGTCATGCGGCCGCCGTGCAGTTCGGTCAGGCTGCGGACCAAGGACAGGCCCAGGCCGGTGCCTTGCGCCTTCTGGTCGGCGCCGCCGGCCTGTTCGAAGGGGCGGCCCAGGCGTTGCAGGTCTTGCGGCGCGATGCCGACGCCGGTGTCGGACACGGCCAGATCCAGATCCGGTCCGTCCGCGTCGAGGGTGATGGTGACCGAGCCGCCGGTCGGGGTGAACTTGACCGCATTGGACAGCAGGTTCAACGCCATCTGCTTCAGGGCGCGGGCGTCGGCGCGGACCTTGATCGGCTCGGACGGCAGGACGGCGGCCAGATCGACCCCCTTGTCGTCGGCCTGAAGCCGGACCAGGGCGACGGCGGCGGACACGGCGTCGCGGGCGTCGAACGTCTCCATCGCCAGCTGGTAGCGTTCGGCCTCGATCTTGGACAGGTCCAGAACGTCGTTGATCAGGTCCAGCAGGTGTCCGCCCGCCTGATGGATGGCGTCGGCGTATCCGGCGTAGCGTTCGGGCAGGGGGCCGAACAGCTTCTGGCGCATGATGTCGGCGAAACCCAGCACGGCGTTCAGGGGGGTGCGCAGCTCGTGGCTCATATTGGCCAGGAAGCGGGTTTTGCCGGCGGACTGGGCCTCGGCCTCGACGCGGGCGGTTTCCAGCCCCAACTCGCGGGCGAACTGGGCCGTGCCGTCGAACGCCTGGGCGATCAGGCGCGGGCGGTCCGTCTCGTGCTGGAACGGGCCCAGGATCATGACCACCCGGCGGTCCAGGGCGATGCGCGGGGTGAACTGGACCTCGACCGACTGGCCCGACAGGGCGCGGGCCAACGCTGCGGACACGGCCGGGCGGTCCGGCGCATGGACGGCCGAGATCAGGCCCTGTTCGGTCAGGGCCAGCACCGACACCGCGGGCGGCGGCGTGCCCCAGGTGGCGACGGCGCGGCCGGATGGATCGAGCAGCAGCGTCAGGGCCGGCTGATCCTCCAGCAGGGCGGCGATCCGGGCGGCCTGATCTTCGGCCTCGGCCAGGCGACGCTGGCGCGCGCTCCAGGTCAGGCGCATGGCCGCGATGATCGCGCCCATGGCCAGCAGGCCCGAGACGGCGGCCAGCAAGGGGCCTTGCGCCTCCGCCCCGTTCAGCCAGGTCGAGATCAGCCCCGCCAGCAGCGGCAGGGCCACCGCAAAGGCGCCCATCCGGGTCAGACGGTCGGCGCCGACGCGGGCGTGATCGAGGGCGATCCCCGCCGCCAGCGGCGTCAGGATCAGGCCGGGCAGGGCGCCGGTCACGCCGCCGGTCAGGCCGGCCGAGGCGGTGGCGGCCAGGATCCAGCCGCCCATGACCGCCAGCCTCAGCCCCACGCTGTCGCGCACCATCAGCACGACGCCGAACACGCCGGGGAAGGCCATCAGCAGCAGGGCGGCCAGCGGCGCGTCCTTCAGCCTGTCCATCATCTGCGCCGCCAGCGCCGTCAGGGCCACCGCCACCGCCCAGATCGCATGCCACAAGGCGACCAGAGGGGCGCCCAGCGCCGCGTCGTGCGTTGCGTCGTCCTCGTATCTGGCGGGAGCGTCGGGTTTCAAGAAGGGCGGGCCATGGGTTTCGTCTGCGCTCAGACTAGGGCTGCGGCTGAGTCGGTGCGAGGCCGCTCCCCCCTGAGGCGAACCCCATTGCGGCGTTCACCATGAATATCGGGGGACAAAACGGCCGGTTGTCGTTAACGGCCGCGCGGCCTATCTGGCGGCCCATGACCAACCGCACGCCGCCGACCGACACCCTGGACCAGACCCTGGCCGAACTGGCCGAGGATTTCGACCTGCTGGGCGATTGGGAGCAGCGGATCGAATACGTCATCGAACTGGGCAAGGGGCTGGCCCCGCTGGACGAGGCCGACCGGATCGATGCCAACAAGGTGCCGGGCTGTGCGGCCCAGGTCTGGCTGGCGACGACCCAGGACGACGGTCGGCTGTGGTTCGCCGCCGACAGCGACAGCGCCCTGTCCAAGGGCAATATCGCCCTGCTGCTGAAACTCTATTCCGGCCGCACGCCTGACGAGATCCTCGACTTCGACGCCCGCGCGGCGCTGGATCGGCTGGGCCTGCCCTCGGCTTTGACGCGCCAGCGCGCCAACGGCCTGAACAGCATGGTCGGCCGCATCCGCGAGGCCGCGCTGGCGGTTCAGTAGTCGGGGCTTGCAACCGCCGGCCCGGCGACCCACGATCGCAGGGTCGTAACCGGGGGCGCGAATGGACCTGCTGAAGATCCTGCGCAGTTTCGAGGAGTTTCTCTTCGAGGCGGTCAGCTGGCTGGTCTTCTATCCCCTGACCCTGTGGCGGATCTTGCGTGGGCCGCTGGCGGCGATGGACTATTCGGACCGCGAGCAGAGCGACAGCGAGGAGCATCGCTATGACGACGCGCTCAGCCCGCCGCTGTTCCTTCTGGCCACCATCGTCCTGACCAATCTGCTGTCGATGGCGCTGCATGTGCCACAGCCGCCCGAGGCGACCGACCTCAGCCGCGTGGTCTATGCGTCCCAGCAGAACCTGGTCCTGTTCCGCTCGCTGGCCTTCAGCCTGATCCCGCTGGTCGCCGCCGTCACCCTGCTGCGCCACGAGAAGAAGCGTATCGCCCGCGAGACCCTGCGCGCGCCCTTCTATGCGCAATGCTATCTGGCGGCCGTCTGCGTCGCCTTCGTCTCGGTCGGCGGCGCCATCTTCCAGCGGCCCGAACTGCCCAATGCGGTGGGCGCGGCGATCATGATCGTCGGCGCGGCCTGGTTCCTCTTCGTGCAGTCGCGCTGGTTCGCCCGGCGGCTGAACGTGTCAAAGGCGCGCGGCGCCGTGATCGCCGTCCTGGCCCTGATCCGGGCGCTGATCTACCTGCTGGCGATCCTGGTCCCCGTATCCCTGATCTAAGGCGTCAATAGGGGGCATCGACCGGACGTTGCCCGCCGCCGTAACGGTGCAAAGCGAGCGGTAGGGTCCCGTGGCCATGGTCAGCTCGAACTCGCCACGTCCGAGGTCACGCATGCCGATCGGCACACTGGAGCCATAGGGACGATTCTGAAACTCGTCGGCGCGGCGCGAGCAGGCCTGGCGCGCTGCATAGGGGGCGTTCTGCATCCAGCCGCTGTTGGCGTGGCGACGGTTCTGGCCTTCGTCCTCCCCGGCCAGATAGCCTTCGTGATAACCCTCTGTCTCGTGATTGGCGTCATAGTCGGCGCCGTGCAGGGCGGCCTCGTAGCCGCGCTGATATTCCCTGTCGTGGTCTGCACCGGCGTCACGGTGGCGGTTGTTGTGAGCGGCGATGGCGGCTGCCAGGCCGACGATGGCGACCCCGGCCGCAATGGCCGTCGCGTTGGAGCGATCCGAACCGCCCGAGCCGCACTCGCTGCGGCCCGCCTGGTTGATCGAGACGTAGCGGCCGTCGCGCGTCATGATCGACACGCAATCGGCGCCGTTACGCCAATAGGTCATGCGCCCGTCGCCCACGACTTCGGACCGATCGGTAGGCTGATAGCCGCGACGGTTCAGCTCGCCCTCAGCTTGACCGGCGCGCGCGCCGACTAGGTCGCCGAGACCCGAGGGCGTCTGCGCCGCCGCAGGCAGGGCGGTCGCCAGCATCAAGGAGGACATCAGGCAGGCGAGGGGGCGGGACATGGGCGATCTCCGTGTGTCGGGACAACTCAAGGACGATGCCGCATGCCAGTGGATTTCGAAAACCTGCGTTATGGTTAAGCGCGATTTTTGGGTGCGATCGTTGCCCTTCACCCGATCCCATAGTGATCCGCCAGGGCCTGAAGCGCCTGTTTCAGCACGGTCTTGCCCTGGCGGCGGCGCAGGCCGAGGCCCGTTTCGGCCAATTGCAGGCTGTCGCCGTGGATGCAGATGCGGGTCAGGATGGGGCGAAGGCGCGGGCCGACGGCGGTCAGGGCCTGTTCGACGCGGCGGGCGGCCGATAGGGCGCGGTCGGTCGGCTCCATTCGCGCGGCGGTTCCCGAGCCGGCGGTCGGCAGGGCGTCCCAGCGCATGGTGACCGAGGCGCCCCTGGTCGCTTGTTCCGCCTCTCGCCGCAGACGTTCGCCGGCGGCGGTCTCGGCCGGGGTCAGCCAGGGGCGGCCGGACGCGTCCTTGCGCCGGGCCAGCCAGGCGATGGGGCTTTCGCCCAGATTGGCCTGCGCCCGGACCATGCGGCCGTCCACCTGCATCAGGTCGCGCTCGCCCGCCACGAAGCCGGGACGACCAGGGGCGGGGGCAGGGGCGGGGGACGGCGTCGGGTCCGGCTGGGCGCGTCCCGACCAGCCGCCGCCGGGGCGCACGCGCAGGCCGGGCTGGTCGATCAGGGCGCGAAACTCGGTCTCGGTCAGGGTCAGGCTGATGCGGCTGCGGCGATCGGGCGACAGGCGCAAGGCATAGCCGCCGCCCTCGGCCGACAGCCAGGCGCCGGGCTTGGCCATCAGGTCGCGCGCGCGTTCCAGAAGCCGGCTCATTGCGGCAGCTCCAGGCGGGGCGACTGATACAGGCCCTGGATGCACCCTTCGAGGTCGTTCATCAGGTCGTCGATGCTGCGCCGTTCGCGCTCGTCCTCGACCCAGCGGCAGGCGGCGCCGACGCTGGCGCGATTGACGCCGAAGACGTGGCCGACCCGCTCCAACGTCCAGCCATAGGCGACGTGGGACAGATACATGGCCAGCCAGCGCGGGCGGGCCGCGCGCGGGTTCATCCGGCCCCGGCCGGTCATCTGCGACGGATGGGCGCCGGTGCGCGCCGCGATCAGATGAATGGCCAGTCCGGCCTTGACCTGATCCTCCTCGGTGACAGGCACCCTGTATTCCTCCAGCACGAAACGTCTCCCTCTCACGAACTCTCGACGCCGGCATCATAAGCGGTTGCGACGTCGCGATAGGAATATCGTCCTACTGTGCGCCAAAATCGGTCGTGGCGGCTTAACCGCCTTGCGGTTGCGGGCAGGACATTGTGCGTGGTGAGTGGTGAGTGGTGAATGGTTAGGGGGGGGCGTTCGTATGCGCTCTTTCGGCGTCGCCCAATCATGAGTGACGCATCACCACTCACCCTCCGCGCCGACCAGCATGGTTAATAAATTTCGAATCGTTGACTCTAGCCCCTCGACGCCGATTCGCAAATCAGCCTAGATTCGCCTCAATTGGATGGCGTTAACCCTTCTTAAGGTTTTCACGTCTTAACTTGCGAACAAGGTTACCCGGCCGTGTGTCAGGGTGGTTACCGCAAAGCTTTTGCCTGGAGGGGCACGTATGCGCGTCCTGTTGATTGAAGACGATCACGCAACCGCCCAAAGCATCGAACTGATGCTGAAGTCGGAAGGCTTCAACGTCTATACGACGGACCTGGGCGAGGAGGGCATCGATCTGGGCAAGATCTATGACTATGACCTCATTCTTCTTGACCTGAACCTGCCGGACATGAGCGGCCTGGAAGTCCTGCGCCAGCTGCGAGTCGGCAAGGTCAACACCCCGGTCATGATCCTGTCGGGCAGCCACGAGATCGAAACCAAGGTCAAGACCTTCGGCGGCGGCGCCGACGACTATATGACCAAGCCCTTCCACAAGGACGAGCTGATCGCGCGCACCCACGCCGTGGTCCGTCGTTCCAAGGGTCACGCCCAGGCGATCATCCACACCGGCGAGATCGCCGTGAACCTGGACGCCAAGACGGTCGAGGTGAATGGTCACCGCGTCCACCTGACGGGCAAGGAATACCAGATGCTGGAGCTGCTCTCGCTCCGCAAGGGCACCACCCTGACCAAGGAAATGTTCCTGAACCACCTGTATGGCGGCATGGACGAGCCCGAGCTGAAGATCATCGACGTCTTCATCTGCAAGCTCCGCAAGAAGCTGGCCACCGCCGCCGACGGCAAACACTATATCGAAACCGTCTGGGGCCGCGGCTATGTCCTGCGCGACCCGGCCGAGGGCGTCGTCACCGTCGCCGCCTGATCGACCTTCGATCCACGATTTCGAAACGCCCGCCGGTGACGGCGGGCGTTTTGCGTTGAGAGCCTATTGACGCTTAGCCGGCATGTCCCTGCCGCCCTGGTGCAGGATCAGACCCTCGACGGCGCCGGCGGCGTTGCGGGTGAAGGTGATCTGGGCGTCGACGGCGGTCAGGTAGAAGGCGTCCTCGGCCTCCGCCGTCAGTGCGAAGGCCGGCTGGCCGGTGGCCTGGGCCATCAGCTTGCCGTCCACGACCGAGATCGTCAGGGCGAAGGTCGGGGCCAGATTGTAGACGCCCTCATAAGCCTTCAGCACCTCGGGCGAGAGGGCGACGGCGCGGCGTTCGCTGGGCAGGGTGACGGTTCCACCGCGCGCCAGGGTGACCAGGGCCGCGCCCAGCTTGTCCGGCGCGTCGACGTTCAGATTGCCCAGGACGATGACGGCGGTCCGGTCGCCCGGGTCATAGGCCATATAGGTGTTGAAGCCCTCGATGGCGCCGTTGTGCCAGACCAGGCGCTTGCCGTCGGCCTCGGACACCATCAGCCCCATGGCGTAGCCGTTGCGGACCGGCGTGGTCAGGGCGGTCATCGATTGGGCGTTCAGCAGTCGGCCGCCGAACAGGCCCTGTTCCCACTTCAGCAGGTCGTGGGTGGTCGAATACAGGGCGCCGGCCCCGGTCGGGATGGTCATGTCCACATAGTCGGCGTTGACGACGCCGTCTGCGCCCGGCGCATAGCCCGAGGCGCGGCGGGGCAGGATCACGTCGTGGCGGTCATAGCCGCTGTCGCCCATGCCCAGCGGCTGGAACAGATTGGCGGTGACGAAATCGGCGTAGGTCTGGCCGCTGGCCGCCTCGATGATGGCGCTGAGCAGCACATAGCCCGAGTTGGAATAGGCGAACCGGGAGCCCGGCGCGAAGTCCAGCGGCCGGTCGCGGAAGCGGGCGATCAACTGCGGCAGCGTCGCGGGCCGGGTCTTCTGGGCCTCGAAGTCGGAAAAGGGGGTGAAGTTGGGTACGCCCGCCGTGTGGCTGAGCAGATGGCGCGGGGTGATCGCGTCCCAGGCGGCCGGGGCGTCGGGCAGCCAGGTCTTGATCGGCGCATCCAGATCCAGCCTGCCCTGCTGGTTCAGCAGCATGACCGCGACGGCGGTGAACTGTTTCGACAGCGAGCCCAGGCGGAACTTCACATCACCGTCGTTGGGGATGTTCCATTCGCGATTGGCCAGGCCGTAGCCCTGATCCAGAAGGATGCGGCCGTCGCGGGCGACCAGGACGGCGCCGGAGAAGGCGTCGGCGTCGCTGGAGGCGCGGATCACCTGATCCATGCGCGCCACATCCTGGGCGGCGGCCGGGCGGCTGGCCAGCGGGCTGAGCGTGAGGGCCAGGGCGCTGGCGGCCAGCAGCAGGAGGGCCGGGCGACGGCGGGCGAGGGGCGACTGAGGCAACGGGCGGTCTCCTGAACGCGTCACGCTAACGCTTTCAGAGAGAGGCGGCGAGCGCGGCGTTCGGATGCAGGCGCCGCGACCTTTTCGTCAGGGCTGTCGGAAGGTCAGGGTCGCCTCCAGCCCGCCGCCGTCGGCGTTGGCGAGCGCCAGATGGGCGCCGGCGCGTTCGGCCATGCGGCGCGCGATGGTCAGCCCCAGGCCGGAACCGCCGCTGTCGCGCGAACGGGACGGATCCAGGCGGTAGAAGGGCTCGAACAGTTTCTCCAGTTGATCCGGCGCCACGCCGGTCCCGCGGTCGCGCACGATCAGGCGCACGCAATGGTCGTCGCGCACGGCGCTGACGGCCGCATCGCCGCCGTGGCGGACGGCGTTGTCGATCAGATTGGTCAGGCAGCGGCGCAGAGCCTGGGGCCGGGTCGGCACGACGGCGTTGCAGCCCTGAACGAACGCGACCGGCTGGCCCGCCTCGGCCGCGTCCTCGCAGATGGCGGATAGAAGCGCGTCCAGATCGACGGGGGTTGTGGCCTCGACGGTCGTCTCGATCCGGGCCAGGTCCAGCCCCTCGCGGACCAGATGCTGCATGCCCGCCAGATCGCTGATGAACTGGCCGCGCAGAGCCTCGTCCTCGATCTTTTCCACGCGCAGCCGCATCCGGGTCAGGGGCGTCTGCAGGTCGTGGGCGACGGCGGCCAGGACGCGGGTGCGGTCCTCGATCAGGGCCTTCAGTCGGGTCTGCATGGCGTTCAGGGCGGCGGCGGCCTCGCGCACCTCGCGCGCGCCCTCCTCGACCAGGGGCGGGCGATCCAGATCGTGGCTGAGGGCGACCGCGCCGTGGGACAGACGGTTCAGCGGACCGGCCGCCAGCCGCGACGCCATCCAGCCGGTCAACAGCACGGCGGCCAGACCCGCAAACAGCAGAACGGCGGCCTCGCGGCTGAGCGTCCACGGGCGCGGGGCGGGCGGCAGGCTGATCGCCACCGGGACGGGCGCGCGATTGACCGGCCGCAGCACCAGGATGCGGCACCGCAGACGATCGGTCGCCGCGCCGCACGCCCCGGCCGAGGCCTCGAACGCCTTGACCGAGACCCCGTCCACGCCCCGCCGCTTCAGGGCCTCGGCGACCGCGTGGGTCAGGGACGGGTCGGGCGCGCCCAGCCTTTGGCCCGCCGCGTCCGGCAAGCCGTCGGTCAGGCCGGCGGCGGGATCGTCGCTGGAGCCGGCCAGGTCCACGATCCGTTCGGCGGTGGTGAAGTCATGGGCCTGGGACAGGCGATGGCGATGGTTCAGGCCCAGGGCGGCGAAGGTCACGCCCGTCGCCAGCAGGGCGCCCACCAGCAGCAGCAGGAACAGACGGGTGGTCTCGGCCTCGGCCCGGCCGTGGCGGGTTCCTACGCGCGCCATGTGACTGGTCCGACCAGCATATAGCCCAGGCTGCGTACCGTGCGGATCAGGGCCGGCGCCTTGGCGTCGTCGCCCAGCTTCTGGCGCAGGCGGCTGACCCTCAGGTCGATGGCGCGGTCGTCGGCGTCGGCGACGGTGGACAGGGCGCGGATCCGCTCGCGCGACAGGGGCTTGCCGCCGTTCCTGACCAGGGCGTGCAGCAGGTCGAAATCGGCGCCCGACAGCGGGGCCAGCCGCCCGCCCGGCGCTGTCAGCGCCCGCGCGGCGATGTCCAGCGACCAGCCGGAGAAGTCGGCGTGCCGCCCTTCGACCGCCGTCGCCTCGCCGCCGGTGCGACGCAGGACGGTGCGGATGCGGGCCACCAGTTCGCGGGGCTCGAACGGCTTGGCCATATAGTCGTCGGCGCCCATCTCCAGTCCCACGATCCGGTCGATCGGATCGCCGCGCGCCGTCAGGATGATGACCGGCGTTTTGGACGCCGCCCGGATGCCGCGACACAGCGACAGGCCGTCCTCGTCCGGCAGGTTCAGGTCCAGCACCACCAGATCGACCGGCCCGGCCTCCAGCGCCGCCTTCATGGTTCGCCCGTCGGCGGCCTTCACCGTGCGAAACCCGTGCTGTTCCAGATGATCGGACAACAGGTTTCGTATCTCGCGGTCGTCGTCGACGACCAGAAGGACGGGGGCGGCGGAAGTCTGGGACATTGGCGTTCGGCGAGCGGGAAGAAGCGCGATCTGTCGTCCTGTCTCATGGCCAAAGCGCGGCGGATACAGTCGGACACAATTCTCTTCGCCGACGATACGCGGCGACATCGACCGGCCCCGAACCGGCCGGACGCGGGTCCGAAACAGTGACTGTCCGACACGAGGCCGGACGCCAAACACACAGAAAGACCCGCCATGAAGTCCTTCCGTTCCACCGCCGCTTTCGGGGCCGCCGCCCTGGTGATCCTGACCAGCGGCGCAGCCTTCGCCGGCACGTCACCGGCTTCGTCGGGGGCCCCGTCGTCGGGCGCTCACGCCCGCCCCGCCGCCTCGGCCCGTGCGCATCATCGGGTCAGCCACGCCCGCACCCACCGCGCCGTGACCCCCGCCAAGAAGAAGTAAGGCCCGACGCCTTGCTGGTCCTGCCGGCGTCCCCGGCCGGCAGGACCCCCGACACTCCTGAGACTTCGACCTTCAAACGAAAGACATCGACATGAAATCCTTCCGCACCGCCGCCGCCGTTTCGGCCGTCGCCTTCGTCGCCCTGACCAGCGGCGCCGCCTTCGCCGGCACGACCCCGGCGCCCTCGACCGCCATGACCGCCCGTCCGGCCGCGACCGCTTCGGCGACGACCCCTGCGCCGTCGGCCCGCGCCCCGCGCGCACATCGTCGCGGCCATCAAGTCCAGGCCCAGACCTCGGTCCAGACGCCCGCGACCGCCAAGAAGAAGTAAACCGGCCGCCCCAACCGGTTCGTAAAGGAACGCCCGGCTGTCGCAGGACGGCCGGGCGTTTCCGTATTCAGAAGCGTGTCGTCAGGCGGGGGTCTTGAAGCCTGCCGCAATGGCGGCCGCCATCGGATTGGGACGGCCGAAGCTGTCGAAGGGCAGGGGCTTGTCCCGCCCGTCGTCCTTGTCGCCCTGGCGATACCAGCTGTCGGTGTCGCGCAGGCCCCAGACGGTGAAGGCGAACTGCTGGGCCTTGGGCAGGGCGGCGAAGGCCGAGGCCAGTTCGGTGACGCGGGCGCCTTGCGCCGCGATCCGGTCGGCCTGGCTGCGGAGGTCCAGCCGGTTTTCGGTGCGCAGGGTGCAGTCCAGTTCCGACACATGGATCGGCAGGCCGAACTGGCTGATCTCGCGCATATAGGCGGCGATGACGCCCTCGGGGATGTCGATCCACAGATGGGATTGCAGGCCCACGCCCTGCAGCGGACAGCCCGCCTTCAGCAGCCGTTCGACCAGTTTCAGGAACTGCGCGCCCTTGGCCGGCACGCTTTCCTGATTGTATTCGTTGAGAAACAGGACGGCCTCTGGATCCGCGATCCGGGCCTTTTCGAACGCGCGCAGGATATAGCCGTCCTGGCCGTATCGCGCCGACCAGTGACAGTCGCGCATTCCCGACCCGTCGTCCAGGATCGGCTCATTGACCACGTCCCAGCTGCGGACCTTGCCCCGATAGCGGCCGGCGACAGTCGAGATATAGCCGTCGAAGGCGCGGTCGAAGGCGGCGCCCGACAGGCCGGCGAAGGCCTCCTTGCCCTGCGCGTACCAGATCAGGGTGTGGCCATGCATCGCCATGCCCTCGGCCCGGGCGAAGGCGGCGATACGGTCCGAGCGGTCGAAGTTGGGCCGGTCCAGGCCGTTCGCCAGGATGTATTCCATCTTCATCTCCCACTCGGGCGTGAGTTGGGAGACGTTGGCGCGGGCCAGCGCGACCCAGTCGGGGTCGTCGATCTGGCTGGCCTTGACGCAGGTTCCGACCGGGCAGCCGATCAGGGACTTCAGCGGCGGGACGCTGGGCGGCGAAGGCTCCGCCGAGGCGAAGCGGTCGCAGGCGGCCAGGTTGCTCAAGGAAAGCGCGAGCGGAGCGGCGAGGATGGTGCGGCGTGAAAAGTCCTCCCCCGAGGAGCGTAGCGGAACGGGGGAGGGGGACCGCGAAGCGGTGGAGGGGGCGACCTCAGACTCGATCTGAACAGGGCGTGCAAAAACCGAAGACGAGGGTCCGTGCGACGTCCGCCCCCTCCACCACGCTACGCGCGGTCCCCCTCCCCCGCGATGCGAGGGAGGATCTTTGGAATCAGACTGCACGCTTCCGCAGGCCCAGCTCGTCGAAGGCGGCGGTTTCGCGCTTGGCGAGGGCGATCAGCTGGTTCAGACGGGTGGTTTCGGCGACGTGTTCGAACTTCTTCAGCTCTTCGAAGGCGCCGGTCAGGGCGTCGCGGGCGCCGGCTTCCTCGGCGTCCAGTACCGACAGGTCGCCTTCGGCGGCGGCCTTCCTGGATTTCCAGCCGTTCAGATAGGCGCCCAGCATCATGCCGGCCTCGGCGTCCATGCGGGCGCGGTTGCGTTCGCCCTCGGCCTCGGCGTCCAGCACGGCGATGCGCAGTTCGGCGCCGGCGCGGCGTTCGGCGATCTCGGCCAAGCGCTTCTGCAGCGTCTCGACTTCATAGTTGGAGATGCGGATCAGGGATTGGGCCCAAGCGGTCATCTAAATCATCACTCCCTGATCATGCCTTGGTTCAGGATTGCTTCCAGCCGGGTAAAGGAATCGGAAAGACGCGTCGCATCGTCCTTGTCCTGACCCAGAAAATCTTCGAGGGCCGGGTTCAGGGCGATGGCCCGATCCACGATGGGGTCGGCGCCGGTGCGGTAGGCGCCGATCTTGATCAGCTCTTCCATATTCGCATAGGCCGACAGGCACTGGCGGGCGCGCTTGTTCAGCTCGCGCTCGGCCGGGGTCTGACAGCCGGGCAGGGTGCGGCTGACCGACTTCAGCACGTCGATGGCGGGGAAACGCCCACGCTCGGCGATCTTGCGATCCATGACGATGTGGCCGTCCAGAATACCGCGCACGGCGTCGGCGATCGGCTCGTCATGGTCGCCGCCGTCCACCAGGACGGTGAAGAGGGCGGTGATGGGCGCCGCCGTCGTGCCGTCGGGCCGGATCGGGCCGGGACCAGCGCGCTCCAGCAGTTTGGGCAGTTCGGTGAAGACGGTGGGGGTATAGCCCTTGGTGGTCGGAGGCTCGCCGGCGGCCAGCCCGATCTCGCGCTGGGCCATCGCAAAGCGGGTGACGCTGTCCATCAGGCACAGAACTTCAAGGTCCTGGTCGCGCAGATATTCGGCGATGGCCATGGTCATGTATGCCGACTGGCGGCGCTTCAGGGCCGGCTCGTCCGAGGTGGCGACCACGACGACGGCGCGTTTCAGCCCCTCTTCGCCCAGGGTCTCTTCCACGAACTCGCGCACCTCGCGTCCCCGTTCGCCGATCAGGCCGACGACGACGGCGTCGCAGGTGGCCTCTTTTGCCAGCATGGACAGCAGCACCGACTTGCCCACGCCCGATCCGGCGAAGATGCCCAGGCGCTGGCCCCGGCAGGTGGTGGTGAAGACGTCCATGGCCCGCACGCCCAGATCCAGCCGCTCGCCGACCCGGCCGCGCGAATGGGCGGGCGGGGGCGGGGCGCGCAAGGGATAGGGGGCGGGGCCTTGGGGCAGCGGCCCCTTGCCGTCGATCGGCTGGCCGAAGGCGTCGATGATGCGGCCCAGCCAGGCCGTCGTCGGGCGCACGCTAGCGGCCTGGTCGATGATGCGGATGTCGGCGCCGGGGGCCACGCCCTCGACCGGACCGAAGGGCATCAGCAGGGCCTTGGAATCGCGGAAACCGACCACCTCGGCGGGCAGGGGATCGTGGCCGCGCCGACCGATCTCGGCCCGGGCGCCGACGGCGAGGCGCGACAGGCCGCCGCGCGACTCGATGAGCAGGCCCGACACGCCCGCGACCTTGCCGGTCACGACCAGCGGATCGATCGCTTCGACGGCGGCGACGAGATTGCGCAAAAATCAGACCCCAGGAACAGGCCTCAATAGATGCGGCAACGTGGTTAACGACCGATGAAGCGCTGCTGCAACGCAGGAGATAAGGCCGCGATTATTGCGTCTTGATTGCAACTCAAGCGGGCAACGATTTTTCAACTAATTAGCCTGTTAATCTTGCAACTGAGGCGGGCGGGGGCCGGCCGATAGCGAAGAGGTTGTGACCTATGTTCGCGCGTAAACCGAAGTCGGACGTGCAGGACCGGCTGATCGATCTGGACGGCAAGATGGCCGCCATCGGCCGGTCGCAGGCGGTGATCGAGTTCAACCTGGACGGCACCATCATCGACGCCAACCAGAACCTTCTGACCACGATGGGCTATAGTCTGGACGAGATCCGGGGCGCCCACCACAGGACCTTCATGGACCCGGCCGAGGCGGCCTCGCCCGACTACGCCGCCTTCTGGCGCGAGCTGAATGCGGGCCAGTTCCTGGCGCGCAAGTTCCGTCGCCTGGCCAAGGGCGGGCGCGAGGTGTGGCTGCAGGCCTCCTACAATCCGGTGTTCGGCCCCGACGGGCGGCCGGCCAAGGTCATCAAACTGGCCATCGACATCACCGCCGACGAGCAGGAGGCCGCGCGCCGCGAGGCCGAACGGGTCGAGGCGGAAAGCGCCCAGACCCTGCTGGTCGACGCTCTGGCGGGGGTGCTGAACAAGCTGTCGGCCGGCGACCTGACCGCGCGGATTGATGCGCCGGTGAAGGGCGACCATGTGCGGGTGCGCGACGATTATAATGCGGCGGTCGAAAGCCTGCGCCAGACGATGGGCCAGGCGCTGCGGGCCGTGTCGGGTCTGAGGGGCGGGGTGGGCGAAATCTCCAGCGCGTCCGACGACCTGTCGCGCCGCACCGAACAGCAGGCCGCCAGTCTGGAAGAAACGGCGGCGGCGCTGGACCAGATCACCGCCACAGTGAAACGCAGCGCGGACGGCGCCAAACAGGCCTCGGCCGCCGCCCTGGGCGCGCGCGCCGAGGCGGACCGGTCGGGCGAGGTCGTGCGCCAGGCGATCGCGGCGATGGACGGCATCAAGCGCAGCTCGACCCAGATCAGCGACATCATCGGCGTCATCGACGAGATCGCCTTCCAGACCAATCTGCTGGCCCTGAACGCCGGGGTCGAGGCGGCGCGGGCGGGCGAGGCGGGGCGCGGCTTCGCCGTCGTCGCCTCCGAAGTCCGGGCCCTGGCGCAGCGCTCGGCGGAAGCCGCCAAGGAGATCAAGACCTTGATCACCACCTCGGGGCAGGAAGTGGCGCAAGGGGTCAAGCTGGTCGACGAGACCGGCGCGGCCCTGTCGGCGATCGCCGTCAAGGTGGCGGAGATGGACGCCCTGGTCAGCGAGATCGCCGCCTCGGCTCAGGAACAGGCGACGGGGCTGAGCCAGGTCAATACGGCCGTCAACCAGATGGACCAGGTGACCCAGCAGAACGCGGCCATGGTCGAACAGACGACGGCCGCCGCCATGAGCCTGAAGTCCGAGACCGAACAGCTGGCCCTGCTGGTCGAACGGTTCGAGACGGGCGAGGCGCCGGCACAGACCCGCGTCCATGACCTGTCGCAAGCCGCCGCCCCCGTCCCCCTGGCCCGCGAACGCGCCCGCATCCGGGCCTTCGCCAGCGGCGGCGCGGCTGCAGCGGCGGCGGCATCGAGCGCGGGCTGGGAAGAGTTCTAGGGCGCGCTCGGCTCCAACTCGATCTTCGCCTCCCGCGTCGTCGCGATGGCGCCGACCGAGGCGGCGACGATGGCGGCGATGGCGAGCCATTGCTGGCCGGTCAGATGCTCGTGCAGGATCACAAGTCCTGCCAGGGCGCCGACCGCCGGCTCGGCGCTGAGCACCACGCCGAAGGTGCGTTTGGGGATGCTGCGCAAGGCGACCATTTCCAGCGAATACGGCAGGGCGCTGGAGAAGATCGCCACCGCCACGCCCGCTAGGATGATGGCGGGGTTCAGCAGGGCGGCGCCGGCATGGGCCACGCCGAACGGGACGACGACCAGGGCCGCCACGCTCATGCCCAGCGCCACTGACTGACCGGCGTGCAGGTGCGACAGCCGCTTGCCGAAGACGATGTACAGCGCCCAGCACAGGCCGGCGAAGGCCGCCAGCGCCATGCCGACGGGGTCCAGCGCGCCGGCCCCGGCCTTGATCGGCAGCAGCAGGCCTAGCCCCACGACCGCCAGACCGATGCAGGCGAAATGGATGGGCTTGCGCGAATGGATCAGGGCCAGGGTCAGGGGCCCCATGAACTCAATGGCGATGGCCAAGCCCAGCGGAATGGTGCGCAGGGCCATGTAGAAGCTGAGGTTCATCGCCCCCAGCACGACGCCGTACAGCGCAATGGCGCCCAGATCCGCGCGGGTCAGGCGGAACCGCCAGGGCCGGAACACGGCGACCAGCAGAACGGCTGAAATCCCGACGCGATAGGCCGAGGTCCCCTCCGCTCCGATCACCGGAAACAGGGTCTTGGCGAAGGATGTGCCGCACGCCAGCGTCACCATGCCCGCAAACAGCGCCAGATAGGGGATCAGGCGCGCCGCCAGCGGCGAGTTCAGGTGGGTTTTCAGGGCCAGCGACGTCATGGCGTAAAGCTAGCGTAACGCCGCTTGCGCTTCCCGGCGATTTTCCGCTTGAATGCGACGGAAATCGTCACTGGAGTCCCAATAATGACGAATTTCGTCACCTTGGACGATTTCGACCATAAGCTGCTGATGCGGGTCCGACGCAACAATCTGGAGCCGGCGCGGGTGACGGCCGAAGCGGTGGGCCTGTCGGAATCCGCCGTCCTGCGCCGCCTGCGTCGCCTGCGGGCCGAGGGCGTCATCGCCGCCGACGTCGCCGTGATCGACCCCGCCCGGGTCGAGCCGCGCATCGTCCTGCATGTGCAGGTCGAGATGAATACCCAGGATCGTAAAGTCATGGAGGCGTTCCAGCGCGCCATGAAGGCCAGCCCGGAGGTTCAGGGCTGCTGGGACGTGACGGGCGAAACCGACTATCTGCTGACCGTCGCCGTCCGCTCCATGCAGGACTACGAAGCCTTCGGCATTCGCGAACTGGTCCCTGAAAAGGGCGTGCGGGGCTTCAAGAGCATGATCGTCATCCGCGAGGTCGTCGGCTTCGACCCCGCCCGCGCCGTGCTGGAGCGCTAGGTCGCCGGGGCCTCGACCACCAGGATCGCGCCGACGCCCTGGGTTCGGTTCTCGATCGTGCCGCCGATCTGGCGGACCAGGCTGTCGATGACGCGCATGCCTAGGCTGCGGTCGCTGCGGGCGGCGATCAGGTCGAAGCCCTTGCCCTGGTCCGCCACGGTGACGGTTAGGCGTCCGTCGGCGATGCGGCCGGTGACCGCAACGGCGCCGCCCTTGGGGCCATAGGCGTATTTGATAGCGTTGGTGACCAGCTCGTTGACGATCAGACCGAGCGGGATGGCGATGTCGGCGCCCAACGGCGCATCGGACGCCTCGCAGGTGACGACATGGCGGTCGCTGCCGGCGTCGATGGCCTCGCACAGCTGGCACAGGAAGTCGGACAGGATCACGGTCTGAACGTCGGCGCCGCGCCACAGCTGATCATGGACTTCGCTGATGGCCTGGATGCGCGATCCGGCCGTGGCCAGAGCGGCGCGCACCGCGTCGGAGGCCGCGCCGCGCGCCTGCATCGACAGCAGGCTGGAAACCAGCGACAGGCTGTTCTTGACCCGGTGGCTGACCTCTCGCGTCAGCAGGGCCTGATGCTCGATGGCGGCCAGAAGCCGCTGCTCGGTCTGCTGGCGGGCGATGGCGGCGCCGACGACGGCGGCGAAGGCGTCCAGGAACAGGGCGTCGCGGGCGTCGAACTGACCCTCGTCGGGACTGTCGACCTCCAGCACGCCCCAGGGTTCGCCGTCCAACTCGGGCCGGATCAGGACGTTGATGGCGCGCCGCACGCCGTGGTCGGCCAGAAGCTTGGGGGTATGGAAGCGCTGCTCGTTCTCCAGATGGTTGGAGATCAGCGGCTTGCCGGTCTGGAAGGCGTAGCCGGCCGGCGAATCCAGTTCGACGCTCAGCGAGGCCTGGCCCTCGACGGGCCCGGTCCAGCCCACGCCCGCGATCAGCACCAGCCGGTCGCGCGCCTCGTTATGGATCAGCACCTTGGACAGCGGCGTCTCCAGCCCGTCGGCGCAGACCGCGCAGGCGGCGTCTAGCAGGGCCTGACGGTCGCGCTCGCGCAGGGCCACCTCGCCGAAGCGCGCCAACAGCGACTGCTGCTTCAGGCGATAGCGCAGCTCATCGGCGGTGGAGCGGGTTTCGGCGGCCGGCGCATCCTCGATCTTGGGCGCGACCGGGGCGTCCATGCGGATCTGGGTTTCGGCGGCCGTGTCTGCGTGCACCTCCGCGACCAGTTCGGCGATTTCCGGGGTCAGGCCGGTGTCGGAGAGCGGACGGGTATGAGGCAAGGACGGAAATCTCGGTTCGCGCGACGGCGACATATAGGCTGACATAGCCGCTCTGTAAGGTTTGCGCAGAAATCATTGCGCGTCACCCTTTGCGTGGGGCGGCGAGGCCTTATCTGTTGTGCGCCAGCATTCGAGGAGACCTTTTCCATGACCAACTTCAGCTATGACGCGTCCCGCCACCTGAAGAAGGGCCGGGGCAAGGTCTATGACTCGATCGTCGACACCATCGGCGACACCCCCATCGTGCGTCTGCCGCGTCTGTCGGCGGAGTACGATACGAAGGCGACGGTTCTGGCCAAGCTGGAGTTCTTCAACCCCATCGCCTCGGTCAAGGACCGGATCGGCGTGGCCATGGTCGAGGCGCTGCAGGAGGCGGGCAAGATCGATCAGGACACGGTGCTGATCGAGCCGACCAGCGGCAATACCGGCATCGCCCTGGCCTTCGTGGCGGCGGCCAAGGGGCTGAAGCTGACACTGTGCATGCCCGAAAGCATGTCGATCGAGCGGCGCAAGATGCTGGCGCTGCTGGGCGCGCGGCTGGAGCTGACGCCGGCCGAAAAGGGGATGAAGGGCGCGATCGCGCGGGCGCAGGAGCTGCTGGAGACCACGCCGAACTCCATCAGCCCGTCGCAGTTCGAGAACCTTGCCAACCCCGCCATTCACCGCGTCACGACGGCGGAGGAAATCTGGAACGACACGGCCGGGGCGGTGGACATCGTGGTCGCCGGCGTCGGCACCGGCGGCACCATCTCGGGCGTCGGCCAGGCGCTGAAGGCCAAGAAGGCGTCGGTGCAGTTCATCGCCGTCGAGCCCGAGGCCTCTCCGGTGCTGTCCGGAGGCGCGCCCGGCCCGCACAAGATCCAGGGCATCGGCGCCGGCTTCGTGCCCGCCATCTATGATCCGTCGGTGGTCGATGGGGTCGAACAGGTGTCCAACGACGACAGTTTCGACATGGCCAGAAAGGCCGCGCGGGTCGAGGGCATTCCGGTCGGCATCAGCTCGGGCGCGGCCCTGACCGCCGCCTTCCGCATCGCCGCGCGCGAGGAGAATGCGGGCAAGACGATCGTGGTGATCATCCCGTCCTTCGCCGAACGCTATCTGTCGACCGCGCTTTTCGAGGGCTTGTAAGCGGAGCCTTTAGGCCGTTCGCGTGTTCGATATCGGACGCGCGTGCGGCTCCGCTTGGGATGAGGGGCGACGCGCGGCGGATCAACAACGCCGGAGCGTTTCATGTCTGTCGCCGCCCTTCGCCTGATCGCCGTCGCCGGGGTTTCGGCCCTGACGCTCGCCGCCTGTTCCAACAATGACGACAAGGCGACGGTCGATCCGTCGATGTCGCCCGAGCAACAGGCCGCGGCCACCGCCAACACCCCCGTAACTGCCCAGCCCCGCCAGATCCGCAATGTGCCGGTCGACGTGCAGGGCGTGACCGAGGTGGGCGCCACGGTGCGGGTCAAGGGCGTCGATCTGGCCGAGGATGCGACCATTCTGGACGTCAGCATCTCGTTCGCCAGCGACATGACCAACAGCGTCCAGATGGCGTCCGAGGCCACCTATATCGAACTGCCCAACGGCCAGAAGCTGCGTCTGAAGCCGCCGGAGGGCAATCCGTACATGACCATCGCCAAGGGCGACACGATGAACGGCCGTCTGGTCTTCATGGGCGCGGTGCCGGCCGGAGTGAACCAGATTTCGGTCGTGTTCAACGAAGGCTCGACCTCGGACAGCATCATCGGCCCGTTCCTGCGCATGACGATCCCGCTGACCGCCCAGGCGGCCCAGAGTCAGGCGTCCCAGAATCCGACGACCGGAGCGGGCGGATGACGGGACGGCACGCGCCCGCCATGGCGGCGGCGCTGTTGGCTGCGGGTCTGACGCCCTGCGTCGCCTCGGCCCTGACGGTGCGGCTGATGAGCGGCAGCGCCATCGGCCTGCGCTCCACCTTCGAAAAGGACATGGCCGCGCCCCGGTCCACCTTCGCCAAGGCGGGGGCGGACAGCGCGCTGGAAAGCGTGTTCGTCTCGTCCGAGGTCGCGCCCGAACGGGTCGAGACGACGCGCAGTCTGCTGAGCGAACTGAACGCGCGGCGCACCGACGGGGTTATCGTGATCGACCTGCCCGCCGACGTTCTGTTCGACTTCGACAAGGCGACGATCCGGCCGGACGCCGAGCCGGCCCTGACGCGGGCGGCGGAACTGCTGAAAAGCTATCCGCAGGCTCAGGTCAGCATCGGCGGCCACACCGACGCCAAGGGCGACGACGCCTATAACGAAGGGCTGTCGCTGCGCCGCGCGCGCGCGGTGGCGGCGCGGCTGCAACGCGAGGCCGGACGCACCCTGGGCGCCGAGGGCTTTGGCGAGCGCAGGCCCGTGGCCCCGAACGTCAAGCCTGACGGTTCGGACGATCCCGACGGGCGTCAGAAGAACCGCCGTGTGGAGATCCGCATCACGCCGCGCGCGGGAGGCTGAGCATGGCCCTGATCCCTTGCCCCGCCTGCGGGCGTCAGGTGTCAGAGGCGGCGGTCGCCTGTCCCAACTGCGGCCATCCGATCGCGGGCGATGCAGTGCGGCCGCCGGGCACGTTCAAGGAGGCTTTGACACGCCCAGAGACGGTCAAGAGCGGGATCACCGTCCTTGGCGTCTTCGTCGCCGCGCCGTGGATCGCGCGGGTGCTGGCGGTCATCGCCTTCGTGATCCTGGCCATCGTGGTGGTGGTCAACAAGAGCTGATCCGGCTCACGCCCGGTTAACCGCTCGCTTCTAAGGTGGGGGGATGGGCGATCTGGCAGCCATGATCGGGGAAGAGGCGACGCCGCCGCCTCTGCGTGCGCGCCGGGCGCTGCTGAAGCGTCTGGCCGACGTCGTGTCGCTGCCCGCCAGCCGCATCAACGCCTTCGAGCGGGCGGTGACGGGCGACCTGCTGGTCGAGATGCTGCGGCTGGCCTCGCACGATGAGCGCAAGCGCGTGGCCGCGCGTCTGGCGCCGCTGGCCGAACTGCCCAACAGCGTGGCGCGCATCCTGTTGCGCGACGATCCGGACATCGCCGGCCTGCTGATCGAACAATGCGCCTCGCTGAGCGATGCGGACATCGTCGGCTGTGCGCGCGACGCCAGTTTCGAACACCGGATGCTGCTGGCGGTGCGCCGAGGTCTGTCGGAGATCGTGACCGAGACCCTGTTCTCCTTCGGCGAGATGGAGGTGATCGAGGCGGTGCTGCGCAACACGACCGCGCGCCTGTCGCAGCTGGGCATCGAGACGGTGGTGGGCCTGAGCCGCCAGTCGCCGAGCCTGTGCAGCCCCCTGCTGAAACGGCCCGAGCTGAGGCCGTCGGGCGCCTATGTCATGTTCTGGTGGTGCGCGCCCGAGGATCGCCGCACCATCCTGCAACGGTTCGCCGTTTCGCGCGAAGTCATGCAGGAGGCGTCCGAAGACGTCTTCGCCATCGCCAATGACGAAAGCTGGTCCGATCCTGTCGCGCGCAAGGCGCTTCAGTTTATCGAGCGCCGCCAGCGCAATCGCGCCGCCATCCAAAAGAGCCCGTTCGACAATCTGGAACACGCCGTCATGGTGGCCGCCCGCGACGGCCTGACGCGCGAGACGGCGTCCGAGATCGCCTTCCTGGCGGGGATCAAACCGCTGACGGGGGCCAAGCTTCTGGGCGATCCCGGCGGCGAGCCGCTGGCGATCCTGTGCAAGGCGACGGGGATGTCGCGCGCCGATCTGACCCATCTGTGGCGCTCGATGCGGCGGCCCGAGACGACGGCGGACGGCAAGATCCATCCCGACTGGGAGCGGGTGCAGATCACCTATGAAATGCTGGCGGTTGATCGCGCCCAGACGGTGCTGCGTTACTGGAACTGGTCTTTGTCCTCGGCCCTGACCCCCACGCTGTTGCGCGCCATTCGCGACGGCGAGGATGACGCCGTGGATGAATATTCGGCGCCTGAGCGGGCGGCGATGATGGTGCTGGCCGAAGACTTCGGCCGATAAGTCAGATCACTAAAGCCGAATGCATAGACGTGCATATCGCACCGCCTATACGCGTGTTTGCTTTCACGGCAAAACAACCCTATGACGCTATTGGGGTCGTTCGGTTGGAGAATCAGCCGAACTCAATAAATCAGGAAAGCGAAGCCGATAATGGAAGATAAGTCCGAACTGCTTGAGATGACCGCAGACATCGTGTCGGCCTATGTCGGCAATAACTCGGTCTCCGCAGAGGCCCTGCCTGCGCTTATCGCCAATATTCACGCCGCCCTGTCGGGTGTGTCGAACGGTCCGGTCGAAGCCGAACCTGAACCCAAGGAACCGGCGGTGCCGATCCGCAAGTCGATCGCGCCCGATTTCCTGATCTGCCTGGAAGACGGCCGCAAGTTCAAGTCGTTGAAGCGCCACCTGCGCACCAAATACGACATGAGCCCCGAAGAATACCGCACCAAATGGGGTCTGCCGAAAGACTATCCGATGGTTGCTCCCAACTACGCCAAGGCGCGTTCGGAACTGGCCAAGTCGATGGGCCTGGGCCAAGGCGGCCGCAAGCCCGCCCGCGCCGCCGGAACCCGCGCGAAGAAATAAACCGAACCGTTTTCGGTAACGAGACGCCCGCTTCCCACAGGAGGCGGGCGTTTTTCTTTGGCGTATATGTACTTTGCAAACCCGTCGCTACGACGTGGATATGACCAGCCACCCAATGATGGCTATCCCCGCCCACAGCACGACGGCAAAGCAGGCGTAGAACCAGTTGCTCAGACCGCCCCAAGTGACGGCTCCAGCAAGCGCTCCAACAGCCAAGGCTCCCACAAAGGAAAGAAGCACGATCAGCACGGCGTAAGACCGCCCTGCCTTCTGACGTGCCGCCTCCCGACCCTCAGTGAAGCCCACATCAAAATAGCGCTTCTCGGAGTCGGTGATCTGCGAGGACAGCTTAATGGTCACTGTCCTCAGCCTCCTTCTTCGGCGCGGTCGCAACCCGCCGGACCTTCTCTTCAAAGGCGGCTTCGTCTTCGTCGGCCTCTAGCTCGCGCGCAAGTTGACGGAATTTGTCAATCTGCGACTCATCCGCTTTGTTGTCGGGCATGGCTTCAAACTCCAAGCGTCACGGCTTCATAGCATTCATCGACGAGTCCGGACAGGAAGGCGGCAAAGGCAATACCCTTTCTAGCGACTTCTTCGTCATCAGTGCTGTCGTTTGCCGAACAACCAAAGGTCAGAACCCCATCATTGAGGCGTTCGAGAAGGCTGCCAAGGAGGCGGGAAAAGGACCGGGTTGGCGCTACCAAAAGTTCAACAAGGCGCAGCGCAACGCTCAGTGGCTCTATGCGAAGCACCTTGGGGCGGCCCGTATCCAGATCGCTACGATCATTTGCCACAAGGCTTCGTTCCAAAAGGACACGATGCTCACCAAGAATGGCGACCTGTATTTCTACGCGTCACAGCTACTTTTGGAGCGAATTTCGTGGATTTGTCGGGACGCTCATGAGCGCGAGCCAAGCGGGAATGGCAAGTGTGCGATGGTGTTTTCGCGCCGCCGAACGCTGGATTACGAACGCTTCCAAGGATACGCGGAAAGAATCAAAGTTGGCGACTGCCCCCGGACGTCAAACGCCGACTGGGCACACCTCGATCTCCGGGCCATTACGTCGCGTCCGCACTCCTCAGGGTATGATGGGCTCCTCGCGGCCGATTACGTCGCTAGCTGTTACGGCGCCGCCCTAGAGCTTTCTCCCTACGGGCTTCACGATGACCATCTTGTGCGGCCATTGTCTCGCCGATCATATCGCTCGGGTCTAGGAACCGGAAAATCTTGGTCAAACGGCCTCAAGATTTTCCCGAAAGAAGCCGAGGCGTTGGTGGCGTCGGATCAGCACCTCTGGTGGATCAGAGACTTTCATCAAAAGTGAATCGCGGGTCTGAGATTTCAACCTCTCAGCAACCACTGACGCGCTCTGGCGTCTGGGTCGGCATATAGCACCCGCAAGCGAGAATATAACCGATTCTAACGAATCGACAATGGGGGAGAGGCGCCAAACCCATCGGGAGTCAACCCCGTTACCGCCAGCGCGCCCCTCGCCACTTTCCGTTAGCGGGCGAACGAGGCCCTTCCGTCAGTCGTTCGATAGGTCAGACGCTTACCAACGCCGCCCACGACCGCGCGCATGGCGCGTTCTTGATCTTCGCATCCCAGCGCCGACCGGTTCGAATAGCGGAAGTCGAACTCCGCCAGATAGCGGTGCAGGTGCTTCTTCGAGCAGTGCTGATAAACGCCCTTCATGCCGCGCTTGAAGATCGAGAAGTAGCCTTCGATGGTGTTCGTGTGGATGGTGCGGTCGTCGGTCGAAACGTATTCGTCCTGACCGTGGCGGACCACGCCGTGCTCCGCGAACTGACGACCGACCGCCAGATAGTGACCGGCTTCGTCGGTCATCAGGCGGGCTTCGCGGTGCAGGTTGTCCAGCACGATAGGAGCGATGGTGGCGGGGCGGATGTTGTCCACCACGACCGAACGGACCTGACCAGTGGAGCGATCCACCAGAGACAGCACCTTCATCTTGTGGTGGAAGGCGCGCTTGACCGGCTTGCCGGGTTCGCGGCCGATGTAGGTTTCATCGACTTCGACCGCGCCGCCGTCCTGACCGAAGGGCGCCAGTTCGCCCGAACGCATGGCCTCGCGGATGCGGTGCGCCAGGAACCACGCGGTCTTGTAAGTGACCTCCAGAGTGCGCTCCAGCTGCTTGGCGCTGATGCCCTTCTTGGACGAGCACATCAGGTAGATGGCTTGGAGCCACTTATGCAGGGGCAGCTTCGATTCCTCGAAGATCGTGCCCATGCGGACGGTGAACTGGCTCTTGCATTGGCCGCACTTCTTGAGGCCGTAGCGGACGCGCTTCTCAGGGTTCGCCTTGATCGCGCTGATACGGTCCACGCCGCCGCACTTCGGGCAGACGGGTCCGCTCGACCAGATCAGGCCCTCAACGAAGCGGAAGGCGGCTTCTTCATCGTGGAAATAGGGCTTGGACAGAACGGACATGGGCGGGCCTCTTTGACCCGCTCAATCTAGCCCAAACTCACCGGATTTGCAAAGTATATATACGCCTTTTCTTTGGGCCTTTGTGCGATGCCTTTCCGCTGCTCGGGGGCAGGCGGCCGAGGCGCTGGATGCCGCTAACGACGCACCATATCGACTGTGCCGATAGGCCCGCCGATGGGCAGCAGACGGACCCTCAGATCGACCGCGCCGGCGAATCCCTGACGTGTTCGATCTGTCAGGGTGAAGGTCATCCGCATGCCGTTCGCGCCTGTCACGATTAAGAGACTGCCGTTTCTGATCCGGCATTGGGCCGGTTCGGCATCGACTGTGCAGTTCAGCCGATCGCCTGACCGCGCCGTGATCGACAGCGGTTGAACGAGTTGGCCGCCGTTTTTGGACTTGAAGGTGATCGTGCGTCCGTCGCCCTCCGCGGGCGTCATCCTGAGCGACCATTCGCCAATCACGTCACGGTTGGTGATGGCAGGCGCCGTCTGTGCGATGGCTGCACCGTATACGAGCGACGACATCAAAATCGCCGATGCGACGATGTGCCGGTCTCTCATGGTCACCCTCCCAAGATTCACCGACAGGATGTTCGGAGGTTGACCGCCGGTTTGCACGTGAATCTTCGGAAAGCTTTGGTTGGCTCACAAAAGGGGGTCGGGCTGCGGCGGCCGGACGACGTGCCACGGACCTGGTCTGTCGAAGGCGTGCGCCCTTGCCGGGCCGCCCCCACCCGGTCGCTGCGCGACCACCCTCCCCGGAACGGGGAGGGAGAAGTCCGCCTGTGTGGCTTACGCCGCCTGTGCGGTGCGGCGCATGCGCCAGAAGCGCAGGGTGCGCAGGGCGGCGTCGCGGGTCAGTTCGCCGTACATGCGGCCGTAGGCGGCGGCCTTGCCCATCGGGTTGTCCTCGGCCCCCAGGACGGCGACGGCGTAGGTCAGATAGACGGCGCGGTCCATGTCGGCCGCCTTGCAGACCACCGACAGGGCGTCCAGGTCCTTGCGCTCGACGATGCCGCGCGCGGTGTGGAAGTCGATGTCGGCCAGCTTGGACAGGGCGATCAGGAAGGGCGTGCGGCCGTTGGAGCGCAGGAAGCGGATCAGGGTCTGAGGCGTCAGCTGGCCGGCGGCCTGAAGCTCGTCGATATAGGCCAGGTTCTCGGCATAGTCGGGCGGCAGGGCGCCGTCGTCGGTGGCGACGCGGGTGCGGCCGGCGGCCAGCGCCGCCTCCAGCAGGGCCGGATCCATGCGCGCGTTCTGTTCCAGGATCTGGTGACGCAGCCGGGCCTCGACGACGAAATACATCTCGTTCAGCAGGTCGGCGGGCAGACTCTGGCGCTCGACCGTGGCGGCATGCAGGGCCGGATTGGCCTTGGCGCGCTCGATGGCGGTTTCGGAGGCGGCGCGCGACAGCTGGGCGCCGTCGTTGCGCAGCAGGGTGTTCAAGGTGTCGTCGTCGCCGTGCTCGACGATGACGTCGGAAACCGCCTCGGACACCGTCGCGCGGCCCGAGACGGCGCGCAGATGGCCCTGGCTGCGCTTGCGCACGACCTGGATCAGGTCCTCGTCGGTCAGGACGGTGGAGGCGCGCAGAACCTGTTCGGCGACCTCGATCTCGTCGTCGGCGAAACGGCGGATCAGGCTGTGGGGGGCGTTGGGGGCCTGGGCGAAACGGGCGGCCAGTTCGGCGCGAACCGCGACCTCCATCTCGGCCGACAGCTTGGCCAGGACCGTGCCGTAGAGCGCGGTTTCATTGGCGTTCGGCGCAGGCGCGCCAAAGAAGTGGGCCGTCAGTTCGCGCAGCAGCAGACGACGCTTCTCGCTGGATTCCTCGCTGGCCAGGGCGATGAGTTCGGGCAGGCGCGAGCCCTTGATCTCGGCAGGTTCGATCACGGCGCGATCGTTCATGGCAGGTTGTCGGCTTCAGTCTGTGGCACGGCGCGCAAGCTGCCGTTGGCGTTGCGGATCAGGGCGGGCGGACCGTCCGGCTGGGCCAGATCGCTGGACTGCGGCGTCTGGGCCATCTGGACCGGCATGGCGTCGAGGTAGGTCTGCTGCGGCGCAGGGATGGCGTCGGGGTGACGGCCGGCCTGGCGGTGGACCGAATAGTAGCGCGCGCTGTTGTCGCCGGCTGTGGGCGTCAGGGCGGCCTGACCGCTGGCGGCGACGGCGGCGGCGTCCAGCGGCGCGCCGGCCTGGGGCCGTTGCAGGCGATAGATGGGGGCGTCGCGGCGCGGGGCCATCGGGTCGGCGACGGCCGCCTGCGCCGGCTGGGGCGCGGGCTGGGGCTCGGCCTGCGCGGCCTGCATCTGAGGTTCAGGCTGAGGCTGAGGCGCGGAAGGCTGCGGCTCCGGAACATAGGGCGAGGGCGCGACGCGCGTCGCCTGCACCGGTGCGGTCTCTGCGGGTGCGGCCTCTACGGGGGCGGTCCGCGCAGGCTCAGCCTGTATCGGTGCGCGTTGGGGCATCCAGGCGCTGGCGGGCGTCAGGCCGTTGCTGCGCGGCGTCGTGACCACGGGGGCGACCGAGGGGGCGGGCGACAGGCGGGCCAGCGGGATGGCGCCGGGCAGGGTGCGATTGGCGGCGGTCACGGTCGGGGCGGGCGCCTCGGCCTGGATGACGGCGGGCGTCGGCGTCGCACGGGCGGCGACCTGCGGCTTGCCGGGCCAGGACAGATAGCGCAGGCCCGACGCGTTGGTCGGCGCCTGCTGCGCGACGGCGGCGCCGGCCGCCAGATTGACGGCGGTCAGGACGATCGAAACTGCGAGGGCGCGGCGCACGGCGGCTCTCCGGAGAGGAATTCCAGCGCACACACTAGGGCTCGGACCCTTAATCCCGCGCTAATGTGAAGCCAGGATTCGACAACGACCGCGTGTCAGCCGCGACCGGGCAGATAGTTGTCGGTGAAGGCGTCGCGCCAGTTCAGACCGGCCTCGTAAACCCCGGCTTTCGAGGTCACGTCGAAGAAGGCCTGCCAGCGTTCCTCGGTCAGGGCGCCCAGGCCGTAAAGCGCCGCGTCGCCGCCATCGACGATGGCGTAGTCGCGCAGGCGTTCGCGGGCCTGATCCAGCACAGCCTGGGTCATGTCCGGGTTGTCCTTGCGGATCAGGGCGTCGGCGGCCGACGCGTCGCCCCGGATATAGTCGCGCCACCCTTCGGCCGAGGCGGCGATGAAGCTGCGCAGCGCCGCCGCATTGTCGCGGGCGAAAGCGTTGGGCGCCAGGACCATGGCGGCGTAGGAGGGATAGCCCTCGTCGGCCAGCAGGAAGACGCGCGGGTCGAAATCGGCGGTCTGTTCGATGGCGTAGGGATCGCTGGTCAGATAGCCCTGCTGCACCGCCCGCGCATTGGCGATGAAGGCGGCGGGGTCATAGGCGAAGGGGCGCAGTTGCTCGTCGGTAAAGCCGTATTTGGCCTTCAGCCAGACCCAGAAGGTGCTGATCCCCGCCTCGGACAACAGGAAGGGCCGGCCGGCCAGATCGGCGATGGTCTCCAGCGCCGCGTCCGGATGGGCCATCAGGACCTGCGGATCCTTCTGGAAGAAGGCGGCGACCGCCTTCACCGGCGCGCCGGACGCGACCAGGTTCAGGGGAATGAAGCTGTTGGAGCCCATGCCCAGTTCGACCGCGCCCGAGGCCAGCAGTTGCGGCACGTTCACGCCGGGGCCGCCCTGGACGATCTGGACGTTCAGCCCGCGCTTCTCATAGGCCCCGCTGGCCAGCGCCTGATAGAAGCCGCCCTGTTCGGCCTGGGCGCGCCAGTCGGTGGCGAAACGCAGCCGCACCCGGCCCTGTTCGTCGACCGGCGCCTCGGCCCGCCCGCAGGCCCGAAGCCCGATCGCCCCCGCCGCCACAGCCGCCCCGCCCGCGATCAGCGCACGGCGACGGGTCAGCAGGCGATTCCCCAACAAGCTCATGCCCCTGACTTACGGGGCGATAGGGGCCTTGGGAAGGCGGGGCGTCAGTCGGCCGCGTTGTCGGCGCTTGTCGCGATGCCTATCGCTTCACCGTCGATTGGATTTGTGGGCATCTTATAACGGATGGGCACGACGCAGCGGACGCCGGCGCTATGGTACGGCTCGGCGCGGCCCGACTGCACCATGCGTCGCCCACTGTCGCCGAACGCGGCGGCGGGTTGGGCGTCGATCACCTCGACATTGCCGACCTGACCCCAGGTGGCGAGGTCGAACCGCATCAGCGCCCAGCCCTCGATGCCGCGCTCACGGAAGGCGGTCGGGAAAAGGTCGGACCCACGACGGGTCTGGAAGCGCGTGCGAACGTCGTCAGGACAATTTTGCAGCGGGTCGTCGGCACGTTCGGGCATGTCCGGCGCAGGCAGGCGGTCGCCAGCACGATAGAAGTTCGCCACGCATCCCCGCAGCGGCGTTCCGCTCTGGACGACGGTTTCGGACACGGCGCGTCGGGTCTCTGCATCCAAGGCTCCATCGCCGGACGAGCCCAAGGTCTCGACATCGACGGCGCGGCCATCAGCGTTCACGCCCCAGCGCACAACCGTCCAGGCTCGACCGCCGGGCGGCGGTCGCTGTCCGATCCTGTAGTCCGGGAAGCTGACGGTAAGGGGAGGCCGACCGCCCCGACGTTCACCGCCGCAGTTGGCCTCTGGGCCGGCCAATCGATTCGCGACGGCATCACGGACAGGACCCCGCGTTCGCGTGACGGCGAAGTAGCGCAGCAACTCGTTCCGATCGGCTTCCGCTAAAGGCTTTGCAGCATAGCGAATGGTCAGACTGCAGTCGCGGCGTGGGCCGTCAGAAAAGCGCCAGGCCGCAAGAGCGGCTTGCTCCTGGTCGGTTGGAGGCGTCGATGGAATGAGGATTTCGTCGGACGCGCGATGCGGGCGTGTCGATGAGGGGCGGATGTCACGCGTGCGTCCTGTTTCGTCTACGGTGAAGTTCAGAACGACGTCACTCTTTCCAGAGCCGAAACGGGTTGTCTCAATGCGTAAATCTTCGGCGTATGTTGGTCGAACTGTAGAGCCTGCACAGGTGACTTCGAACCCAGGGATTTGAAGCAGCGATTGTTCCGGAAGAGTCGGGCCTGTCCTCTCGCCGGTGCGGATCGGCGAAACCCTCAGGGGTTCGAGCGCCTGTTCAACGGACGCCAAGGCAGATGTCGTGGTCAGAGCAAGGCCGAGGCCCAACAGGATCGCGCGCATGGGTGTCTCCGTCTGCACTCCATGGGTGCATCTGGCGCAGCGGCTGTCTAGTGCGACTTCATGTCGTCGGCGCCCCAATTGAGCGAGGGGACGAAGCGTTCGGGCGGACCCGTGCTCTTCGTCCCCTCGCCAAGTCCGGGTTGGACTTGGCCGTTCGGGTCTGGACCTTGGCGTCAGCGTCGTTTCGGGCGAACCCGAAAGGGCGGTCGGCTGTATCCTGTCGCGCTCAGGGTCTTCGGCGTTCCGCGGCATTGCGTCCGCGTCGTCCGTCGATCCCGATCCGGTTCTCCTGTCTGTCGTCGATCCGAAGACCGTCGAGGACTGGAGCCTGGATCCCGCCTGTCGCACGTTACGATCCGAAGACCGCCCGAAGCGCCGGGTCGGAGAGCCGGGCCGGTTCGCTGGAGATCCAGGTCTCCCTGGATTTCCGCTGCCCCGTGTCCCTTGGCCTGTTGACGTTCGGACGAAACCGGCTATGAGGCAAGCGCCCGAACTCGCCCCCGTGTGCACGATTGGCCCGGCGGCGGTGGACAAGCCTGTGAACATCGGTGGACGGATCAAATTCGCGATTGCGGATCAGCGTCTTGCCTTGTCCACAGAAACGCGGCGATAGAAGCTTATGTCCGGTGTCGGACACATTGCGCTGCAACCCTGCGGCGCGCTTTGGGTTCTGTGATCAACGGACAAAAGTCCTTGGGGGAATTCGTTGTCCAGCACCCGGTCTGACCACGCCTTGTCTATCGGTATCAATCGCAACCAACTGGCCCAGATGTTCGCCCATGCGCCGGGGTTCATGGCGCTGGTCACGGGGCCGGACCATCGGTTCGAGCTGACCAATCCGAACTACCAGAAGGTGATCGGCCACCGCGAGGTGATCGGGCGCACGGTGGGCGAGGTGCTGACCGATGCGGTGGCGCAGGGGTATTTGGACCTGCTGGACCAGGTTTATCGCACCGGCGAAGCGCACCGGGCCGACAGCGCCCTATATGCCGTTCAGGCCGAGCCAGGCGGCGAGGTGGTGGAGCGCTACGTCGATTTCGTCTTCCAGCCGCTGAAGGAGGACGGTCAGGTCTGGGGCATTTTCATCCAGGGGATGGATGTGTCGGATCGCCACCGGGCGGACCAGGCGCTGGCGCTGAGCGAAGCGCGATACGGCGCCCTGTTCGCGGCGATGGCGACGGGCTTCTGCGTCATCGAGATGAAGTTCGACGCGGCCGACCGGCCTATCGATTACAGGATCGTCGAGGGCAACAACGCCTTCGAGGAGATGACCGGCCTGGTCGACCCTTACGGCAAATGGGTCAGCGAGATCGCACCGGGACTGGAGCAGCACTGGTTCGATCTTTATGGCGGCGTGGCGCGCACAGGCGAGCCGGTCCGGTTCGAGAACCCGGCCGACATCTTCGGTCGCTGGTATGACGTGCAGGCGTTGCGGATCGGCCAGCCGGGCGCCTGGCAGGTCGCCATCCTGTTCAACAACATCACCGAGCGAAAGCAGAGCGAGACGCGCCAGAACGCCCTGCTGGAGCTGAACGACGCGATCCGCGACCTGACCGACGCCGGCGACATCGCCCAGGCCTCGGCCGAGGTTCTGGCCCGCACGATGGGCGTCAGCCGGGCGGGTTACGGGACGGTCGACACGGTCGCGGAGACCATCACCATCGCGCGCGACTTCAACCAGCCGGGGGTGAACAGCATCGCCGGCACCTTGGCCTTCCGCGAGCACGGCTCCTACATCGAGGACATCAAGCGCGGCGAGACGGTGGCGATCGACGATGTCGCGCTGGACCCCCGCACCGCCGCCACCGCCGATGTGTTGAAGCGGATCAGCGCCGGTTCCTTCGTCAACATGCCGCTGATGGAGCAGGGGCGGGTCGTGGCGATGGTGTTCGTCAATCATGCAACGCCGCGACATTACACCGACAGCGACCTGCGGCTGATGCGGGAGGTGGCGGAGCGGGTGCGCTCGGCGACCGAACGCGCGCGAAGCGAGGCGGCCCTGCGCGAGAGCGAGGCCCAGTTCCGGGTCTTCGCCCAGGCCACGCCGATCCAGATCTGGGCCAGCTGGGCGGACGGGTCGCTGTATTGGTTCAACCCCCAGGTCTATGCCTATACGGGCGCAAAGCCCGGCGATCTGGACGGGCCGGAGGGCTGGCTGGTCAATCTGCATCCCGACGATGCGGAGCGGGCGACGGCGGAATGGTCGGCGGCGCTGGCCAGCGGTCAAATCTACGAGACCGAGTTCCGGGTTCGGCGTCACGACGGCGTCTATCGCGCCTTCCGAATTCGGGCCGAGCCGGTCCACGACGAAGAGGGTCGGATCACACGCTGGGTCGGCTCCAACACCGACATCGAGGACCTGCGCCGCCAGGCGGCCGAACTGGCGCGATTCAACGAAACCCTGGAAGAACAGGTCGCCGAACGCACCAGCGCCCTGATGCAGGCCGAGGAGGCGCTGCGTCAGAGCCAGAAGATGGAGGCGGTCGGACAGCTGACCGGCGGTATCGCCCATGACTTCAACAATCTGCTGGCCGGGATCAGCGGCAGTCTGGAACTGATCACCAACCGGATCGCGCAGGGCCGTCATGCCGAGGTGGAACGGTTCACTGTGGCGGCGCAGGGTGCGGCGAAACGGGCGGCGGCCCTGACGCACAGGCTGCTGGCCTTTTCGCGGCGTCAGACCCTGGATCCCAAACTGACCAATCCCAACCGCCTGATCCGCGGGATGGAGGATCTGGTGCGGCGCACGACAGGGCCGGGGATCGAGGTCGAGGTGGTCGCCGGCGCCGGCCTGTGGCCCGTTCTGATCGATGCGCACCAGCTGGAAAACGCGGTGCTGAACCTGTGCATCAATGCGCGCGACGCCATGCCGAGCGGCGGGCGTCTGACCATCGAGACCGGCAATCGCTGGATCGACGCGCGCACGGCCCGGGCGGCCAATCTGGAGCCAGGCCAATATGTCTCCATCTGCGTCAGCGACACCGGCACGGGTATGGCGCCCGAGGTGGCGGCGCGCGCGTTCGAACCCTTCTTCACCACCAAGCCGCTGGGCGAGGGGACGGGCCTGGGTCTGTCGATGATCTATGGCTTCGTGCGCCAATCGGGCGGGCAGGTGCGGATCTATTCCGAGGCGGGCGAGGGGGCGATGATCTGCCTTTATCTGCCGCGCCACTTCGGCGAGGTGGACGACGCCGATCTGATCTCCGAGGTCGAACAGGCCCCGCGCGCCCAGGCCGGCGAGACGGTGATGGTCGTGGACGACGAGCCGACGGTGCGGATGCTGGTCGCCGAAATCCTGCATGAGCTGGGCTATCAATGCATCGAGGCGTCGGACGGGGCGGCGGGGCTGAAGCTGCTGCAATCCGGTGCTCGGATCGACCTGTTGGTGACCGATGTGGGCCTGCCGGGCGGGATGAACGGGCGTCAGATGGCCGATGCGGCGCGGATCGATCGGCCCGATCTGAAGGTGCTGTTCATCACCGGCTATGCCGAGAATGCGGTGGTCGGCAACGGACACCTGGACCCTGGCATGCACGTCATGACCAAGCCCTTCGCCATGGAGGCGCTGGGCAGTCGGATCCGCGAACTGATCGAGGCGAGCTAGAGCCGGGCGTTCAGCCAGGTGCGGATCGCCTTGCGGGCGCCGCGCGCGGCCGGGCCGCCGAAATGCAGGAAGCCGTGCGGGGTCTCGGGCACACGGATCAAGTCCGCGTCCGACGCCTCGCCCCAGCGCGTGGCCATCAACAGACTGTCCTCGAAAAGAGGATCCTGTTCGCCGGCGAGGAACAAAGCGGGCGGCAGGCCGGTCAGGTCGGCATAAAGGGGCGAGACGTCAGGCTGGCGCAAGGCCGCCTCGTCGCGATCCGGCGCCAGGCGCGCCAGATCGGCCTGCATCGTCGAGCCATTGAACAGCAGGGTCTCTGGTCCCGCCGAGCGCACGCTTTCGGTGCCCGACAGGTCGAAAACGCCATAGGTGAAGACGCAGCCCTTCACCAGATCAATCAGCCCCTGGTCGCGCAGGGCGACGGCGGTGAGGGCGGCCAAATGCCCGCCGGCGGATTCGCCCGCCAGAAACAGGGTCGAGGCGCCCAGTCGATCGACATTCGTGACCGTCCAATAGGCGGCGGCCAGACAGTCGGCGATGGCGGCGTCGATATAGATCTGACGCCGCTCGGACAGCAGGCGATAATCCACCGAGACGACGCAGAAGCCGTGGTGCGCCAGATGGGCGTTCAGTCGGTCGTTCAGCCCGGCGCTGCCCAGCACCCAGCCGCCGCCGTGGATGTCCAGGATGACGGCGCGGGGCGTGCCCGTCGGATGCAGGATGCGCAAGGGAACGGGGTGGTCGCCGTCCGTCTGGACGATCTCGACGGTTACGCCGCGCTTCCTGAGACGCGGGGTGGTGACCCGCCCGGCGGCCGCGTCCAGCCACAGCGACAGCCGCTGGCCCGCATCGATCCGCCAGCCGTCGGTGCGCAGACGCGGCGCGCGGGCGAGGACGGCGTTGATCCGCCGCACCGCCGCCTGCTGGGGCGGGGCGAACTCGACGAGGTGGCTGCGAAGGGTCATGAAGCTTGAGTGTGCGGGCGCGGATTTGGTTTCAAGTCGGCGCTTTTGGCCGAGCCTCGTCAGCCATGACAAAGCCGGTTATCGTCCGCCCCATGAAACGGCTCACCCCCTTCGGCGTCCTGTTGATCTTCGGCCTGATCGGGCTTTTGACGGGCAAGTTCGGCCTGTGGTTCGCGTTCGGCCTGATCGCCTGCATCGCCGTCAGCGTGATGCAGAACCGGGGCGCGGCGACGACGCCGCCCGGGGATCCGGACAGTCAGGGTTAGGATCTGAAGCCGTCCTCGCCAGAGTGACGAGCGGTTCGGTATTTATCCCGCCAGGGCCGCTTTCTTCTCTTCCAGCTCCAGCCATTCCAGTTCGGCGGATTCCAACTCGGCGCGGGCCTTTTCGGCAGCCTTCATGGCGGCGTCAAAGGCCTTGGGGTCGCGAGCGTAGAGGCCGGGGTCGGCCAGGGTCGCGTCGTGTCTGGCGATAGTCGCGGGCAGGGCATCGATCAGGGCTTCCAGCTCCTTCAGGCGGTGGGCGTCCTTGAAGGAGAGTTTGGCGGTCTTCTTGGGGGCGACGGCAGGCGGGGGCGCCGCGGCGGCGCGCTGGGCGGCGGCCTTGTCCTGGGGGCGGGGGTTCGAACCGGGCTGAAGGAAGCCGGGGTTTTGGCGGATGAAGTCGGTCCAGCCGCCGGGGGTCTCGACGATGTCGCCCCGTCCGTTCAGGGCCAGGGTCGAGGTGGACAGCCGGTCGATGAAGTCGCGGTCGTGGCTGACCAGGATCAGGGTGCCGTCATAGCCCTCCAGCAGCTCTTCCAGCTTGTCCAACGTGTCCATGTCCAGGTCGTTGGTCGGTTCGTCGAGGATCAGCATATTGGCGGGCTTCGCCAGGGCGCGGGCCAGCAGGAGGCGGTTGCGCTCGCCCCCCGATAGGGTCGAGATCGGCTGGCGAAGCTGGGCCTCCGAGAACAGGAAGTCCTTGGCGTAGGCGGCGACGTGTTTGGAAACGCCGCGCACCAGAATGCTGTCGCCGCCGCCCGGCGTCAGGGCGTCCCACAGGGTCATGTCCGATTTCAGCCCCTCGCGCGACTGATCCAGATAGACCGGCTCGAGGTTGGCGCCCATGCGCACCGTGCCCTCGTCGGGCGCCAGTTCGCCCAGCAGGGTCTTGACCAGGGTGGTCTTGCCCGCGCCGTTGGGACCGACGATGCCCAGACGGTCGCCGCGGATGATGCGGGTGGTCAGGTCCTTGAACAGGGTGCGGCCGTTGAAGCCCTTTGAGACGTGTTTGATCTCGGCGACCAGCTTGCCCGAGGTCGAGCCGGAATCGACGCCGAGATACAGTTCGCGCGGCACGTCCTTCATCTTCTCGGCGCGTTCGGCGCGCAGCGCTTGAAGCGAGCGGGCGCGGCCCTCGTTGCGGCTGCGGCGAGCGGTGATGGAGGAGTAGAAGGTGGCGGTCTCGCGCTCGATGGTCTTGGTCAGGCGGCGCAGGGATTCGGCCTCTTCCTCCAGCACCTTGGAGGACCATTCGTCAAACTCGACGAAGCCCTTGTTCAGGGTGCGGACCCGACGGCCCTCCAGCCAGTGGACGGTATTGGTGACGCGGTTCAGGAAGGCGCGGTCGTGGCTGACGACCAGCAGGGCGAACCGGGCCTGGATCAGCTCGTTCTCCAGCCGTTCGATGGCCAGGATGTCGAGGTGGTTGGTCGGCTCGTCCAGCAGCAGCAGGTCGGGTTCTTCGGCGAAGGCCTTGGCCAGCGCGGCGCGGCGGGTCTCGCCGCCAGACAGGCCTTGCGTCGATTTCGCCGGGTTCAGCCCGAAGGTTTCAAGCCAGCTTTCGGCCGTCCAGGTCTCGGCCTCGCCCGACGACGCATAGTCCAGCAGGGTCCATTCCTTTGTCGCCCTATCGCTGGCGCTACTTGAGGGCGGGCTGAGATCCGGCTCCTGCGGCACATAGGCGAAGCGGACGGCGGACTGGATCGAGCGGTCGCCGCTGTCGGGCTCGATCAGGCCCATGACGACCTTCATCAGGGTGGACTTGCCCGCGCCGTTGCGCCCCACCAGGGCGGCGCGGCTGCGCGGTTCGACCGCGAGGTCGACGCCGTCGAAGAGGGGGCGCTGGCCGTCCTGAAGACGGACGTCCTTGAGTGCGACGAGAGGGGGTCTGGCTGCCATGTGACTTTCGATCCTCCCCTGCTGGCGGGGGAGGGGGACCGCGCGTCGCGCGGTGGAGGGGGCGGAAACGGGTGTGATCTAAGGGTTGTGGGGCGGATATTCCACTGGAAAGGTCGGTGGGGCGTTCGCCCCCTCCACCGCTTCGCGGTCCCCCTCCCCCGTGAACGGGGGAGGATCAGCCGTGGTTGACAGTTACCGTCCGGTTGGTATGTAACGCCGATGGACAGCATCACACGCCGTCGCGCGCCCGGCGACACCCGCGCCGAGATCATCGAAAAGGCCCTGGAGGTCGCCGCCGAGCTGGGTGCCTCAGGCTTTACGCTAGATGCGGTGGCGGCGCGGACGAGCGTCAGCAAGGGCGCCCTGCTGCATCATTTTCCCAGCAAGATCGCGCTGTTGGAGGGGATGGTCGATCATCTGGGGCGCATGCATACGGACACGATCCTGGCTGAGGCGGCGCGCGATCCCGAACCCTATGGCCGGAATGCGCGGGCCTATCTGAGGGCGACGGTCAATGAGCCGGTGACGCCGCAGGACGTCAGCATCGGTCGGGTCATCATGGCCGCCTGCGCCATCGATCCGGCGTTGGCGCAGCGCTGGAACGGCTGGATCGACAAGGTGAAGGTGGACGATCCCAGCGATCCGGTCGGGGCGGACGACGCCCTGATGCTGAGGCTGATCGCAGACGGCTTGTGGATGTCGGACCTGTTCGGCACCCATGCGGTGTCGCCGGAACAGAGACAGGCGTTACTGTCGCTGCTGACGCCCGGCCATCCGATCAAGGCGAACGACGCGTGAGTCTTGTGACCTGGGCCGCTTTGCTGGGCGCCATCGCGCTGGAGGTGGTGGGCACGACGATGCTGCAGGCCTCGCACCAGTTCACGCGGGTCTGGCCCACGGCAGGGATGGCGGTTTGCTACGGCTTGGCCTTCTATCTGTTGTCGATCGCCTTGCGGCAGATGCCGGTGGGAATCGCCTATGCGATCTGGAGCGGGTTGGGGGTGGTGCTGATCTCGGTGATCGGAACGGTGGTGTTCCGCCAGCGGCTGGACCTGCCGGCGATGGTCGGGCTGGCGATGATCGTCGGCGGGGTGATGGTGATCAACCTGTTCTCCGAGACGGTCGGGCATTGAAGAAGATCCTCCCCCGCAGGGCGGGGGAGGGGGACCGCGCGTAGCGGGGTAGAGGGGGCGGAAACGGGCTGGGTGTGAAATGGTCGGCGCCGTGCGGGCCTTCGCCCCCTCCACCGCTTCGCGGTCCCCCTCCCCCGTGAACGGGGGAGGATCTAGAGGGACAAGATGTGTTCGGCGACGGCGTCCGGGTCGTCGAGGACGAGGGCGGCGGCGATGCGGATGGTGCGGACGCCCTTTTCGGCGAGCCAGGCGTCGCGTCGGGCGTCGCGCGTGAGATTGTGCTGCTGGCCGTCGATTTCGATGCAGAGGCGGCTTCTGGCGCGATAGAAGTCCAGGATGAACGGACCGATGGCGTGCTGGCGACGAAAGCCGTGGCCTCGAATGCGCTGCCAGATCAGGACTTCGGGCAAAGACATCGACCGGCGGAGACTTCTGGCGCGTTTTTGGGTAAGGACCGGCGCTCTCATGGAGCGTATCACCATCACAAGCTGTGCTTTTGGCAAGGGGATGCGTCGCGCGTGGTGCGGCGTCCGCCCCCTCCACCGCTACGCGGTCCCCCTCCCCCGCAGACGGGGGAGGATCTGATGGCGCCCTACTGGGAAACCAAGACCCTGGCCGAGATGTCGCCTTCCGAGTGGGAGGGGCTGTGCGACGGGTGCGGGCTGTGCTGCGTGATCCGGTTCGAGGACGAGGACACGGGCGAGGTCATTCCGACGCGGGTGCACTGCAAGCTGTTCGACCCCGAGGCCTGCGCCTGTTCGGACTATGCGAACCGCAAGGCCCAGGTGCCGGACTGCATCAAGCTGACGCCCGGCAATATCGAGGCGTTGGAGTGGATGCCCAAGTCGTGCGCCTATCGCCGGCTGCACGAGGGGCGGCCGCTGGCGAAATGGCATCATCTGATCTCGGGCAGTCGCGAGACGGTGCATACGGCAGGCGTGTCGGTGCGGGGGCAGACGATCTCGGAGCTGTCGCTGGCCGAACCGGAGGATGCGCTGGACTTCGAAGCGCCGGAATGGGCGGTCGAACGGGGCCGGGAGCGATAGGGTAGCACCCCCTTAGCCAGCGCAATGACGCTGGTTGAAAGGCTGCGAAAACAAGCCGTTGGCGAATTATGTGCGCGTTCTTCCGGCCTGAGGACGCTGGTCCGCTATGGTTTGGGCATGACGGGAAATCAGCACGACGAAGAGGGCGGCTGCGGCGGCGCGCGCGAGACGGCTGCGTCCTGCGCGGGGTGGATGGAGCCCCTGTTCCTGATGATGAAGGCCAAGATCGAAGAGACGGCAAAGAGCGTCTGCGAGACGGACGTCAAGGACGCCGCCGTCGCCGAAAAGGTCGCGCGCCAGATCGGGGTGATCGCGCGGTCGGCCAAGGCGGTCGAGGCGATGCGGCTGCTGTGCCTGAGCGACAACGAAGAGGACGAGATGGGTGGACGAACCTACGACCCCGCCGAGGACGAGCGAATCCGACAGGAACTGGTCGTCGAACACGCGCGGCTTGATCGAATTCTGGAAGAGAAGAACGCCGAAGCTGCTGAAAGAGCGCGGGCTAAGGCTGCATCGCAATCACTGTCGGCTGGCGAAGCATCAGTTTCCGCCGACTGACGACGACCTGAAGACCTGGCTGCTGCTGGGCGGCCGGGGATCGGGCAAGACGTTCGCCGGGTCGGTCTGGATCGACATCATGGCGCGGGAGCTGCCCGGCATCACCCTGGCCCTGGTCGGCCCCGCCTTGCACGACGTGCGCGAGGTGATGGTGGAGGGGGCGTCGGGGATCAAGGCGCTGGCGGAACCGGGCGACCGCCCGCGCTGGGAGGCGGGACGGCGTCGGTTGGTCTGGGACAATCAGTCGGCGGCCTATGCGTTTTCGGCCGAGGATCCCGACAGTCTGAGGGGGCCGCAGTTTCATGCCGCCTGGGCGGACGAGTTCTGCGCCTGGCGACGGCCGGAAATGGTGCTGTCGAACCTGAGGTTCGGGCTGCGGCTGGGGGCCTGGCCGCTGCTGGCGGTGACGACGACGCCCCGGCCGATCCCGGCGCTGAGGCGGTTGATGGCCGAGGCCGGGACGGTGACGGAACGGGCGGCGACGGCCCTGAACGCGCAGAACCTGTCGCCCGGCTTTCTGGCGCATCTGAATGACGTCTATGGCGGCACGCGGCTGGCGGCGCAGGAGCTGGAAGGCGTGGTGGTCGAGGGCGAGGGCGCCCTGTTCCGCATCGCGGACCTGAAGCGGGCCAGGGGCGCGCGGCCGGCCGAACTGGACCGGATCGTCGTGGCGGTCGATCCGCCGGCGACCGCGACCGGAGACGCCTGCGGCATCGTGGTCGTGGGGCGAAAAGGTCGCCAGGCCTTCGTGCTGGCGGACCGGACGGTGCAGGGGCGCTCGCCCCAGAGCTGGGGCGGGGCGGTCAGCGCGGCCGCGCGCGAATTCGGCGCGCACGAGGTGGTCGCCGAGAGCAATCAGGGCGGCGACATGGTGCGCTCGGTCTTGGCCATCAGCGCCTGTCCTTGCCGGATCGAGATGGTCCACGCCTCGCGGTCCAAGGCGGCGCGGGCCGAGCCGGTGGCCCTGCTGTATGAACAGGGGCGGGTCGTGCACTGCGACGCCTTTCCGGCGCTGGAGGAAGAGATGCTGGCGCTCGGCAGCGAGGGCGGGCCCAGCCCGGATCGGGCCGACGCCCTGGTGTGGGCGATCACGCGGCTGATACTGGGGCCGCAGTCGGCGGGACCGAGATTGCGGGGATTGTGACGACTTCTCCCTCCCCGTTCGGGGAGGGTGATCGCGAAGCGACCGGGTGTGGGCGGCCCGGCAGAGGCGCTCGTCTTCAAGGCACGATGAGTTGGTGGGGTTTGCCTTGCCGCCCCCACCCGGCTTCGCCTGCGGCTCAGCCACCCTCCCCCGCGGGGGAGGGAGAATTTTCTAGGACAGGAGAGACGATATGCCGGCCATTCCCGAACGGGACGGATTGCTGAACCATGGGCGCGACGCGGGCGGCCCGGCGAGGCGCGCGGCGGCGGTGACGCCCAGCGATGCGGCCGATCTGACGACCTACGCCAAGGCGCTGTATGTCGGCGGGGCGGGCAATGTCCGTGTGCTGACGGTCGGGGGCGAGGATGGGGACGCCGTGACCTTCGCCAACCATCCGGTGGGATGGCTGCCGGTGCAGGTGCGCCGGGTGCTGGCGACCGGGACGACGGCGACGCAGATCGTGGCGGCCTTCGACTGATGTCTGGTCTCGAGATCGGAGCGGCGACGGCGGCGCCGGGCGGGGTTCTGGGGAGGGCGAGGTTCTCCGTGCCCGACCTGCCCGTCTGGTCGGCGGCGGTCAGGACCATGCAGGCGGGCGGGCGCGAGGCGCGGCTGCTGTGCATCGGCGATAGCGTGACCCAGGGCTATGGCGCGGTCTCCGGCGGCTGGACGCCGAACGGTCGGGCGGGCGCCTGGCCCGAGCGGCTGGCGGCGATGATGAGCGGGCGGGGCCTGCCGGCGTCGGCGACGTCGGTGGCTGGAGCGGGGGCGGCGGATGGAGCGAGCGGAGGCTATTCGGCCTATGACCCGCGCGTGACCCTGGGGGTCGGCTGGGGCGTCAACGCCCTGACCGGGATGGGTGGCAAGCTCTTTTCGGGCGCGGGCTCATCGACGGGCGTCTGGAGCTTTCAACCGGACCGGCCGGTGGATCGGTTCGATCTGTGGGCCGTAACCAATACGGCGCTGGGCGTGCTGACGGTCGAGACGGACGGCGCAGTGCGGGCGACGGTGAACACCACCAAGGCGGCGGCGATGGAGGTTGCGACCGTGGCTTTTCCCGAGACCGCCGGACCGGTGAGCGTGCGCTGGGCCTCGGGCGGGGCGGTGTTCATCGCGGGCGGGGTCGCGTGGCGATCGGACGTGAAGCGGGCGCGGGTGATCAATGCGGGATGGGGCGGGGCCAGGATCGCGGACTGGATCACGACGGATCAGCCGTACCGGGCCTATGGGGCGATCCCGGCGGCGGCGCCCGATCTGTCGGTCGTGTGCCTGACCATCAACGACTGGAACGCGGGCACGGCGGTCGCGACCTACAAGGCCGGGCTGGTGACGCTGGTGGATCGGTGCCTGACGACGGGGGACGTGCTGCTGATGACCGGATGTCCGTCCGACCCGGCGCAGGGCAAGGCGAGTTACGCGACGCAAAGCGCGATCCGGGACGCGGCGTTCGAGGTGGCGTCGACGCGGGGACTGGCGGCGCCCATCGACGGGGCGGCCCTGTTCGGCGGCACTTTCGCCGGCGGTCTGATGTTCGACTCCGTCCATCCCGATGCGGCGGGCCAGGCGAGGATCGCCGAGGCGGTGCGGGCGCGCGTGATTATCTGAGGTTGTCTCTCGCGCTCGCGCGGTGGTAACCGTGGCGGATGGGGGAGCGGTTCTACGGGGTGCAGGCGCTGCGGTTCGCGGCGGCGACGGCGGTGGTCGTCACGCACGCCGTGGACCTTGCGGGGACGCGGCTGGGGCTGGAGACGGTCCTCACGCACGGTAGTTTGGCGGGCGGGACACTGGAGAACTTCGGCGCCGTGGGCGTGGACGTGTTCTTCGTCATCAGCGGCTTCATCATCGCCACGACGACGCAGGGTCAGACGGGTGTGGGCGCGGCCGGGGCCTTCCTGTGGCGGCGGTTACGGCGGGTGGCGGCGATCTACTGGCTGCTGTCGTTGCCGATCCTGATCGGGATGGCGCGGGGCGGGACGCTGAGCCCGGAGGTGGCGGTAGCCACGTTCCTGTTCTGGCCGTTCAGCGGGCTGGAGATGACGTTTCCGGCGCTGGGGCCGGGGTGGACCCTGTGTTTCGAAATGCTGTTCTACGCCGGATTCGGGCTGGCCATCGTGGGCGGACGGCGGGTCGGCTGGGGGCTGATCGGGGCCTATGCGGCGATGCTGGCGGCTGGGCTGGTGGTGGCGGCGCCGGTGCTGAGGTTCTGGGGCGCGCCGATCATTTTGGAGTTTTTGCTGGGCGTGGGGATCGCCTGGGTGTGGCGGTCGGCGCCGCGTCGGCTGGGGGTGTGGGCCGTCTGGCTGGCGATGCTCGGGTTCGGGCTGGGCCTGGTCTTCGGCTATGGCGGCATCGACGATGTGCGGGCGTTGAACGATCCGTGGAACGGGTTGAGGCGGGCGTTGATATGGGGTCTGCCCAGTGCGCTGCTGGTGTTCGGCGTGGTGCGGACGGATCGGGCGCCGGGGCGGCTGTCACAGGCGGCGGCCTTCATGGGGGATGCATCCTATTCGATCTATCTGGTCCATGTGCTGGTGATCCGTGCCCTGGGGCGGATGTTCGAGAGCGGGATGGTCGCCCTGCCGGGGGATGCGGTGGTGGGGCTGACTGTGATCGCCAGTCTGGCGGCGGGGGCGGTCGTGCATGTGTGGATCGAGCGGCCGTTGTTGCGGCTGATGACGCCTTCAAGACACCGCCCTTTGCTTCACACGCCGTCATCCTAGGCCTTGTGCCTAGGATCCATAGACACCGGACTTGAGCGGCGAGCACCGTGAGTATGGGTCCTCGGGACAAGCCCGAGGATGACGAAATTAAAAGGAAATCGACACGATGGTTTCGATCCGGTGGCCGTTCGGCCAGGCGGGGCGCGTGGGCGCGCCGGAGGCGAAGGAGAGCCGGGCGGGCGGGGTGATCGCCTTGTCGGGGGTGGGGCGGCCGCGGTGGACGCCCAACGACTACGCCAGCCTGGCGCGTGAGGGCTATCAGAAGAATGCGGTGGCCTATCGCTGCATCCGCATGATCGCCGAGGCGGCGGCGGCTGCGCCGTTCGCGGTGTTCGTGGACGGGGTGCGCGACGAGGCGCATCCGCTGGCGAAACTGATCCGTCGGCCCAATCCCGAGCAGTCGGGGGCGGAGCTGATGGAGGCGGTCTATGGGGCGCTGCAGGTGTCGGGCAACGCCTATGTCGAGGCGACCGGCGATGCGGACGGGGACGGGGCGCCGGACGAGTTGTGGGCGCTACGGTCGGATCGGGTGAAGGTGGTTCCCGGCCGGTCGGGCTGGCCTGAAGCGTGGGATTATTCCGTGGACGGACGGTCGGTGCGGATCGGGCGCGCTGGGGACGGCTGGGCGCCGGTGATGCACCTGAAGCTGTGGCACCCGCTGGACGACTGGTACGGGCTGTCGCCGCTGGAGGCGGCGGCGCAAGGGGTGGATGCGCACAATGCGGCCGGCGCCTGGAACAAGGCCCTGCTGGACAATGCGGCGCGGCCGTCGGGGGCGCTGGTCTATGGGGCGCGCAACGGCGAGCGGCTGACCGACGGGCAGTTCGAGGCGCTGAAGGACCAGCTGTCGAACGTCTATGCCGGGGCGACGAACGCCGGGCGGCCGATCCTGCTGGAAGGCGGGATGGACTGGAAGCCGCTGAGCCTGACGCCGGCGGAGATGGATTTTACGGCCGGCAAACACGCGGCGGCGCGCGAGATCGCCCTGGCGTTCGGGGTTCCGCCGCAGCTGCTGGGGATACCGGGCGATGCGACCTACGCCAACTATCGCGAGGCCAATGCGGCCTTCTGGCGCCAGACGGTGATCCCGCTGGTGAAGAAGGCGGCGGGGGCGATGACGGGCTGGCTGGGCGAGCGGTTCGCGGGGTGCGAAATCCGCGCGGACCTGGATGCGGTCTCGGCGCTGCAGCCCGAGCGGGACGCCCTGTGGGCGCGGCTGGAGGCGGCGAGCTTCCTGACCGACGAAGAGCGTCGGCGAATGGCGGGGTTGGGAGCGTGAGTGGTGATTGGTGATTGGTGACTGGGGTGGCGCCAATCACCAACCACGCGTCACGAGTCACGCGGCAAAGGAGAGCGAAATGACCGAACATCAAATCCGGCGCGTGCCGACGGCGCTGCTGATCGCCGTCGTGGTGCAGACGGTGGGCGGCTTGGTCTGGGCCGGGGGCGCCGCGGCGCGGATCGCGACGCTGGAGCAGCGGGTCGGGGAGCAGAGGCTGGTCGCCGAACGGCTGGCGCGGCTGGAGGTCCAGGGCGAGGCCACGGCGGCGGCCGTGGAGCGGATCGAGCGTAGGTTGGAGGGTGGGACGTGAGTGGTGAATCGCGATTGGTGACTCGACAGAAGCATTCACGTGTCACGATCCACCACTCACCCCTTGAGATCGAAGGCTACGCCTCGCTGTGGGGCGTGGCGGATCTGAACGGGGACGTGGTGCAGGCGGGGGCGTTTGCGGACAGTCTGGCCAGGACGGGGGTTGAGGGGGTGCGGATGCTGAACCAGCACGATGCGCGGGCGCCGGTCGGGATCTGGGAGCAAATCGTCGAGGATGCGCGCGGCCTCTTCGTGCGCGGCCGGATCGAGGACTGGTCGGCCGAGGCGCGGTTCGCCGGGGCGCTGAGCCGGGCCGGGGCGCTGGACGGGCTGTCGATCGGCTACCGCACGGCGCGGGCCCGGCGTCAGGGACGGCTGCGCGTACTGAGCGCGGTCGAGCTGTGGGAGGTGTCGCTGGTGACGTTTCCGATGCTGCCGGGCGCGCGGTTCAGGGTCGTGACCGAATGACGGCTTTCGACCCTGACCGACGTTGTCATCCAAACGAACGGTGTTCATGATCTTGGAATGAACTGGTTCGCGATTATCGCTGGGCTAACAGCCTCGCTGACAGCCAACTCCGCACCCGGACTGTCACCCCAACCCCATCCTGCAGTGGGTGAGGAGCACGAGGTCATCATCTCCTATGTGACTTCCAAGCAGGGTAGCGATGGCTCCTCCAGTAGCTCAAGCGGACAAGACGTTCTGCTGGAGCGGGTGATCGCCGTCAGTAACGCCGGGCTTGAGTTGGAATTCGATCTACCGAGTGACGCAACCGCTGAGGATAGGGCCCGGGACTGGAAATTTCCGGCGCGGATTCTCCAGCAATCAAACGGCGCCATCCGGCTGCTGAATGGCGATAAGCTGGATGAACGCGTCGACCGCTGGCTTAAGGCGTCGGAGATGTCGCGGGACATGTGCGGACGCTGGATTTTTACCTGGAATGCGTTTCGCATCGAGTGCGATCCGGAGTCTGTGATCGCCGATATTGCAGCCATCAACCTGCTCAACGTCAATCTGCGGGAGGGTGCAACCTATCGGCATCCCCAAACTGTCGGTTCCGGGATTTTGTCTCTTACATCCAAGGGGCCGGGCGGCGCGGTCTACTCTGTGAGGTTGGCGGTCGATGCCGACGCTGTCCGCAGGGAGCGCGCCGAAAGTGACGTGGTCGTCGGCGAAATTACGCAGAATCCGGTGACGTTCGAGGCCGCCTTTAGCGAACGTTCGAAAGAGACTGTCTCTGGAACTGTTGAGGTCACGTTTGATGTTGATGCTTCGGGGAACCCGACGCGGCGAACGGTCGTAACAACGCTGGATACGGTAAAGCCTGATGGGGTGTCGGAGAAAGATCGGCGAACCGACACAGTGGAGCGGGTCGCTTCCGGAGGGACAAACCGGTCTTGAAGCAGGTTGGCGGCTGTCCGCTTTCCACCCATAACTGACGTTAGCGGCGTCCGTTGTGGGCGCTCCATCATAGCCGAGAATGGTGGTGACGTTCCGATGCCGTCGGAGGCGCGGTTCAGTTTGGCTTGAGGGCCTGGAAAGCGCCGTTGCGGTCGAGGGTTTCGGCGAGGGCGGCCATCTGGGCGCGGCCCTTCTTGCCGTGGAGATAGCGCAAGGCCCAGCCGGCGAGCACCAGGCCGAAGATCCAGCCGACGTGCAGCATGAGATGGGCGAACAGGATGAAGACGGCCGCCAGCGCATAGGCGCCCAGATAGACCAGGGCCAGCTGGCCGCCGCGCGAGGCCGTGGGGTTGGACAGGCCGGCGATGATCTCGGCCACGCTCGGCGCTGCGGCGGCGGACGGCAGGGCGTGATCGGCGGGCTTTGACGCCGGTTGGGGCGCGGGTGTGGGTTGAACTTTTGGCTTGGCCTGGGCGGCGGGCGCAGCGGCCGGTCGGGCTGCGGGTTTGGGCCTGGGCGAAATCGGATCGGATCCGGCGCGCGCCGGGCGGGACGGAACAGGATCGATCGGCCGGCTTCGTCGACGGTGAAGACCTCTTCGAAAGCGGTTGTCGAGAAGTCGATGGCGCGGGTGTCCTGGCCGTAGCTCTGGCCATGCAGGGCCGTCAGCCGGCCCTGACGCAGTTCGATCTGGAAGCCGACGGGGTCGGGCAGGCCGGCGAACATGGCATGGACCGTGCCGAACAGGCCGGTGGCGTCCGGGTTGGCGGTCGCGCGGTCCGCATCGACGACGATCTGGGAATAGAGGCCGACGCCGGTGTTGCGACGCAGCCCCGGCGAACTGGCGGCGACCTGTGCCCGCAGGTCCGGCACGCTGTCGCCCATCTGCCAGATCATGGCGTCCATGACGGCGCTTTCGAGGGGCGTCAGGTGGGACATGGGGCGTCAGGACGACTTGGATGCAGCGTTGCGACGCAGCATCAAAACCACGATGCCGACGATCAGGACGAGTATGGCGATCTGCGCCGCGCGGTAGGGCAGGCCGCTTTCGCCCTCAGCCTCGGCGCCGCGATGCAGGGCGGTCAGGACGATATCTGCAATCGTGTAGACGATGACCGGAAGGCCGATGGTCGCCGCCCATGGCCAGCGGGCCACACGTCGTGGCCCTGCTGAAAGCGTGCCGGGCGGGAAGAGGATCGCGAAAAGGATCAGCGCGGCTGCATGAAGCAGCGGGCTGTAGAGATCAGCTTCGACGAAGATCGGCGCGGGCATGAGGCGAGCCTAGCGTTCGCCTGAAGCCGCCGCAATCACAGGTTTCGGGCGGCCGATGACGGCTGCTCGCGAAATGGGAAGGTCGCGACGCGGCCGCCCCCTCCACCGCCTTCGGCGGTCCCCCTCCCCCGCATCGCGGGGGAGGATCGTTTCAGCAGGAGACACCATGAAAGAGACCAAACAGGCTTCGGGCCAGTCCGAGGCGCGCGACGTCGTGCGCGAGATGATGGCGGCGTTCGAGGCGTTCAAAGGGGCGAACGACGCCCGACTGGGCGAGATCGAGAAGAAGGCGGCGGCCGATGTGCTGCTGGAGGAGAAGGTGGCCCGCATCGACCAGGCGGTCGCCTCGGCCCAGGCGCGGCTGGATCGGGTGATGAGCCAGAGCCGTCGTCCGGCGATCGGCGGCGAACCGGCCAAGCCGGCGTCTGCGCCCGAGGCGAAAGCGGCGTGGGACGGCTATTTGAAGACAGGTCAGTCTGGCGCGCTGGAGGTCAAGGCGGGCCTGTCGAGCGGCGCGACGTCGGGTGGCTATGTCGTGCCCTATGAGACCGAGCGGGCCATCGAGCGGCGTCTGATGGCGGCCAGTCCGATGCGCGAGATCGCCACGGTCCGGACCGTGGCGGCCGGCGTGTTCCGTAAGCCGGTATCGACGGCGGGCGTGGCCTGCGGCTGGGTGGCGGAGACCGCCGCGCGGCCCGAGACGGACCCGGCGACCCTGGCCCTGCTGGAGTTTCCGTCGGCCGATCTCTACGCCAATCCGGCGGCGACGCAGGCGTTGCTGGACGACGCCATGGTCGACCTGGACGAATGGCTGGCGGCCGAGGTCGAGGACGCCTTTGCGGCGCAGGAGACCCAGGCTTTCGTCAATGGCGACGGGGTGAACAAGCCCAAGGGGCTGCTGTCCTATCCGACCGTAGCGGACGCGGGCCAGGCCTGGGGTCAGATCGGCTATGTTCCGTCTGGTGCGGCGGGCGGCTTTGCGGCGACCAGTCCGGCGGACCGGCTGATCGACCTGATCTACGCGCCCAAGGCCCAGTACCGACCGAACGGCCGGTTCGTGATGAACCGCAAGACGGTCTCGGCCGTGCGCAAGTTCAAGGACGCGGACGGCAACTACATCTGGCAGCCGGCGACGCGGCTGGGCGAGACGGCGAGCCTGCTCGGCTATCCGGTCACCGAGATCGAGACCATGCCGGACGTGGCGGCCAACAGCCTGTCGATCGCGTTCGGGGACTTCCAGCGGGGGTATCTGATCGTGGATCGGGCGGGGGTGCGGGTGCTGCGCGATCCCTATTCGGCCAAGCCCTATGTGCTGTTCTACACGACCAAGCGCGTCGGCGGCGGGGTGCAGAACTTCGACGCGATCAAGGTGATGAAGTTCAGCGCAAGCTGATCCGGTCGTCTCCTCCCTGTCGCGCAGCGACGGGGAGGTGGCGCGGCGCGTCTTCGCGCCGTGACGGAGGGGCTCTGCGGGCGTTGAAGAGCCCCTCCACCACTTCGTGGTCCCCCTCCCCATTGAATGGGGAGGAGACGGAATTTCTGACAATGGAGATTGCCATGGCGCAGCCGGTGACGGTGGCGGAGGCGAAGCTGTTTCTGAGGGTCGAGCATGAGGTAAAGGACGGCTTGATCCAGACCCTGATCGCGGCGGCGCAGACGAAGGTGGAGGGGGATGTCGGGCTGGGCCTGACATCGACCTCTCCGGCGCCGCTGAGGTTGGCGATCCTGATGCTGGTGCTGCGGGCCTATGAGCGGGGCGAGGCGGTGGAGATCGAGCCGGTGGAGGGCTGGATCGCGCCCTATCGCGTGGTGCGACTTTGACTGGGCGCTATCGGCCTTCGGCCTACTTGAGCGCCGATATGAGGATCCTGGCGGGGCTGTTTCAGCCGGTGGAGGCCGAGACGCCGTATGGCGGGCGCAGCGTGTCGTTCGAGGCGGCAGGATCCGCCTGGCTGAAGTGCGGGGCGCGTCGGCGCCTGGAGCGCGGCGAGGGCGATCAGCGGCGCGCGGTCGAGACGATGGGCGCAGAGGCGCGGGCGGACGCCCGGCTGATGATCGGTCGCGTGCTGCGGTTCGGCGGGGCGGACTGGCGGATTGTCTCGGTCGAGGACGTGCGGCCGGGGCGGGCGAAGCTGGATCTGGAGCGGGTGCGATGAGGGATCATGAAAGCGCGCTGCAGAAGGCGGTGCTTGCGGCGCTGAAGGGGGATGCGGCGGTGCAGGCGTTGCTGGGCGGACGAGTGTTCGACTTCGCCGTTCTCGGGGCGCCGGAGGACGCCGCGTTTCCGCATCTGGTGATCGGGCGGTGCGAGAGCCGGCCGGTGGCGGCGGACGGGGGCGGGGTCGAGCAGAAGCTGACCCTGACGGGCGTGTCGCGGTTCGCGGGATCGGAAGAGGCCAAGGCGGTGGCGGCGGCGGTGCGGGCCTGTCTGCACGAGGCCGTGCTGGAGGCCGACGGGGTGCGGACAGCGACGCTGAGGGCGACGTTTGCGGACGTGTTCCGCGCAGGCGACGGGCGGCGGACCTATGCGGTCATGCGGCTAAGGGCGGTAACTGAGGAAGTGGCGAGTGGTTAGTGGCGAGTGGCGAGAGGGACTGGAGCGGCGCAACGAACGGTATGAAGCCGGACGATGCCCATTCTCGCCACTCGTCACGCGCCACTCGCCACTCACGAGCAAAGCGAGGACAAGATGACGGCACAGGCCGGCAAGGACATGTTGCTAAAGATCGAGGGCGCCCCAGTGGCGTCTCCGGGCGTGTTCACGACGGTGGCGGGGCTGAGGGCGCGGACGATCTCGCTGAACGCCAAGACGGTGGATGCGACCGACGGCGACAGCGCCGGGCGGTGGCGCGAGCTGCTGGCGGGCGCAGGTGTGAAGTCGGCGGCGGTGTCGGGGCAGGGCATCTTCCGCGATGCCGCCTCCGATGCGCTGGTGCGCGAGGCCTTCTTCGATCAGGCGGCGAAGCGGTGGCGGCTGATCGTGCCGGACTTCGGCGTGCTGGAGGGGGCCTTCCTGGTGGCGGCGCTGGAATACGCCGGCGAGCACGAGGGGGAGGCGACGTTCGCGCTGAGCCTGGCCAGCGCCGGGGCCATCGGGTTCAGCGCGATATGAACGGCGTGCGGGGCGAGGCCGCGGTGATCCTGGCCGGCGTGCGGCGTCGGGCCTGTCTGACGCTGGGGGCGCTGGCGGAGATCGAGACGGGGCTGGGCGTCGATGGGATGGCGGCGATCGCAGAGCGAATGAAGACGCTGTCGGCGCGGGATCTGATGGTGGTGCTGGCGGCGGTCTTGCGTGGGGGCGGGGAGGTCGAGCCGGAGGTGGCGGCGGTCGATCCGCGCGAGGCGGCGGTCGCGGTGGCGCAGGCGTTTGCGGCCGCTGCACGATGACCCCGTGGGGCGAGATGTTGCGGCTGGCGGCGGCGATGGGCGTGGCGCCCGAGGCGTTCTGGCGGCTGTCGTTGAAGGAGTGGCGGATGTTGACGCAGGCGCCGCGCGGCACGGCCCCTTTGGGACGCGAGGGGCTTGCGCGATTGATGGAGGGTTGGCCGGATGGCGGATGAGTTCGGGCGAGACGGGATCGATCAGGTCGCGCTGAGAGCGGCCGAAGCCGGGGCGGCGCTGGAGGCGTTGAAGGCGCCCGCGCAGGAGGCGGCGGACGCCATCGAGGCGGCGTTCGGGCGGGCGGGCGACAGCCTGACGCGGTCGCTGGCGCGGGCGGCGGCGGACGGGGAGGTGTCGCTGTCGGAACTGGCGCGGGCGGTGCTGAACGCGGTCAATGCGGCGGCGGGATCGCAGGGTGGCGGGCTGAGCGCGGCGATCCAGTCGGTGATGTCCAGCTTCGGCGGGGCGCGGGCGGACGGCGGGCCGGTGCTGGGCGGCGCCGCCTATCTGGTCGGCGAGCGCGGGCCGGAGGTGTTTCGACCGGCGACGGGCGGCGAGATCGGGCCGGTCGGCGGCGGGGGCGTGACGGTCAATGTGGCGGTGGACGGCGGGGCGCCGGCCCTGCTGCGGTCCGAGGCGCAGATCGCCCAGATGCTGGCGCGGGCCGTCAGCCTGGGCGCCAGGCGGATGTGACGACGAGTGGCGAGTGGTTAGTGACGAGTGGCGAGCGAGGATGCCGATGGGGTGCGTCTCACCCCTGACCACTTGTCACTCGCCACTTTCAGCTTATTCGCCCTTCGGGTTCGGGCCGAAGCGGTTCTCGCCCTTCTGGCTGTCGGCGATTCCGATCCACAGCAGGAAGGCCACGCCCAGCAGGCCAGCGATGGCGAACAGGCCGAAGGCCGGGCCCATCAGGGCGAAGACGGCGGCCGGGTTGCCCTCGTAGTAGTCCTCCGAATAGCCGTTGGCGACGTGGGCGGCGATGATCATGGCGAAGCCGGCGATGAAGGCCACGACCGAGCCGACCCAGGGAATGGCGATCAGCCAGCCGGTCTTGCCCATGTCGTGCAGGCGCTTCACCGAAATGGCCAGGTTGGGCCAGATCAGCACGATGCCGAGCAGATTGATGATCGGGATCCAACTGATGACGACGTTGACGCCTAGGAGGATCAGCCAGCCGATCCAGAAATGGCTGCGGCGGATGCGGCCCTCGAAGGACAGAAACAGCTTCTGCCAATCAAAGCCGGCGACGGCGGTCGAGGTCGAGCTGGCGTAGCCGCCGGCGACGCCGGTGGTGGTCGCGGCACCGGCCAGGATCAGGATCTGGGTGGCGGCGGCGCCTTCGGGGACGAAGTCGACGCGGACGCCGGCGGCGGGCACGGCGGGCGATTGCAGCGCGGCCGAGGTGAAGTCGTAACGGGCGCCGTCGTCGCCGCTGATCAGACCGACGCCGGTCGAGGCGTCGTAGCTGAGAATTTCACCGCGCACTGAGATCTCCATGACTGGCGCCACGTCCGGCGCGGCGGCAACATCGCCGACCCGTGCAATCCCAGCAACCCGAAAAGGTCAAGCTGGCCGATCCTGACGCGTTTGTAATGCGCGCGACCCCTTGGGCGGCGCACCGTGGACGTTCGCGTCGGGTTGCGAGGGCAGGAGGCTGATGATGAAGGTGAACAGGCCGCCGACATAGGGGACGAGGCCGATCAGGATAAGCCAGCCGCTGAGCCCGACATCGTGGAAGCGGCGGATGGTGACGCAGACGTAGGGAACGATCAGCGCGAAATAGACCAGGGCGACGATGCCGATCCAGGCGACGCCCCAGGCCTCCATATCGTAGCCGGCCTCGGCGTCGAGGACGGCCAGACCGATGATCGGCATGAAGGCGAGCATCAGGATCAGGAAGTGGAACAGGGCGAAGGACCAGTATTCCTTTCGCCGCGCCCGGCCGTGGCCCTCGATATAGAGGTCGGTGATGCAGCGGACGAAATAGCCCCATAGGCCCAGGTCCGGTTCGGGGGCGTATAGGGCCGGCCCCAGAGGGCCGTCACGCAGGACCATCAGGCTGAGCGCCTGGGCGTCCTGAACCACGAAATCGACGCGGCGGCCGGGTTCGAGACCGGCGGCGGCCGAGGTGAAGACGTAGCGCTGCAGGTCGTCGCCGCTGATCAACCCCTCGCCGGTCATCGGATCGTAGCTGAGAATTTCGCCGCGCAAGGCCGTGTCCTGCAAAGACGCGGCGTCGGCGCCGCCGCCAAGGTGTGGACCGGGCGGGCGGCATTGCACAACAGGAGAGTGTTGATGGACGCCTTTCACGAGGTGCGCCTGCCTGCGCGGCTGGCGTTCGGTTCGACCGGCGGGGTTGAGCGTCGGACGGAGATCACGACGCTGGCGTCGGGGTTCGAGCGGCGGTCCACGCCCTGGGCGCTGGGGCGCAGGCGGTATCTGATCGGGGCGAACCTGAGGTCGCTGGACGACATGGCCGAGCTGGTCGCCTTCTTCGAGGCGCGGCGGGGGCGGCTGTACGGGTTCCGGTTCAAGGACTTCGCCGATTTCAAGTCGTGCGCGCCGGGTGGGGTGGTCTCGGCCGGGGATCAGGTGCTGGGCGGCGGGGATGGGACGCGCACCGCGTTCGCTCTGGTGAAGCGCTACGGCGATGTGGAACGGCCGATCGCCAAGCCGGTCGAGGGATCGGTGCGTGTCGCCGTTGGCGGTGTCGAGACGGCGGCCTTTGCGGTCGATTTCGCCACCGGCCGGGTGACGCTGGAGCGCGCGCCGGAGGCGGGTGTCGCGGTGACGGCGGGGTTTCAGTTCGACACGCCGGTGCGGTTCGACTCGGACCGGATCGAGACGACGCTGGAGAGCTTTGAGGCCGGACGGATGGCGGCGGTTCCGCTGATCGAGGTTCGGGTCTGAGCCATGCGCGACATACCGAACGAAATGGCCGCCCGCATCGAGAGCGGGGCGGCGACGCTGTGTCATGTCTGGCGGCTGGAGCAAGCCGACGGTGTGGTGATGGGGTTTACCGACCACGACCGGGACCTGGCGGTTGACGGCGTCGTCTGTCGGGCGGCGAGCGGCTGGACGGCGGGGGCGGGCGAGAGCGGGGTGGGGCTGGCGGCGGGGTCGGTTTCGGCGGCGGGCGTGCTGGACGATGCGGCGATCGCTGAAGCGGATGTGGCGGCGGGTCTGTTCGACAAGGCGACGGTCGAACTGTGGCGCGTGGACTGGGCGCGGCCGGATCTGAACGTGCGGTTGTGGTCGGGAGCGCTGGTGCGGATTCGGCGTCAGGGTGACGGCTTCGTCGCCGAGCTTGAGGGACCACTGGCCAAGTTCGAGCGGGTGGTCGGGCGGACCTATGGGCGGATGTGCGATGCGCGGCTGGGAGACCAGAGGTGCGGTGTCGCGGCGCCGGCGGGGCGGGTCTGCGACAAGCGGTGGGAGACCTGCGTCGGGACGTTCGGGAATGGCGCGAACTTTCGCGGATTTCCGGACGTGCCGGGGGACGACTTCCTGACCGCCTATCCAGCCGGGAGTGCGCAAAACGACGGCGGGAGCCGGCGGTGAGCGGGAGCGCGGTGGTGGTGTCCGCCCGGTCCTGGCTCGGTACGCCGTATCGGCATCAGGCCAGCGTGAAGGGGGTGGGCGCGGACTGTCTGGGTCTGGTGCGCGGGGTGTGGCGCGAACTGGTGGGCGACGAGCCGGAGGTCTTGCCGGCCTATTCGGCGGACTGGGCCGAGATCGGCGGGCGCGAGGCGCTGCTGGAGGCGGCGGGGCGGTGGATGCGGCCCGTTGCGGTCGATCAGATGCGGCCGGGCGACGTGTTGCTGTTTCGCATGTCGCCGAGGGCGGCGGTGAAGCACTGCGCCATTCTGAGCGACCTCGACGGACCGGAGCCGAGGATGATCCACGCCTATTGGGGACGGGCGGTGGTCGAAAGCTGGATGGGCGTGTGGTGGCGAAGACGGCTGGCGGCTGTTTTTCGGTTTCCGATTTCAGAGGTCGGAGGTGCGGTCGCCCCCTCCACCACTTCGTGGTCCCCCTCCCCCGTGAACGGGGGAGGATCTTTGGAGGCGTAGATGGCGCAAGTCGTTTTGAGCGCGGTCGGGCAGTCGGTCGGCGGGCCGGTCGGGCGGGTGATCGGCGCGACCCTGGGGCGGGCGATCGACAATCGGGTGGTGGGCTCGCTGGGGCCGGCACGGCAGGTGGGGCCCAGGCTGGAGACGCTGAAGGTCCAGGGCACGGCGGAAGGCGCGCCGATGGCCTGCCTCTTTGGACGGGCGCGGGTGACCGGTCAGGTGATCTGGGCGGCGCGGTTCCTGGAAGGCAAAAACAAGGGCCGGGCGGGCAAGGGCGGGCCGAAGACGACCGACTATGTCTATTCGCTGAGCTTCGCCGTAGCCCTTTGCGAGGGCGAGATCGACGGGGTCGGGCGGGTCTGGGCCGACGGGCGGCTGATGGACATGACCGGCGTGGTGATGCGGGTGCATCGTGGGGGCGAGGACCAGACGGCGGATCCGCTGATCGAGGCGGTGGAACGGGATGCGCCGGCCTATCGCGGGACGGCCTATGTGGTGTTCGAGGACCTGCCGCTGGGGCCGTTCGGGGATCGGGTTCCGCAGCTGAGCTTCGAGGTGTTTCGGCGGCCGCGCGGACAGACGGCGCGGCTGGAGGACCGGCTGGAAGGCGTGTGCCTGATCCCCGGCGCGGGGGAATTCGCCCTGGCGACCGAGGCGGTGGTGCGCCGCGAGGGACTGACGCGGACGACGGCGGAGAATGTGCACAATGGCGACGGTCGGGCGGACCTGGTCGTGTCGCTGGATCAACTCCAGGCGCAACTGCCGAACCTGAAACGGGTCAGCCTGGTGGTCGGGTGGTTCGGCAGCGACCTGAGAGCCGGGCATTGCGTCGTGCGGCCGGGGGTGGAACGGCGCGACAAGGCGACCGAACCGCTGGTCTGGTCGGTGGCGGGTGTGGCGCGGGGCGAGGCCTATGTCGTCAGTCAGGCGGACGGGGCGCCGGCCTATGGCGGGACGCCGTCCGACGAGAGCGTGCGGCAGGCGATCCGCGAGCTGAAGGCGCGGGGGCTGGAAGTGACCCTGTACCCGTTCGTGTTCATGGACTGCCCCGGCTATCCGTGGCGCGGTCGGGTGGCGGGCGTCGATGGGGCGGGGGCGACGGTGGAGATCGCGGCCCTCTTCGGCGGGCCGGACGATTGGGGCTTGCGGCGAATGGCGCTGCACTATGCCCGGATCGCGGCGGACGAGGGAGCGAACGGCCTGTTGATCGGGTCGGAGATGCGCGGCGTGACCTGGACGCGGGATGCGGCCGGTGGCTTTCCGGCGGTCGATCAGTTCCGGGCGCTGGCGGCGGAGTGTCGGGCGGTGGTCGGGCCGGGGATCAAACTGTCCTATGCGGCGGACTGGAGCGAATATTTCGGGCGGCAGGCGGGCGGGGAGGTGGTGTTCCATCTGGATCCGCTGTGGGCCGATGCGAACATCGATCATGTGTCGATCGACTGGTACCCGCCGCTGAGCGACTGGCGAACGGGCGACGGTGGCGTGGATGCGGCGACGTTCGGCGGGGCGGCGGATCCGGCCTATCTGGCGGCGGGCGTCGCGGGCGGGGACGGGTTCGACTGGTATTACGCCAACGCGGCGGATCGGGCGGCGCAGGTGAGGACGCCCATCATCGACGGGGCGTATGGCGAGGACTGGGTGTTTCGGCCCAAGGACCTGAAGGGATGGTGGTCGAACCCGCACCATGACCGGCCGGGCGGGGTGCGGAGTGCAGTGCCGACGGCCTGGGTTCCGGGAATGAAGCCGGTGCGGCTGTCGGAGTTCGGCTGTGCGGCGGTGGACCGGGGCGGCAATGCGCCGAACCTGTTTCAGGATGCGAAGAGCAGCGAGAGCCGTCTGCCGCCGGGTTCGACGGGCGCGCGGGACGATGCGATGCAGCGGGCGGCGCTGGAGGCGGTGCTGGGGCACTATGCAGTGCCTGAGAACAATCCCGTGTCCGCTTTGTATGGCGGGCGGATGCTGGAGGCGGCGGACACCTGGTGCTGGGACGCGCGGCCCTACCCGGCCTTTCCGGCGCGGGGCGATGTCTGGGCCGACGCCGGGGCGTGGCGGGCCGGGCATTGGCTGAACGGACGGCTGGCGGGCGACGGGCGCGATCTGATCGAGGCGGTGCTGGCGCGAGGCGGCTTGTCGCCCGACGAGATGGCCATCGAGGGCGTCGAGGGGGCGGCGGCCGGCTATGTGATCGACCGACCGATGCGGACGCGGGATGCGCTGGAACCCCTGCTGGCGGCGTTCGACGCCGTGGCCGCCGAGCGCGACGGGAAGGTCGCAGTCTTGGGGCGGGTGGAGACGGTGGTCGAGATCACGGGCGAGGCGCTGGCTCTGCCCGATGGCGGGGCGGCGGAAACGACGACGCGGACGCGGGAGCCCCGGGCGAGCGAGGCGCGGGTGCGGTTCATCGACGAGACGGCGGACTATCAGACTGGGGCGGTGGTCGTGAGGTCGGACGATGCGTCGGCGACGGCGGGCGGGGTCGATCTGGACTTGCCGCTGCTGTGCGGCGGCGGGCTGGCGACGGCGGCGGCGCAGCGGGCGCTGGACGGCGAGGGCGTGGAGGCGAGGACGCTGGCGCTGGGGCCGCTGGAGGCCTTGCGGCTGGAGCCGGGCGACGGGGTGCGGCTGGAGGGGCGGTCGGACGACTGGCGCGTGATGCGGGTCACGTCGGACGAGACGCCGTCGGCGGTGCTGGAGCCGGTGACGGCCCGGCGGGTGGTCGAGGATGACGGCGTCTGGCGCGGGGGCGAGACGCCGGCGGTGGTCGGGGCGCCGTTCCTGAGGGTGTTGGACCTGCCGCCCTTGGTTGGTGGTGAGGCGGACGCGCGGCCCTTGATCGCCGTGGCCGCCGAGCCTTGGCGGACGATGCGGCTGCATGCGGGGCCGACCGCTGAGGCCCTGACGGCGCGGGGCGATGTGGACACGCCGGCGACGGTCGGGGTGCTGCTCGAGGCGCTGAAGCCGGGCGTGCGGCACCGCTGGGACGAGGCCAACGCCATGGTGGTGCGGATCGAGGGCGAAGCGCCGGAAAGCGCAGTCGAGGCGGCGGTGCTGGGCGGCGGCAATGCGCTGGCGGTCGAGACGGCTGTGGGCTGGGAGATCGTGCAGTATCGGTCGGCGGAGCTGGTCGGGCCGGGGACGTGGCGGCTGACGGGTCTGTTGCGCGGGCAGCAGGGGACCGAGATAGAGATGCGGGCGGGCGCCGGGGCGGGGGGCGTCGTGGTGTTTCTGGACGACCGGCTGGCGCGCGCGGAGATCGGGCGGGGCGAGCGAGGACTGCCGCTGGTCTGTCGCGCGGGGCCGGCTGGCGCGGCGCCGGGCGGTTCGGGTTTCAGCGAGACCCTGTTCGTGGCGAAGGGCGTGCATGATCGGCCGTGGTCGCCGTGCGGCCTGATGGTCGAGACGTCGGCCGAGGGGCTGGCGATCCGATGGACGCCGCGCGTGCGGCTGTTCGGCGACAGCTGGGATGGGGAATCGACCACGGTCGATCCGGTGCGGTTCCGGCTGCGCGTGTTTGATAATGACGTCGTGGTTCGGACGATGGAGGTCGAGGGGCTGTCGGCATCCTATTCTGCGATCGACTTGGCGGCGGACTTCCCAGAAGGCGCGACATCGACGGCGCGGATCGCCGTGGCGCAGTGGGGCGAGGGGTTCGGGTGGGGCTCAGAAGCAGAGGTGGAGGCGGAAATCCGGCGGGTCTGACGAAATAGGGCGGGTCCAGCCCTTTGCGCGGGGCGGGGCATGGCTTAACTGACGGCCTCTCGACGTTTTTCAGCTGGAGTGACAACGGACGTGGCAGGCGACCCCTACAAGGAACTGGGCGTTTCGAAGGGCGCGAGCGCGGACGAGGTCAAGAAGGCGTATCGCAAGCTCGCCAAGGAGTTGCATCCCGACAAGAACCCCGGCGACAAGATCACCGAGGACAAGTTCAAACGGGTGACGGCGGCCTTCGACATCCTGGGCGACAAGGAAAAGCGCGCCAAATACGACGCCGGCCAGATCGACGGCGACGGCAACGAACAGTATCGCGGCTTCGGCGGGGGCGGTCGCGCCGGCGGCAGCCCGTTCGGCCAGGGCGGCAATCCGTTCGGACAAGGCGGCGGGCCGGGCGGCCGGGCCAACTTCGAAGGCGTTGATCTGGACGAGCTGTTCGGCATGTTCGGCGGGGCCGGGCGTCAGCGCGGCGCGAGGGACTTCACCTCACGCGGTCAGGACGTGAAGGCGACGCTGGACATCAGTCTGGAAGACGCCATCGCCGGGGCGACGCGGCGGATTCAGTTCTCGGACGGGCGCACTCTGGACGTGACCATTCCAAAGGGGGCGTCGGAAGGCCAGACGATCCGCCTGCGCGGCCAGGGATCGCCGGGGCGCGGGGCCGAGAACGGCGACGCCCTGATCGAACTGAGGATCGAACCGCACCCGATCTACAAGCGTGACGGGGCGGACCTGACGATGGATCTGCCGGTGTCGGTGCCCGACGCGGTGCTGGGCGCCAAGGTGAGGGTGCCGACGCCGGAGGGCGTGGTGCAGATGACGCTGCCGGCCGGCTCGAACTCGGGCAAGGTGCTGAGGCTGAAGGGGCGCGGCGCGTTCGCGCAAGGCAGGCGCGGCGATCTGCTGGCGCGGGTGATGGTGACGCTGCCGGATGCGCCGGACGCCGAACTGACCGCCTTCGCAGAGGATTGGCGGGCCAAGCGGCCTTATACGCCGGGGCGGTGAGCGCGCTCAAGCAGCGTGAAGCGCGGTTGCGCCAAAGGAAGAGAGCATGAGCACGAAGCCTGATGTGAAGCCCGCGCGGCCGTGGTTTTCGGCAGGGCCGACGGCGAAGCGGCCGGGCTATGCGCTGGGCGGATTGCCGTCCGACCTGCTGGGACGCGGTATTCGCGCGCCGGAAGTGGTGGAGCGGTTCGCGCATGGCCTGCGGCTGACGCGCGAAGTGCTGGAAGTGCCTGACAGCCATGTGATGCTGTATACGCCGGGGTCTGACACAGGCGCGGTCGAGGCGGCGCTGTGGGGGATGCTGGGCGCGCGGCCGGTGCAGGTCGTGGCGTTCGAGAACTTCGGGCTGACCTGGCTGGCCGACGTGAAGGATCATCTGGGGCTGGAGCCCGAGGCCCTGACGGCGCCGTGGGGCGAGCTGCCGGATCTGAGCCGTGCCGACTGGTCCAAGGACGTGGTGTTCCCGTGGAACGGCACGACCTCGGGCGTGCGGGTGCCGGACGCCGACTGGATCGCCGACGATCGCGGTGGGCTGGCGATCTGCGACGCGACCTCCGCCGCCTTCGCCATGCCGCTGCCGTTCGACAAGCTGGATGTCGTGACCTTCAGCTTCCAGAAAGCGCTGGGCGGCGAGGCGGGGATCGGGGTGATGGTGCTGTCGCCGCGCGCGGTCGAGCGGCTGGATACCTTCCGACCGGATCGGGCGATTCCGAAACTGCTGCGGCTGACCGACGGCAAGGGATGGTTCGATCGGGCGCTGGCGGACGGGGTGGTGATCAACACCTTCTCGATCCTGACCCTCGAAGACTGGATCGACGCCCTGGACTGGGCGAAGGACATCGGCGGATTGAGCGAACTGATCCGGCGGACAGACGCCAACTACGCCGCGTTGGCGCAATGGGTGGAGCGGACCGACTGGATCGCCTTCCTGCCGGATCGGCCGGAGATCCGGTCGACGACCTCGGTCTGCCTGAAGTTCACCGATGCGCGGATCGCGGCCTTGGACGACAAGGCGCAGAAGGCCTTCGTCATGCGGTTCAAGGCCCTGCTGGAAGGCGAGGCGGCCGTGTTCGACATGGAGCCGCATCGCAATGCGCCGCCCGGACTGCGCCTATGGTGCGGATGCACGGTCGAGACGGCCGATGTAGTTGCGGCGACGCCCTGGCTGGAATGGGCGTTCGAGACGGCGGTCGGCGAAGTCGGATAAATCCGCCTGACGGGACGACATCGGACGATTCCCTCGCTATAGGCTGCGCCCGCATTCCAGTGCGGAGAGACGGTTTTGGCGAACGTAGCGGTGGTCGGCGCCCAGTGGGGTGACGAGGGCAAGGGCAAGATCGTGGACTGGCTGTCCAACCGCGCCGACGTGGTCGTGCGGTTCCAGGGCGGTCACAACGCGGGCCACACGCTGGTCGTGGACGGCAAGGTCTACAAGCTGGCGCTGCTGCCCAGCGGCGTCGTGCAGGGCAAGCCGTCGATCATCGGCAACGGCGTGGTCGTCGATCCGTGGCATCTGGTCGGCGAGATCGAGAAGATCGCCGCCCAAGGCGTGGCGATCAGCCCTGAAATCCTGACCATTGCGGACAACGCCTGCCTGATCCTGCCCATTCACCCTGCGCTGGACGTCGCGCGCGAGGCGGCGGCCAGCGCGCCGGGCGCGAAGATCGGCACGACCGGGCGGGGCATCGGCCCGGCCTATGAAGACAAGGTGGGGCGTCGCGCCATCCGGGTCTGCGATCTGGCCAATGAAGATGATCTGAAGGTCAAGATCGACCGGCTGCGCTCGCACCACGATCCGCTGCGCGCCGGTCTGGGGCTGGAGCCGATCGATCCCGACGCGCTGCTGGCGCAGTTGCTGGAGATCGCGCCGAAGATTCTGCCCTATGTGAAACCGGCCTGGCGCGTGCTGGATCAGGCGCAGAAGGACGGCAAACGGGTGCTGTTCGAGGGGGCGCAGGGCGCCTTTCTGGACGTGGATCACGGCACCTATCCCTATGTCACCAGCTCCAACACGGTGGCCGGCCAAGCGGCGGCGGGTTCGGGCATCGGACCGCGCGGCGTCGGTTATGTGCTGGGCATCGTGAAGGCCTATACGACGCGCGTCGGTGAAGGTCCGTTCGCCTGCGAACTGAATGATGAGGTTGGCGAGCATCTGGCGACCGTGGGCCGCGAGGTCGGGGTGAATACCGGCCGCGCGCGCCGCTGCGGCTGGTTCGACGCCGTGTTGGTGCGCCAGTCCGTGGCGATCAACGGCATCGACGGGATTGCGCTGACCAAGCTGGACGTGCTGGACGGGTTGAAGACGCTGAAGATCTGCGTCGGCTACAAGGTCGATGGCGAGGTGCTGGACTATCTGCCTTCAAGCCTAAAGGCCCAGGGCGCGGCCGAGCCGGTGTTCGAAGAGCTGGAGGGCTGGAGCGAAAGCACCGCCGGGGTCCGCAGCTTCAAGGACATCAACGCCAACGCCATCAAATATGTGCGCCGAATCGAGGAGTTGATCGGCGCGCCGGTGGCCCTGCTGTCGACCAGCCCCGAGCGCGACGACACCATTCTGATGCGCGATCCGTTCCAGGGCTGAGGCTTTGGAAGGGGCGGCGTGAGGCGGCGGACTACGCAGAAAGACCTATTCAACAGGTCTTAACCCGTGGGCGGTAAGGATAACGGCTCCAAACTCGGAGTCTGATGTGTTCGCCGCAAACGCCAGAACCATAAGCCGCATGGAGCCTGCGCTTCGTCGGGTGGTCATCGTGGACGCCAATCTGTCGTCGGCGCGACTGCTGACGGACATCGTCAAGGGCATGGGTGCGCGCGAGGTCTATGCAGAGGGTGACGAAGAACGCGCGCTGGAGCTGCTGCGCGACGTCGAGCCGGGCGTGATCTTTACAGAACGGTCCGGAGACAGGCTGAACGGCGAGACGCTGGCGCGGCGCATTCGGCGTTCCAGCATGTCGTGCCGCATGTCGCCGATCATCATGGTGACGGGCGAGGCGACCGCTGCGGCGATCAAGGGCGCGCGCGACGCCGGCATCCACGAGTTCCTGAGAAAGCCGTTCACGACGGGCGACCTGTTCAAGCGGGTCGAGAATGTGACGTTGAAGCCCCGGCCCTGGATCGAGGCGGTGGGCTATGTCGGACCGGATCGTCGCCGGTTTAACTCAGGTGAATATTCAGGCGCCCGCAAGCGCCGCAGCGATGGTGCAGCCGGAGGCGGCGCCGCTGATATCCGCGACCAGGCGTCGCGGATCCTGGTTTCGGCCATGTCGCAGTTCGAGCAGGATCCGTCGCAGGCGACGCGCGCCATTCGCCAACAGGCCGAGACGCTGAACGGTCTGGCCATCAAGACGGCGGACGCCCGGCTGGCGATGGCTGTCGCGACCCTCCAAGCCTATGTGGCCAGCGGTCAGGTGACGAAGGCGGGATTGGCCCAGCCGATCGGCACGGTGGTGGCCGCTGCGAGAGCGGCCAATGAAGCGGCGCCGGTGGCGCGCGCGTCGTGACGATAGACGGTCCGCGGCGCCGTTGAAGGCGAAGCGGACCGAGTTGCTCAGGCGTCGACCAGGTTCCGCTCTTCGGCCGCGGCGCGCATGGCCTTTTGCAGCTTCTCGAAGGCGCGGACCTCGATCTGACGCACGCGCTCGCGCGAGACGCCGTACTGGCCGGCGAGCTCTTCCAGCGTGACCGGATCGTCCTTGAGGCGACGTTCCGTGAGGATGTGCTTCTCACGATCGGTCAGCTCTTCCATGGCCTCCTGAAGGAGGCTCATGCGGATGCCCTTTTCCTCGTCGTCGGCGAGCTGGGTTTCCTGGGACACGGCCGTGTCGTCGGCCAACCAGTCCTGCCACTCGCTTTCGCCGTCGGCGCGCAGAGGGGCGTTCAGGGAGGCGTCGCCGCCGAGACGGCGGTTCATGTTGGTGACCTCTTCCTCCGTCACGCCCAATTTGGTGGCGATGGCGGCGAGGTGTTCAGGATGCAGATCGCCTTCCTCGAAGGCCGAGATCTGGCTCTTGGCCTTGCGCAGGTTGAAGAACAGCTTCTTCTGCGCCGCGGTGGTGCCCATCTTCACGAGCGACCAGCTGCGCAGGATGTATTCCTGGATCGAGGCGCGGATCCACCACATAGCGTAGGTCGCCAGGCGGAAACCCTTGTCGGCGTCGAACTTCTTGACGGCCTGCATCAGGCCGACGTTGCCCTCGGAAATGACTTCGCCGATCGGCAGGCCGTAGCCGCGATACCCCATGGCGATCTTGGCCACGAGACGAAGGTGCGAGGTGACGAGTCGATGCGCGGCTTCGGGGTCCTGGTGCTCGGACCAACGCTTGGCGAGCATGAACTCCTCATCCTTGGTCAGCATCGGAAACTTGCGGATTTCCGTCAGATAACGCGACAGGCCTTGTTCAGGCGACATCACCGCGAGCGTACTATTGGCAGCCATATACAGGTCCCTCCGACCGTCTTGAACGAGCGGGCTCTTCGTCATCGGCCACGGTGTGTGCGCCGACGTCTCACCCCTCAACCGGTAAAGTAGCGATGGGTTGCCGCCATTTTTAGAGGCGGATCGTCACACGAAAGCGTGACCGTTGCCCTGGCGCCACTTGCGCCGATCGCCGTCCTATATAGAACTTTGTCAGTTGCTATTCAAGACCGGCCCAGACCGGCCGCTGTTCAGAGTTCGGCGAGGCGAGTTTCGAGATGCTGCATGTCAGACGGCGGCGCGGTCTCGAAGCGAAGCGCCTCGCCCGTGACAGGATGGACAAAGCCCAGCACGGCGGCGTGCAGGGCCTGACGCTCAAGGCCCGCTTCGGCGATGGCGGCGCGAACGGGTATGGCGGGGCTGCCCGAGCCGTAGGTGGCATCGCCGAGGATCGGCGCGCCTTTGGACGACAGGTGGACGCGGATCTGATGGGTGCGGCCGGTGTGCAGGGTGCAGGCGACGCGCGCGGCCATGGGGGCGCCGCCAGCTTTCGCGGGCTGCCCGAAGGTCGCTTGGACGACATAGTCGGTGATGGCCTCGCGACCGCCGGTCTTGAGGACCGCCATCTTCTTGCGGTCGCTGGTGGAGCGGCCGATGCGGGTGTGGATGCGGCCGGTCGCGGGCGATGGCGCGCCGCGCGTCAGGGCGATGTAGGTGCGCTCGATGTCGTGCGCAGCGAACAGGGCGGACAGGCCGGCGTGGGCGCGGTCTGTCTTGGCGGCGACCATGACGCCGGACGTGTCCTTGTCCAGCCGATGAACGATGCCGGGGCGGGCGACGCCGCCGATGCCCGACAGGCTGTCGCCGCAATGGGCCAGCAGCGCATTGACCAAGGTGCCGTCGGGCGTGCCGGGCGCGGGGTGGGCGGCCATGCCCGCGGGCTTGTCGATGACGATCAGGTCGGCGTCCTCGTAGAGGACGATCAAGGGGATGGCCTGGGGCTGAGGCATGGCCGGCGCGACGGGCGGCAGGGCGACGGCATAGAGGCCGGGCTGGGCCTTGGCGGAACCGCCGGTCAGGACCGCGCCATCGCGACTGACAGCGCCCTCGACCAGCAGGGCCTGGAGCCGGGCGCGCGACAGGGTAGGGAAGGCGCCGGCCAGGGCCTTGTCCAGGCGAACGCCGGCCGCGGCGATGCGGGCCTCCAGCACCTCGGCGGGGGCGCCGGTTGCAGGGTCTTCGTCGTCATCGATCAGATCATGGGCGGACACGTCGTCTCCCTAGCACGACCGGCCGCTTGCGCGAGGGGCGCGGGTGAGGTGATAGTCAAGCTTGGGGGCGTAGGGGACATCCGATGAAGCGGTTGATGATCGCCGGGGGCGCGTTCGCCGCAGCGGCGCTGCTGAGCAGCTGCACCACCATGAGCAAGGACGAATGCCTGGCCGGGGCCTGGGGCGAGAAGGGCTATGCGGACGGGGCGTCAGGCTATCCGATGACGCGACTGGACGACCACGCCAAGGCCTGCGCCAAGTTTCAGATCGCACCCAACCCGGCTGCCTATGGCTCGGCGCGTGAAGATGGCTTGCGGACCTACTGCACCTTCCAGCGCGGCTGGGAGGAGGGGCGGGCGGGCAATACCTATTATGGCGTCTGTCGGCCGGAGGAGGAGCAGGCGTTTCTGCCGGCCTATCGTGACGGCCGACTGCTGCATGAGGTCGAGGACGCGTACCAGACGGCGGAAAGCGCGCTGAACAGCGCCGAGGCCCGGATCGAGAACCGCGAAGACAAGCTGGAGGCCAAGGAGCGCGAACTGCGTGGCGAAGGCCTGACGGACGAGGAGCGGGAGCGCATTCGTGACCGCATTCAGGAGGTCAGAGGCGAGATCCGCGATGCGCGTCGCAATGCCCGGGAGGCCCGCGACGCGCTGGATCAGGCGGAATGGGACGTTCGACGGGTACGGCGCGAACTGAGCGGCCGCTACCCGGTCTAAACGACGGTCCTAGGCGGCCTTGACGGCGGCGCCGCGGAAGGACGGATCCAGGTCGCCCGAGGCGTAGCGCTTCGCCATCTGGGCGGTGGAGAGGGGACGAATCTTGGAGGCCTGACCCTCGCAGCCGAACTGCTGGTAGCGCTCCATGCAGAGCTTCTTCATCGCCTCCTTGGCGGGCTTCAGATAGTAGCGCGGATCGAACTCGCCCGGCTTCTCCATCAGGGCCTTACGGATGGCGCCGGTGATGGCCATGCGGTTGTCGGTGTCGATGTTGACCTTGCGCACGCCGTGCTTGATGCCGCGCTGAATTTCCTCGACCGGCACGCCCCAGGTCTGAGGCATTTCGCCGCCGTACTGGTTGATGATGTCCTGCAGGTCCTGCGGCACCGAGGATGAACCGTGCATCACCAGATGGGTGTTGGGCAGGCGGCGGTGGATTTCCTCGATCACGTTCATGGCCAGGACCTCGCCGTCCGGCTGACGCGTGAACTTGTAGGCGCCGTGGCTGGTGCCCATGGCGATGGCGAGGGCGTCGACCTTGGTGGCGGCGACGAAGTCGACGGCCTGATCCGGGTCGGTCAACAGTTGCGAATGGTCCAGCTTGCCTTCGAAGCCGTGGCCGTCCTCGGCCTCGCCCATGCCGGTTTCCAGCGAGCCCAGCACGCCCAGTTCGCCCTCGACCGAGACGCCGCAGGCGTGGGCCATTTCGGTGACGCGACGGGTGACGTCGACGTTGTATTCATAGCTAGCGGGGGTCTTGGCGTCCTCCTCCAGCGAGCCGTCCATCATCACGCTGGTGAAGCCATACTGGATGGCGGTGGCGCAGGTCGCCGGGCCATTGCCGTGATCCTGGTGCATACAGACCGGGATGTGCGGATAGAGTTCGGCCAGGGCGTCGATCAGCTTGGCCAGAACGATGTCGTTGGCGTAGTTCCGGGCGCCCCGGCTCGCTTGAATGATCACGGGAGCATTGACCTCGTGGGCCGCCTCCATGATCGCCAAACCCTGTTCCATATTGTTGATGTTGTAGGCGGGCAGGCCGTAGTCATTCTCTGCCGCGTGGTCGAGCAGCTGTCGCAGCGTGATGCGCGCCATGGGGTAGTCTCCTGAGCCGAAAAGTCTTTTTGGTTGGGCGAGAGATTAGACGCCGGACAGCGCGAAGTCACGCCGTGTTACAGCCGTTTCAACGCCGATTTCAAAGACAGGATGCAGGCGTGATCCGCCTGCATCGCTGAGCCTTCAGGCCCGCAGGGCCTCGACGCCGGGCAGGGGTTTGCCCTCCATCCATTCCAGGAAGGCGCCGCCGGCGGTGGACACGAAGGTCAGGTCCGCCGCGACGCCGGCATGACCGACCGCCGCGACCGTGTCGCCGCCGCCCGCCACCGCGATCAAGGCGCCGGCCTTGGTGCGCTCGGCGACGTGCTTGGCGGCCGCGACCGTGGCGGCGTCGAAGGGCGGCACCTCGAACACGCCCAGCGGGCCGTTCCAGATCAGGGTCTTGGAGCCGTCGATGGCGGCGTTCAGGCGCGCGACGGTGTCGGGGCCGGCGTCCAGGATCTTGTCGTGAGCGGACAGGGCCTCGCCGGTCTTGACGGTGCGGGCCTCGGCGCCGGGCTTGACCTCGGTCGCCACCACGACATCGACGGGCAGCAGGATGTCGCAGCCCTTGGTCTCGGCTTCCGCCAGGATTTCGCGCGCCGTGTCGGCCATATCCTTTTCGGCCAGCGAGCCGCCGATATCGACGCCTTGGGCATACAGGAAGGTGTTGGCCATGCCGCCGCCGATAGCCAGCGTGTCCAGCTTGCCGACCAGGTTCTTCAGCAGGTCCAGCTTGGTCGAGACCTTGGAGCCGCCGACGATGCCGACGACCGGCTTCTGCGGATTGCCGAGCGCGGCGTCGAGCGCATCGAGTTCGCGGCGCATGGACTCGCCGGCATAGGCCGGGATGTGGTGGGCGACGCCTTCGGTCGAGGCGTGGGCGCGGTGCGCGGCCGAGAAGGCGTCGTTGACATAGAGATCGCCGAGATCCGCCAGCTTCTGGGCGAAGACCGGATCATTGGCCTCTTCCGCCGCATGGAAGCGCACGTTTTCCAGCAGGACAACGCCGCCCGCATCCAGGTCGCGAATGGCCTCCACGGCGTCAGGGCCGATGCAGTCGTCGGCGAAGCGGACGGGGGCGCCGAGCAGTTCTTCCAACGGCTGGACGATCGGCTTCAGGCTCATCGACGGAACGCGCTGGCCCTTGGGGCGGTCGAAGTGGGCCAGCAGGGCGACCTTGGCGCCGGTGTCGCGCAGCCGCTGGATCGTCGGCAGGGCGACCCGCAGCCGGGTGTCGTCCGTGACCTTGCCGCCCTCCATCGGGACGTTGAAGTCCACGCGGACCAGCGCCGTCTTGCCGGCGAGATCCTTGGCGTCGTCGAGAGTGCGGAAGGTCATGACGTTATCCCAAAACAGTATTGATGGCGCTGAAGAGGCCTAGGCCTGAGGCCGCCACGATCAAGAGCGCCAGCATCGGAACACTGGCGACTGGTCTGCGGACGGGCACGCCGTCCAGAAGTTCGGAAGATTCAAAGCGGGTTCTGTTGAACCAGGCCAGGGCAAGGAAAAGCCACCAGCACAGCAGGGCGGCCGTCCACGCCGTCGCGTTGATCCAACTGTTGCCGAACTTCAACAGAAGAAGGTGCTTGGAGGCCTCAAGCATGAGGCCGCCTGAAAGCGGCGCCGCGACAGCCGTCAACAGAATCAGGAGGTAGCCTGACCTTGCGTTTCTGACAGCCGTGCGGCGCCCGGTTTTCAAGTTACAGGAACTTCGCCATCACCAATGCGGTGTCGCTCATGCGCGTCGCGAAGCCCCATTCGTTGTCGTACCAGCTCAGCACGCGGGCCAGCTTGCCGTCGACGACCTGGGTCTGGGGCAGGGCTGCGGTGGAGGAGGCGGCGATGTGGTTCAGGTCGTGCGAAACCAGCGGGTCGGTGGTCGTGAACAGGACGCCCTTCATCGGTCCGTCGGCTGCGGCCTGAAGCGCCGCGTTGATCTCTTCGACCGTGACCTCGCGACCGGCGACGACCTTCAGATCCACGACCGAGACATTCGGCGTCGGGACGCGGATCGAAGAGCCGTCCAGCTTGCCCTTCAGCTCCGGCAGAACCAGGCCCAGGGCCTTGGCGGCGCCGGTCGAGGTCGGGATCATCGACAGGGCCGCGGCGCGGGCGCGGTACAGGTCCTTGTGCATCGTATCCAGCGTCGGCTGGTCGCCGGTGTAGGAGTGGATGGTGGTCATATAGCCGCGCTCGATGCCGAACAGGTCGTTCAGCACCTTGGCCACCGGGGCCAGGGCGTTGGTGGTGCACGAGCCGTTCGACACGACGATGTCGTCGGCGGTCAGGGTCTCGTGGTTGACCTTGTAGACGATGGTCTTGTCGGCGTTGTCGGCGGGCGCCGAGACCAGGACGCGCTTGGCGCCGGCCTTCAGGTGGGCGCTGGCCTTGTCCTTGGAGGTGAAGATGCCGGTGCATTCGAAGGCGATGTCCACCTTCAACTCGGCATGCGGCAGATTGGCGGGGTCGCGCTCGGCCGTGACCTTGATCTTGCCCGTGCCGACGTCGATCCAATCCTCGCCCGAAGTCACCGTGCCGGGGAAGCGGCCGTGGACCGAATCGTAGCGGAACAGGTGGGCGTTGGTCTCGACCGGACCCAGATCGTTGATCGCCACCACCTCGATGTCCGTGCGGCCATGCTCGATGATCGAGCGAAGGACCAGACGGCCAATGCGGCCGAAACCATTGATGGCGACGCGAACGGTCATGGGAAGCTCCTCTGAACGGTAGGGTGTTGTGCGCTACATATAGGTTGGCGTCTCAATGGAGCGGTCGCGGACGGGTTTCAACCCCGCGCACGTAACATGATGTGATGGACGGTTACGCTTCGTCGGCTGTCCAAATGTAACGGCGGCAAGAAACACCCTTGTTTCGATCGTTTTGCTTTCGTGGCGCAAAATTATTGCGACAGGGGTTGTGCGACTCCAGCGGCTATGGTTTCTTGGCGTCAGAACAGGGAGCCACCCGTGGCCACTATGACGCGCGACATGACGAAGGGACGCACCGCCAAGGCGGTCGCAGCCGTTCGCGCGCCTGTCGGCCTGGAAAGCCCCGTATTCCTGATTACCCTCGTACTTCTCGGCCTGCTTACGCAAGCGGCGTGGATGCACGCGACCTGACCTTAGACACACTCAGGATCGCCTCGCACCACCCCGCCTCCGAATGGAAGCGGGGTTTTTAGTGCGCGGCGGTTCGAAACGAACCGGACCGATGACGCAAAATTCTACCTCCCAGCCTAGTAAGCCCAACGCGCGCAGCGCGGCGGTGACGGCTGGCCCGAACCGGGCGGCCGCCCGCTCGTATCTGCGCGCCGCCGGCATGCAGGACGCCGACTTCGACAAGCCGATGATCGGCATCGTCAACACCTGGTCGACGGTCACGCCGTGCAACATGCACCTGGATCGCCTGGCCAAGGATGTGCGCGCCGGCATCGTCGCGGCGGGTGGCTATCCGGTCGATTTCAACACCATCGTCGTCACCGACGGCATCTCGATGGGCACGGCGGGCATGAAGGCCTCGCTGATCAGCCGCGAGGTCGTCGCCGACTCCATCGAACTGGCCATCGAAGGCCACCAACTGGACGGCGTGGTCTGCATCGTCGGCTGCGACAAGACGATCCCGGCGGCGGCCATGGCCCTGGCGCGGATGGATATCCCCGGTCTGGTCTATTACGGCGGCACCATCATGCCCGGCGTGATCGGGACCAAGGAAGTCTCGGTCCAGGAGGTGTTCGAGGCTATCGGCGCCCATTCGGCCGGCACCCTGGACGATGAAGGGCTGAAGGCGGTCGAACAGGCCGTCTGCCCCGGCGCGGGGGCCTGCGGCGGCCAGTTCACGGCCAACACCATGGCCATGGCCTTGTCGGTCATGGGCATCTCGCCCATGGGCGCCAACGACGTGCCCGCCGTCGATCCGAACAAGGCCGCCGAGGGCGAGCGCTGCGGTCGCCTGATCGTCGAGCGCGTCTTCTCGGGCGACACGGCCCGCAAATACATCACCCGCGCCAGCCTGAAGAACGCCGCCGTCGCCGTCTCTGCCTCGGGCGGATCGACCAATGCGGTCATGCACCTGACGGCCATCGCGGCGGAGGCCGGCGTCGAGTTCGGCGTCGAGGACTGCCACCAGGCCTGCGTCGAGGCGCCGGTCATCTGCGACCTGAAGCCGGGGGGCCGCTTCCTGGCCTCGCACCTGTTCGCGGCCGGCGGCACGCGCCTGGTCACCCAGCGGATGGCCGAGGCGGGCAAGATCGTGAACACGCCGACCGTGACCGGTCGCAGCCTGTTCACCGAGGCGGCCGAGGCCGAGGAGACCCCCGGCCAGGTGGTGGTGACCACATTCGACGCTCCCGTCATGGATCGCGGCAGCTTCGCCGTCATCTATGGCGATGTCGCCCCGGAAGGCGCGGTCATCAAGCTGACGGGCCACAAGGTCGATACGTTCGAAGGCCCGGCCTGCGTCTTCGACTCGGAAGAAGACGCCTTCCACGCCGTTCAGGACGGATCGGTCGGCGAAGGCGACGTGATCATCATCCGCTACGAGGGGCCCAAGGGCGGTCCGGGCATGCGCGAGATGCTGCAGGTCACCGCCGCCTTGAAGGGTCGCAAGATCGACAATGTCGCCCTGCTGACCGACGGCCGGTTCTCGGGCGCCAGCTACGGCTTCGTCGCCGGACACGTCTCGCCGGAAGCCGCCGTCGGCGGCCCGATCGCCCTCATTCGCGATGGTGACCGCATCACCATCGACGTCACCAACCGCCGCATCGACGTCAATGTCGATCTGGCGACGCGCCGGGCGGGCTTTACGCCCCACGTAGTCCGTCCGGCGCGAGGTGTCTTCGCCAAATACCGCGCCTCGGTCGCCTCGGCTGCCCAGGGCGCCGTCACCATTCCCAACCCGCCGCCGGCCCAAGTCCCGGCAAGCCACAAAACCAACGCTGCTCAGGACGCCTGACCCATGGCCATCACCATCTACACCAACGAAGACATCAAGCCGGGCACCATCGCCGGCCAGCGCATCGCCATCATCGGCTATGGCTCGCAAGGCCGCGCCCACGCCCAGAACCTGAAGGACAGCGGCCATGACGTGGTCGCAGGCGTCCGTCACGGCGGTACGGGCTGGAAACACGCCACCGCCGACGGCGTGCCGACCGCAGAGCCGGCCGAGGCGGTCAAGGGCGCCGACATCATCGCCATTCTGACCCCCGACATGGTTCAGGGCGACGTCTATCGCGACATCATCGAGCCGAACGCCAAGGAGGGTTCGGCCCTGCTGTTCGCCCACGGCTTCTCGATCATCTACGGCCGCATCACCCCGCGCGCCGACATGGACGTGATCCTAGTCGCGCCGAAGGGACCGGGCGATCTGGTCCGCCGCGAGTTCCAGCGCGGGCGCGGCGTGCCCAGCCTGTTCGCCGTTGAGAAGGATGTTACCGGCAAGGCGCGCGACCGGGCCATGGGTTACGCCAAGGGCAACGGCGGCGCGACCGGTGGCCTGCTAGAAACCACCTTCCGCGAAGAGACGGAGACCGATCTGTTCGGCGAACAGGCGGTCCTGTGCGGCGGCGCCAAGGAACTGGTCATCCAGGGCTTCAACACCTTGGTCGAGGCCGGGTACCAGCCCGAGATCGCCTATTTCGAATGCCTGCACGAGCTGAAGCTGATCGTGGATCTGTTCTACGAGGGCGGCATCTCCAAGATGCACCACTTCATCTCGGAAACGGCCAAATACGGCGCCGTCGCCAGCGGCCCGCGCGTCGTGACCGAAGAGACCAAGGCCCGGATGAAGATCATCCTGGACGAAATCCAGGACGGCACCTTTGCGCGCAACTGGATCGCCGAGAACGAGGCCGGCAAGCCGCAATACGAGGCCTGGCTGAAGGCCGACCGCGAAAGCCAGATCGAACAGGTCGGCGCGCGTCTGCGCGAACGCATGGCCTGGCTGAACACGCCCAAGGCAGAAGCGGCCTGATCGCCGCCTGAACGACCGGATGACCCTGATGACCGCCGCCGCTTTCAAACCCTCAGCCGAGACCGCACCCCAATCGGGTGCGCGTCTGCTGGTCTCCACCCTGGAGCGGCTGGGGGTGGAGGTGGTGTTCGGCTATCCGGGCGGCGCCATCATGCCGGTCTATGACGCCCTGGCAGGATCTAGGCTGAAGCACATCCTGGTTCGCCACGAGCAGGGCGCGGCCTTCGCGGCCGATGCCTATGCCAGAAAGAGCGGCCAGGTCGGGGTCTGCATGGCCACCTCCGGCCCTGGCGCCACCAACCTGGTCACCGGCATCGCCAATGCGATGATGGATTCGGTGCCGATCGTCTGCATCACCGGCAATGTCGCCCAAGGCTTGATGGGCACCGACGCCTTTCAGGAGATAGATATCCTGGGCGTCACCCTGCCGATCGTGAAACACTCGATCCTGGTCCGCGACGCCGCTCAGGTCCCGGCCGCGATCGAGGAGGCGTTCCACATCGCCGCATCGGGTCGCCCCGGCCCGGTGTTGGTGGATCTGCCAAAGGACGTGCAGTTCGCCACGACCAGCGAGGACTACGGCTTCCACATCCCCAATACGGCGACCGCCGTCGATCACGACGCCATCGCCGCCGCCGAGGCCGCGATACGCGCCGCGAAGAAGCCGCTGATCTACATCGGCGGCGGGGTGAAGATCGGCGGTGCGACCGAGGCGGTGCGCGCCTTTGCTCAAGCGACCGGCATTCCCCAGGTCTCCACGCTGAACGCCCTGGGCACGGTCCCGACCGATGCGCCGGGGATGCTGGGCATGCTGGGCATGCACGGGACCCGCGCCGCCAACCATGCGGTGCAGGACAGCGATCTGCTGATCGTCGTCGGCGCCCGGTTCGACGACCGCGCGACAGGCAAACTGGCCGAGTTCGCGCCGAACGCTCGCATCATCCATTTCGACATCGATGCCTCGGAAGTCGGCAAGCTGCGCAGCGCCAATGTCGCCGTCGTCGGCGAGCTGCGTGAAGGCGTTGAGGCGCTGACGGCGCGGATGCGGTCGGGCGCCGCCTTGGACATCCAGGCCTGGGCCGACGACTGCGCCGATGCGGCCAAAGCGGGCGCTCACCGCTATGACGCGCCGGGCGAGGGGGTTTATGCGCCCGCCCTGCTGAAGGAAATCTCGGAAGCGGCCGGCGATGACTTCGTCGCCGCCTGCGACGTGGGCCAGCATCAGATGTGGGCGGCCATGCACTGCCGCTTCGCCAAGCCGGAAGCCCACATCACCTCGGGCGGCCTGGGCGCGATGGGCTTCGGCCTGCCCGCCGGCATCGGCGCCAAGCTGGCCGATCCTTCGGCGACGGTCGTCACGATCGCCGGCGACGGCGGATTCATGATGAACATTCAGGAGCTGGCGACGCTGAAGCGTTACGGCATCCCGTTGAAGATCGTGCTGATCGACAATTCCTCGCTGGGCCTGGTGCGCCAGTGGCAGGAGCTGTTCTTCGCCGAGAACTATTCCGAGATCGACCTGTCCGACAATCCGGACTTCGTGAAGGTCGCCGAAGCTTTCGGCATCGAGGCCTTCCGCATCGATCGCCGCGATCAGGTGTCGGACGGCATCCAGCGCCTGTTGGCCGCCGACGGACCCTGCTTGGCCCATGTGGTCATCGACCCCCGAGACAATGTCTGGCCGCTGGTTCCGCCGGGCAAGAGCAATGCTGAAATGATGGAGGGCTCCTGAGATGAGCAACACGATCCACATCCAGATCGACCGTGCGGACGGTTCGCTTCAGCGTCTCATTGGCCTGGTGGAGCGCCGCGGCTTCCACATCGACGGCATGGCCTTGGCTGACGAGGGCGCTTTCCGCCGCATCGCCCTGACTGTGCGCGGCCGCGACGCTGGCCGCTGCATGGACAATCTGGGTCGCCAGATCGACAGGCTGTTCGGCGTGCGCCGCATCAGCAACGACATTATTCAATCCGAGGCCGCGTGATGCACCCCGACAAAGTACGAGTATCGGGCGTATCGCGCACCGAGCAGATCGCCGCTGACCCCAACCGCGTCATCGTCTTCGATACGACGATGCGGGACGGGGAACAGGCTCCGGGCTTCTCGATGAGCGCCCAGGCCAAGGTGAAGATGGCCCATGTCCTGCGGGATCTGGGCGTCGATGTCATTGAGGCCGGCTTTGCCGCCGCCTCGCCGGGCGACGAGGACTGCATCCGCCGCGTGGCGGGCGAGGTCGAGGGGCCGGTCTTCTGCTCCCTGTCGCGCGCCAACGAAAAGGACATCGACGCCACCTTCCGCGCGCTGGCGCCGGCCCCGAAATCGCACCGGCGTTGCCACACCTTCATCGGCACCAGTCCGATCCACCGCACCGCCAAGCTGAAGATGTCCACCAATGAGGTGCTATCCACGGCCGTACGGTCGGTGGAATACGCCCGCAGCCTGTTCGACGATGTCGAATTCTCGGCCGAGGACGCCTTCCGCACCGAGCCGGAGTTCCTGGCCGACGTGCTGGAGGCCGCCGCCGACGCCGGCGCCCGCACCCTGAACGTGCCCGACACCGTGGGCTATGCCACCCCGCAAGAGGTGCGCGAGCGGTTCGCCGCCCTGGCCGCGCGCATCAAGAAGCGGCATCCGCACGTGATCTTCTCGGCCCACTGCCACGACGACCTGGGCATGGCGGTCGCCAACTCCCTGGCCGCCGTCGAAGGCGGCGCGCGTCAGATCGAGGGCGCGATCAACGGCATCGGCGAGCGGGCCGGCAACTGCTCCATCGAAGAGGTCGTCATGGCGCTGAAGGTCCGCGAGGATCGCTATGGCGTCACGACCGGCGCCGACAGCCGCCATCTGGTGCGCGCGTCCAAAATCCTGTGCGAGATCACCGAGACAGTCATCGCCCGCAACAAATCGGTAGTGGGCATCAACGCCTTCGCCCATGAGGCGGGAATCCACCAGCACGGGATGCTGGCCGACAGCCGCACCTATGAGATCATGCGTCCCCAGGACGTCGGGTTCGAGGGCAGCTGGTTCGTGCTGGGCAAGCATTCGGGCCGTCACGCCATCGCCAAGCGCGCCGAGACCATCGGCCGTCCCATCGAGGGCGAGCGGCTGGCGGCGGTGGTCGCCGGATTCAAGTCACGCGCGGATCAGATCGGCGAGATCAATGACGCCGAACTGATCGCCATCATTGACCGGGTCGATGGCGTGTCCGAGGTCGTGGCCCAATATGCCTGATCCCAAGACCCTGTTCGACAAGGTGTGGGACGCCCACGTGGTGCGGTCGGAAACGGCCGACACGCCGGGCGTGCTGTATATCGACCTGCATCTGGTCCACGAAGTCACCAGCCCCCAGGCCTTCAGCGAGATCGAGGCGCGCGGGCTGAAGGTGCGCCGTCCCGACCGGACCTACGCGACCCTTGACCATTCCACCCCGACCCTGCCGGCGGGTCTGAACGGGCTGAAGCCCTATGTCACGGCCCAGGCCGAGGCTCAGGTCCATACGCTGGAGCGCAATTGCGCCGCCCACGGCGTGCCGCTGGCGGGATGGGGATCGGACGATCGCGGCGTGGTCCATGTCATGGGACCGGAACTGGGCCTGACCCAGCCGGGCATGACCGTGGTCTGCGGCGACAGCCATACGGCGACCCACGGGGCCTTCGGCGCCCTGGCCTTCGGCATCGGCACGTCCGAGGTCGGCCATGTGCTGGCGACCCAGTGTCTGTTGCAGCGCAAGGCCAAGGCCATGCGGGTGACCGTGACCGGCGAACTGCAGCCGGGCGTGTCGGGCAAGGATGTGGCGCTGGCCGTCATCGCCGCCATCGGCTTTGGCGGCGGCACCGGCTATGTCATCGAATATGCGGGCGAGGCGGTGCGGTCGCTGGACATGGAGGGGCGGATGACCCTGTGCAACATGTCCATCGAGGCCGGCGCGCGGGCGGGCATGATCGCCCCGGACCAGACGACCATCGACTGGCTGCGCGGACGCAAGCACGTCCCCGCCGACTATGAGGCGGCGACGGCCGAATGGCTGAAACTGGCGACGGATGCAGGCGCGGTCTTCGACAAGGAAGTCACCCTCGACGGCGCCGCCATCCGACCCATGGCGACCTGGGGCACAACGCCGGATGCGGGCGCGCCCATCGGTTCGCCTGTGCCGCAACCCCAGTCGGACTCGGACCGCAAGGCCATCGCCTATATGGGCTTTACGGCAGGGGAGGCGACGACCAGCCAGCCGGTGGATGTCGTCTTCATCGGCTCCTGCACCAACGGGCGCCTGCCCGATCTGCGCGCCGCCGCCGAGGTGCTGCGCGGCCGCAAGGTCAAGCCGGGTCTGCGCATGCTGGTGGTGCCGGGGTCCGAGGCCGTGCGTCGCGACGCCGAGGCGGAAGGCCTGGACCAGGTCTTCATCGCCGCCGGGGCCGAATGGCGCATTCCCGGCTGTTCGATGTGCATCGCCATGAATGGCGATTTCGTCGCGCCGGGCCAACTGGCCGTATCCACGTCGAACCGCAATTTCGAGGGGCGTCAAGGCAAGGACGCCCGCACCATCCTGGCCAGCCCGGCGACGGCGGCGGCGACTGCCGTGGCCGGGGTGCTGACCGATCCGCGCGTCTATCTGAAGGAGGCGGCCGCCCTCAAGCAGTCGAGCGCCGCGCGCGAGATGGTAGGAGCGCAAAATGTCTGAACCCTTCCAGGTGCTGACCTCCAAGACCGTGACCCTGAGTCAGGCCAATATCGACACCGACCAGATCATTCCGGCGCGGTTTCTGACCACGACCACGCGCGAAGGGCTGGGCAAGGCCGCCTTCTATGACTGGCGTTACGAAGACGACGGCTCGGAAAAACCCGAGGCCATTCTGAATCGCATCGATCCGGCCGAGCATCGCATCCTGCTGGCGGGCCGGAACTTCGCCTGCGGCTCGTCGCGCGAACATGCCCCTTGGGCGCTGCTGGACTATGGGTTCCGGGCGGTGATTTCGACCGAGATCGCTGACATTTTTACATCGAATGCGCTGAAAAACGGCCTGCTGCCCATCGTCGTCAGTCAGGCGGTTTGGGACGATCTGGCGTCGCAGCCGGACCAGCCGGTCACGATCGACCTCCAGGCCAATCAGATTCAGCGCGGCAATGCCGAACCCGCGCCGTTCGGGGTCGAATCCTTCGCCCGCCAATGCCTGCTGGACGGAGTGGACACCCTGGGATGGCTGCAAGCAAACATGCCTGAAATCGAAGCCTACGAGCGATCGAAAGAGACCGTAAGATGAGCACCGCCGCCACCAAGACCTACAACATCGTCCTGCTGCCCGGCGATGGCGTCGGACCGGAGGTCACACGGGCCGCGCGCGACGTCCTGCGGGTCATCGGCGACTTCTATGGTCACCATTTCGAGTTCGCCGAGCATCTGATCGGCGGCGCGGCCATCGACGAGACGGGCGAGCCCTTGCCCGAGGCCACACGCGCCGCCTGCGTCGCGTCCGACGCCGTGCTGCTGGGCGCCGTCGGCGGGCCGAAATGGGATGGCGGCAAGGCGCGTCCGGAACAGGGGCTGTTAGCGATCCGCAAGGCGATGGGCCTGTTCGCCAATCTGCGGCCGTTGCAGGTGTCGCCGGTGCTGGCGCACCGCTCGCCGCTGAAGAAAGAGATCGTCGAGGGCGTCGATCTGATCGTCTTCCGCGAACTGACCGGCGGCGTCTATTTCGGCGAGAAGACCCGCACCGCCGATCGCGCCACCGACCTGTGCGAATACACCGTGCCGGAGATTGAGCGGGTGACCCGCGCCGCCTTCCAGACCGCCCAACAGCGTCGTGGCAAGGTGACCTCGGTCGACAAGGCCAACGTCATGGAGACCAGCCGCCTGTGGCGCGAGGTCGTGACCCGCATCCATGCCGAGGAGTTCCCCGACATCACGCTGGAGCACGCCCTGGTGGACTCCATGGCCATGCACCTGATCCGCAAGCCGCGCGACTACGATGTCATCCTGACCGAAAACATGTTCGGCGACATCCTGTCGGACGAGATTTCAGTGCTGGGCGGCTCCATCGGCCTGTTGCCGTCGGCGTCGCTGGGCGCGGGCGGGCCGGGCCTGTTCGAACCGATCCACGGTTCGGCGCCGGACATCGCCGGTCAGGATCTGGCCAATCCGGTCGGGACCATCCTGTCGGCGGCCCTGCTGCTGCGCCACAGCCTGAAGCTGGAGGACGAGGCCGATTCGATCGAGGCCGCCGTCGCCGCCGTGCTGGCGGCCGGCGCCGTGACGGCCGATTTGGGCGGCGCGCTGGGCACGCGCGCGGCGACCGAAGCCGTCATCGACGCCATCCGCGCCATCCACTGGGCGGCCGCGCACAGGGTGCAGATGCATTGGGCCTGACGGCTTGAACTGAGGCTGAAAATCCTGCCGCTGAGCTTGGCTTTGTCGGCATGCACAATCCGACATCGGGCCGTATGATTGAAAGATCGTGCGGCCCTGATCTTTTTGTTCGTGACCGTTGCAAGAAAGTTGCGCCGTTCACGGTCCAGCCCCTTGCGCGTATCGCAAATGCGGTAAAATCTTCGCAACTGCGAGATTGCATAGGGGGTACTAGCTCATGTCGCAGATTACGAAACGACTTACGGGAGCGGCTGCGCTCCTTCTTCCCACACTCTGTCTCATGGTCGCCGGCGTGGCCAATGCACAGGACGCCGCGCCCGCCTTGCTCGGCCACCAGGCTGCGCTTGAGTTGGACAGCGCCGGCGCCTCATGGCTCGGCACCTCGACCGCCCTGGTTCTGCTGATGACCCTCCCCGGTCTAGCGCTGTTCTATGGCGGCATGGTGCGCAAGAAGAACGTCATCGCCACCATCACCCAGTCCGTCGGCGTCTTCGCCGTGGTGTCGCTGGTTTGGTTCATCGCCGGCTACAGCCTGGCCTTCGGCAAGAACGCGAGCGCCGGCCTTCAGCCTTTCATCGGCAGTCTGGATATGCTGTTCCTGAACGGCGTGTCGCTGAAGACGGCCAACGCCCTGCTGCCCGGCATTCCCGAGTTCCTGTTCATCTCCTTCCAGATGACCTTCGCCATCATCACCCCGGCGCTGATCACCGGCGCCTTCGCCGAGCGGTTCAAATACTCGGCGCTCTTGCTGTTCACCGCCCTGTGGTCGCTGCTGGTCTATGCGCCGATCTGCCACTGGGTCTGGGGCGGCGGCTTCCTGGGTTCGGCGGGCGTGCTGGACTTCGCGGGCGGCGCCGTCGTTCACGTCAACTCGGGCGTCGCGGGCCTGGTCTGCGCCATCTTCCTGGGTCGCCGTAAGGGTTACGGCACAGAGGTTATCACCGCCCACAACCCCGTCCTGACCATGATCGGCGCCTCGCTGCTGCTGGTCGGCTGGATCGGCTTCAACGCCGGCTCGGCGGGCGCCGCCAACGACCTGATGGGCGTGGCGCTGCTGAACACCATCCTGGCCGCCGCCGCCGCCGCCCTGACCTGGAAGATCGTCGAATATATTGAGAAGAAGAAGGTCTCGCTGATCGGCATGCTGTCGGGTGTCGTCGCCGGTCTGGTCGCCATCACCCCGGCGGCCGGCTTCGTCGATCCCAAGGGCGCGGTCATCATCGGCCTGATCGCCGGCCCGGCCTGCTACGCCTCGTCGGTGTGGATCAAGAAGCTGCTGCGCTACGACGACAGCCTGGACGCCTTCGGCATCCACGGCGCGGGCGGCCTGATCGGCGCCCTGCTGACCGGCGTGTTCGCCACGACCGCGATCAACAGCCTGTCGGAAGGCGCCAACGTCGGCGCCCAGGCGCTGGGCCTGTTGTGGACCATCGTCTACAGCGCCGTCGGCACCCTGATCATCCTGTTCATCTGCAAGTTCACCACGGGACTGCGCGTGAGCGAGGCTGAAGAAGCCGCCGGTCTGGACACCTCGCTGCATGGCGAGGCGCTGGAACACTGAGCTGAGATCGGGCTCGGCTCCCAAACCCGCGCCCGGCCTCGAATAACGACAACAAGGGGATAGACTATGAAGAAGACCATCATCCGCGCGGCCGCCGTCGCGACCCTCGCCGCAGGACTGATCGGCCTCGCCGCGCCGGCCTCGGCCCAGAGCACCGTCGATGTCGCCTGGAACGTGGGCGTCGTCAGCGACTATGTGTTCCGCGGTTTCAGCCAGACCGGTGAAGATCCCGCCATTCAGGGCGGCGTCGACCTGACCTCGGGCAGCTTCTATGCAGGCGCCTGGGCCTCCAACGTCGACTTTGGCGACGACACCGATGCGGAGGTCGATCTCTACGGCGGCTATCGCACCGAGGCGGGGGGCTTCGCGCTCGACTTCGGCGCGATCGGCTATCTGTATGTCGGAGAGCCGAACGGCGCGGACTACAACTATGCCGAGTTCAAGGCTGCGGCCTCGCGCGCGGTCGGTCCCGCCACCTTTGGCGCGGCCGTCTATTACTCGCCCGACTTCTTCGGCATCGACGACGAGGCGACTTATGCCGAGGTCAACGCCGCCTTCTCGCCGGCGCCCAAGTGGACGGTGTCGGGCGCGCTCGGCAAGCAATGGCTCGACGTCAGCGACGACTACACCACCTGGAACGTCGGCGTTGGCTATGCCCTGACCGACAAGGTAGGCCTTGATGTCCGCTATCATGACACCGATGTGGACGGCGTGCCCGGCGCGGAAGACCGCATCGTCGGGGCGGTGAAACTCACCTTCTGACCCGCGTCAGCCCGAGATGAGTACGGCCCCGGAGAGCGATCTCCGGGGCCGTTTTCGTATCAGCGGGCGTAGCGGTCGTGGACCGGATCGTAGCTGTCCCAGACCTTGCCGTCGGCCAGCGACCGCAGCAGCTTCAGATATTCCGCGTGGGTCCAGGCCAGGGGCGTCGCCGAGTCCGTATTCTGACCCACAGCGTAGTCCTTGGCCGTCGGGTTGCCGACGCCGTCCCACACTTGTTCGGCCAGCATCAGCCCGCCGTTGGCGAACCGCTCCATGCCGCGCACATAGGTCTGGCGGATGGCGGCGATGTCGGCGGCCGAGGGGGCGCCGTTCACGCTGACGCGAGCCAGCTCATAGTGACCGCGCTCGCCGGTGAAGAAGGGCCAGACCCGGCCGCGCTGACCGGGGCTCATCTCGCCGCCGACGCCATAGTTGGCGCCCGTGACGTGATCCTCGCCATAGCCATCGACGCCATAACGGCGCCAGCCCGGCGTCTTGTCGCCCTCGGGACCGAAGTCGTAGCGAACGCGATAAAGCGGCTCCAGCGACTGATCGTCATAGACTGGCAGGGTGGCCAGGATGTGCGGATCGTCGGCCTTGCGCACGCCATAGCGCACCAGTTCCAGGAAGCCGCCGTCAACGACCCGGTCTTCGGCCGGCGCGATCTGGCCATTGGCGGCGCCGATGGGGGCCTTGTCGTTCGGGTTCTCGTTCTGGGTGATGCGGATGAAGTAGCGACCGTCGCCGAAGTCGCCGTTGGTGGTGAACATCCGCTCTTCGATTTTGGACGCATAGCTGTCGGCCGCGATCTGATAGCGCGTCGCGCCGGCGGCGTCGCCTGAGGCGCGCGCCATTTCGGCGGCGACCGTCAGGCCCGCGACCACGGCGGCGGTGCTGGAAGGCGAATAGCCCTGCTGCTCTTCCCAGCGTTCCTGCTGGGTGAAGGGCGGCTTGATCTCCGCGTCGTTCCACATCAGCCCAATTTTGCCGCCGTCGACCAGGAAGTCGGCCGCCGGTTTCAGCATGGACCGATAGTGTTCGGTCATCTGGGCGTCCGACAGCCAGCCCATCTTCCACAGGCGATAGCCCAGCATGATCGGCATAGCGGTCTGATCCAACTGGACCGCGACCCACTCCAGTTCGCCGTCCACGTGCGTCTTCTGCAGGAACCAGCCGCCGACGCCGGTGTTGCCGGGCGTGTTCGGACCGACCTGAACCTGGGGCAGATAGTTGAAGGCCGCCAGCGGCGTGTCCTTGTCGCCCAGAGCCGCCAGAGCCATCGCCACCTGATAGAAGTCGCGCGGCCAGACGGCCTTGTAGCCGGTCGAGGATTTCGACGCGTCCACCGTATCGCCCCACGGGTTCGAGAGTGACGCGATCAGGGCGCCGGCGTGGGTGCGATCCTCCTGCACCTTCAGCATTAGAGCCGAGGCGTAGGCCAGCTTGCCCCCGTCGGTCGCCTGTTCGGCGATGCGCGGCAGTTCGGTCAGGGAGCCGACATAGTCTTCCCAGCCGACGCGCTCGCCCTCGCCGTTGAAGCGGGCCAGCACCTCGTCCAGACCAGTCGCGAAAGAACCGTCCGCAGCTGCGCGCGCCTCAGCTTCGCTGGCGCCGAAGCCGATGACGAAGTCGCGCGTGATCCGGCTGCTTTGGCGCAGACGCGGCAGGGCGCCGGTCATCATGGTGTTGCCGGCCTGATCGCCGGTCGAGGCGTAGGTCCAGTCCAGCTTGCCGTCCTTCAGATCCGTCAGACCGTCCGAGGCGCCGACGAAGCCGACGCTGGCCTTTTCGAAAGCCTCGCTAGGCTTCAGGAACAGGTGGGTATCGCCTTCCCAGGCGTGGAAGCCGTCACGTGTGACCTGACCGCGATCCTCGACGCCGGTGTTGGCGATGTGCGGCTCCAGCATCAGATAGGGCGTCACATCGCCCTTCAGCGCCGTAATGGTGACGCGCAGCACCAGGGCGTTGCGGTCGGGATCGCTGAAGATCTGCTTTTCGATCTGGAAGCGGCCGTTCTTGTCCTGGGTCGTGACGCGATAGGCCGGCGAGAGCGGACGCCCCTGGGCGTCGACGTGCAGATATTCGGTGCGGCTGGTGGTGTCGTCGCCTTCGACGACCAGACCGTCCTGGGTCACGCCGGCGAAGCGCAGCGCCTTGATCTGGGCCTCATGGATCAGGCCGTACATGGTTTCGGTCAGGACGCCGTCGGCGATGGAATACCAGACCTTGGACACCGCGCCGGTCGGGCCGCCGTCGCGATACTGGCCATCGACGTAGGCCTCGTATGAGGCGCCGGCGCCGGTCTTAGCCGCGCTGGACCAGACGGGCGGGGCGCCGGGCGCGCCGGGGGCGCCGCCCGATTGAGCGCTTGCGGCGGAAGCAAGCGCCAGGCCGGCGGCGCCGGCGAGGCAGAAGGTACGGAAACGACGCATTGTGGTCCTCACGGGTTGCGCGTGGGGGCGGGGGAAAGAAGGAAAGTCAAAGGCACGTCGAGCCGCTGGTTCCAGGACGCCTCGTTGTGCTGGGCGCCGGGGAAGACCAGGCTGCGGAAGTCGCCGGCGCCATAGCCGCGACGGCGGAAGGTCTGGTCCACCTGGGTCTGGAAGACGGCGTAGAATTGATCCAGCGTCTCGTCGCCCCGGTCGAAATAGAAGCGGTGGTCGCCCGGCTCGGGCAGGCCGCGTTCGATCACGCCGGTCCAGGCCGCGACCAGCCGTTCGCGCCAAGCGTCCAGCGCCGCGCCGGGTTCAAGCCCTTCGACCTTCAGCGGCCAATGGGTGGACAGACAGGCGGCGGCCGAAAAGACCTGCGGCCGTTTCATCACTGCATACATCGAAATCAGGCCGCCCATGCTGGAGCCGGCGATCATCGTGTCCTGCGGTCCGCTCAGGGTGCGGTAGGCGCCGTCGATGAAGGGCTTCAGTTCCTCGACCAGGAACCGCAAATAGGCGTCGGACAAGGACGGGCCGCCGTAGATGGCCTGGACCTCGTCGCGCATGTCGGCGGGTAGGGCGGCGATCAGGTCGGCGGGGACATATTCCCTCAGCCGCAGGTCGGTGTTCCAGATCCCCACGACGATTGGAGCCCGCACCTGGCCGCTTGCGATCAGCCGCGTCAGATGTTCGTCGACGCCCCATTCGCCAAAGTTGGCCGTGGCCGGATCGAACAGGTTCTGGCCGTCATGCATGTAGAGAACAGGCCAGGCGGCGTCGGACGCCTCGTAGCCGGGCGGCAGCCAGACCGAGACGTTGCGCGCCTTCACGTGGGCCGACGCGACCGCCTCATGCAGCACCAACCGCCCGTCCGCGAGGGTGCCCTCAGCACGCGCCGCGCCGGCGAAGGGCAGGGCGGCCATGAGGGCCAGAAGACCTCGACGGTTCATCCGCGATGCTCCTTGACCATTAGCGCGCTGGCGGCGGCCAGGACGAAGGAGACGGCGCCGAGGACCAGGGCCCAGATCGCCTGACCATTGAACAGGGTCTTCAGGATCAGGCCCAGAACCGTGGCGGCCAGCAGCTGGGGCACGACGATGAAGATGTTGAAGACGCCCATATAGACGCCCATTTTTCGGTCCGGCACCGCTGCCGACAGGATGGCGTAGGGCATGGAGACGATCGACGCCCAGGCGAAGCCGACGCCGATCATCGGCAGCCACAAGAGGCCCGGCTCGCGGATGGCGAAGACGCCGAACAGACCGGCCGCACCCAGCATCAGCATCAGCGCATGGGTCGCCTTGCGTCCGATCCGTTTGGCGATGACCGGCAGGGTGAAGGCCGCCAGGGCCGCCACGCCGTTATAGACCCCGAACAGAACCCCCACCCAGTCCGCGCCCGTAGCGTAGGCGGCCAAGGTGGTGTCGGTGGCTCCGTAATGGACGCGGGTCACGGCCGCGGTGGTGTAGATCCACATGGCGAACAGGGCGAACCAGCTGAAGAACTGAACCACGGCCAGGCCGCGCATCGTCTCGGGCATGCGGAAGATGTCGTTCAGGATTTCGGTCGCGGCGTTGGTGATGCGGCGACGTTGCATCATGCCCACGGCGATCTGCAGCAGGCCGAACCCGGCGAAGAAGCCCGCAAGGATCAGCAGCTCCTTCTCCAGATCGAGCGCGCCGATCAGCACGAAACCCAGCCCGCCGAGCACGGCGCAGACCAGGCCCGAAGTCATCCAGCCCTGCACGCTGCGGGCCGGCGCTTCGGCCTCGACGGGCGCGGTCGGCGCGTCGTCTCGAGCGCGTTCGAAGGCCGCGATCTGTTCGGGGCTGTACTCCTTGGTCGACAGCACTGTCCACAGCACGGCCGAGAACAGGCCGGCGGCGCCGACGTAGAAGGCGATCTTGACCGACAGGGGCACCACGCCCGCCTCGGCGGTCGAGGCGATGTCGAAGACGTTGGATAACAGCCACGGCAGGACCGAGGCGAAGACCGCGCCGGCGCCGATGAAGAAGCTCTGCATCGCATAGCCTGCAGTGCGCTGCTCCTCCGGAAGGTTATCGCCGACAAAGGCGCGGAACGGCTCCATGGTGATGTTGATCGAGGCGTCCATGATCCACAGCATGGCCGCGGCGAACCACAGGCTGGGGCTGTTGGGCATGGCGATCAGGGCCAGGGTGGTGGCGATGGCCCCGACCAGGAAATAGGGCCGCCGCCGGCCGAAGCGGGTCCAAGTCTTGTCGCTGAAATGGCCGATGATCGGCTGGACCAGCAAGCCCGTCAGCGGCGCGGCGATCCACAGGATCGCCAGGCTGTCGACCTCGGCCCCCAGCGTCTGGAAGATCCGGCTGGTGTTGGCGTTCTGCAGGCCGAAGCCGATCTGGATGCCGAAGAAGCCGACGCACATGTTCCAGATCGCCAGGCCGGACAGGCGCGGGCGGTGCGAGAGAAGAGTCATCCGCGTCGCGCCCGGCCGACCGGCACGAACCGGATCGCCTGACCGCCGCCGGGGGCCAGCGCCAGGGTCAGGGTGTCAGACGACGTCACCTCGCGCTGCTCGATGACGATGTCCTCACGCTTGCCGCGATAGTCGGCGTCCGGCCCGTCGCGGTAGATTTCGGCCCGATATCGACGGCCGGCGTCCAGGAAGTCGAGCGGGGCCTTCAGCACGCGCGGATGCTCGTCGGTGACGGCGCCCAGGGCCCAGACATCCGTGCCGCGCTGCTTGCGAACCGTGACGATATAGTCGCCCATGGCGGCGTCCAAGGTGCGGCTCTCGCTCCAGTCGACCGGCACATCCTTGATGAACTGGAACGGGCCGGGGTTGGCCTCGTAGTTGACCAGCAGGTCCGCCGCCATCTGGATCGGGCTGTAGATCACGACATAGAGCGCCAACTGCTTGGCCCAGGTCGTCTGCACGCCGCCGGGGCTGCGTGTCTCCATGCCGAAGATGCCAGGCGTATAGTCCATCGGCCCGGCCAAGAGGCGGGTGAAGACCAGGTTCGGCTCATGCTCGGGCGGATTGCCGGGATTGCCCCAGGCCGAATATTCCATGCCGCGCTGACCCTCGCGGCTGATGATGTTTGGATAGGTGCGGCGAAGGCCGGTGTCCTTGAACGGCTCGTGAGCGTTGACGGCGACCTTGTGGCGATAGCCGGCCTCGACCACGCGCATGTGGTGCTGCGCCATCGCCTGGCTTTCGTGCCAGGCCATGACCATCTGTCCGTCCGGCCCGGCGACGCGTGCGCCTTGCGCATCAGCGACATAGCCGGTCTTTACTGAATGGACGCCGAGGCGCTCATAAAGCGCCATGGCCGGCTCGAGCTGCTGCTCATAGTGGAAGGCGTTGCCGCCGGTCTCGTGGTGGCCGATCAGCTGCACGCCCTTTGACCGCGCGTGGGCGCAGACGGCCTCAATGTCGAAATCGGGATAGGCCTCGGTGAAGCTGAAGTCCGCGCCGTTGGCGAACCACTGGCCGTCCCAGCCCTTGTTCCAGCCTTCGACCAGAACGCCACCCAGGCCGTGTTTGGCGGCGAAGTCGATGTGTTTGATCGCATTCTCGGTCGTCGCGCCGTGTTTGGGCCCGGAGTTCCAGGTCTTCAGGTCCAGGTGCATCTCCCACCAGACGCCGACGTATTTCATCGGCTTGAACCAGCTGACATCGCCCAGCGTGTTGGGCTCGTTCAGGTTCAGGATCAGGCTGGAATCCAGCAGGCCCGCGGCGCTGTCGGAGATTTGCAGGGTCCGCCAGGGCGTGTTGAACGGCGCCTCGCGCACTACCGCCGCATTGGTCAAGCCCGGCGTCAGCTGAGCGCGGAACTTCGTTTCCTCCGACCGGCGCAGGTTCATCCCCGCATAGTCGATGCAGGCCGCCTCGTGGATGGAGACATGCAAGCCCGACTGGCCCCGAACCGTCATCGGCGTCTGGGCGCTGCCGACCGCATCGATCGGCGTGCGGCTGTAGAGATATTCCTCTCGGTTCCATTCCCAGGCCGGGCACCACAGGGCCTCGCCGTTTTCGGCCAGGTTGAACTCGGTGATCTCCGAACCGATGCGGACGGTGGTCAGGCCGGCCTGCTGCGGGAACTCATACCGGAAGCCCAGACCGTCGTCGTACAGGCGGAAGACCACGTCGACGCGGCGTTGCAGACCGCCGGTCTCGGCATAGGCGACGCGCCATTCGTTGTAGTGGTTGCGGATGAACTGCCGCTCGCCCCAAGGCTGCTCCCAGGTGTCGTCGACCGCGATCGGCTGGCCTGCGGTCAGGGTCAGGCCGCGCTCGATGGCCGGGGCGTCGGTCAAGAGGAAGCCTAGCTTGGACGGCGCCACGACGACCCGGCCCTGACGCAGCACCGAATACATCGGCCGCCCGTCATTGTCGGTGAAGGCCTCGACGGTCAGCACGCCGCCGGGCGAGGACGCCCGGGCATGGTTCGGCGCGGTCTGGGCGCGCACGCCCGTCGCCCCCAGAGCCAGGATCGATACGCCGCCAAGGGCCAGGAAGGATCTGCGCTGCATCATGGGAACTCCGTTACGCCGCCTCTTGCCAACCGCCGCGAACGGTGGCTGAAATATTTGCAGAAAATTTTGCAGCTTCACCATGCTGCTGTGAGGACCCGCGACCTTGAGCCGCAAGACAACCCGTCTGGAAGACATCGCCCGCCTGGCTGGCGTGTCCATCGCCACCGCCTCGCGCGCCCTGAACGACAGCCCCGCCGTCAACGACCGGACCAAACAGACGATCTGGAAGCTGGCCAAGGAACACGACTACCCGTTCCGCCGCCACATGCCCGCCGGTCCGATCGGCGCCCAGGGCACCATCGCCCTGGTGGTGCCGCGCCCGCAGGGGCGCGAAGGGCGCCTCAGCGACCCCTTCTTCCTGGAGCTTCTGGCCGGGGTGGGCGAGGCGGCGCGCGAACGCGGCTGCGACCTGCTGATGAGCCATATTTCGCCCGCCAACTATGACGAGCTGTCGGCGGCGCTGAACACCAGCCGGGCGGACGGCGTGATCTTCTTGGGTCAATCCAGCCTGCATTCGGCCTTCAACCGTCTGGTCGACGCCGACCATCGTTTCGTCGTCTGGGGCGCAGAACTGCCCGACCAGGACTACTGCTCCATCGGCTCGGACAACATCTCCGGCGGGCGCCGCGCGACGCTTCATCTGGCGCGGCTGGGGCGAAAGCGCGTCGTCTTCCTGGGCGACCTGGATCCGCCCGAGGCCATGCAGCGGCATCGCGGCTATCTGGACGCCTTGAGCCAGAGCGCGTTGGACGTGGACGCCGACTTGATCGTGCCTGCGCATTTCGAGGTCGAATCCGCAGAGGCCGCCGTGGACGCCCTGATCCGACGTGGGCTGGATTTCGATGGCGTCGTGGCTGCGTCTGACCAGATCGCCCTGGGCGCCGTGCGTGCCCTGTTGCACGCCGGCGTCGAGGTGCCGGGCCAGGTCTCGGTCATCGGTTTCGACAATGTGCCGTTCAGCCGCTACTCGCGCCCGGCGCTCAGCACCATCGCCCAGGACACCATGAAGGCCGGCCGGTTGATGGTGTCCAAACTGCTGGATCACGGCGGCGCCGCAGCAGGCCGTTCCGAGCGCGTTCCGACCGAGTTGATCGTTCGCGAGACCTGCGGCGGCTGACCCCGTCATCCGGCGTCGGCGAAGATCAGGCCGGCCAGCGGCCTCAGCGTCGATCCGTCTGCCTCGGTCCAGTTGACCGCCGCGATCCGGCGCGCGCCGGTAGGCGCGGACCAGTCAAAGGCCTCGAAGCCCAGGTTGAACGCGCACAGCAGACGCTCGCCGCCCTCGGCCCGTTCGAACCGGCGGAAGACCACCAGGTCGCCCGCGCTCTCGATCTCCAGTCCGCCGATCCGCAGCGCCGGATGGGCCTGACGCAGGGCGATGATGCGGCGCGCGGCGTGCAGGATCGATGTCGGGTCCGCCTCCTGCGCGTCCACGGCCAGCGCCAGATGACGCGGATCGACCGGCAGCCAGGGCTCCACCGTCGAGAAGCCGGCGTTGGGCGCCGAGGCCACCCAGGGGATCGGCGTGCGGGCGCCGTCGCGGCCCAAAGTCTCAGGCCAGTTGGCGATGGCCTCGGGATCGACCAGCCGCTCGAACGGCACCTCGGCCTGAGGCAGACCCAACTCTTCGCCCTGATAGACGAACACATTGCCGCGCAGGCACATCAGCAGCAGCAGGGCCATTTCCGAGAAGGCCTTCTCGTCCCGGCCCTGGGCCCAACGTGACACCGCGCGCGGCGCATCGTGGTTGGAGAAGGTCCAGGACGGCCAACCCTCGCCCTGCTGATCCGGCCACATCCCATCGCCGATGCCGATCAGTTCGCCCTTCAGCGTGTCGGCGTAGAGGTAGAGGAAGCCATAGGCCGAATGCAGCCGGTCGTTCCCGGCGGTGAACTCCTTCATTTCGCGGTCGGCGTGATCGCCGCCGACCTCCGCCACCGTGAACCGGCCTTCATAGCTGTCGGTCAGCGCGCGGATGCGGTTCAGGAAGCCGATGATGTCCGGGTGGGACTGGTTATAGATCTTGTCCTGGAAGTCGAACGGCCGCGTGCGCTTCCTGCCGTCCTGGATCGGCGGATTGTCGCGCAGGGACGGATCGTGGATGGCGAAGTTGATCGCATCCAGGCGGAAGCCGTCCACTCCCCGATCCAGCCAGAACCGCGCCGCCGCGATCAGGGCGTCCTGAACCGCCGGGTTCCTGACGTTCAGCTGAGGCTGTGAGGCCAGGAAGTTGTGCATGTAGTACTGGCCGCGACGCGCGTCCCACGTCCAGGCCGGGCCGCCGAACACCGACTGCCAGTTCGAGGGCGGCGAGCCGTCCGGCTTGGCGTCGGCCCAGACATACCAGTCGGCGTGGTCGCCGTTTCGGCTGGCGCGGCTGTCAGTGAACCAGGGATGTTCGTCCGAGGTGTGGGAGAAGACCTGATCGATGACGACCTTCAGCCCCAGGGCATGGGCGCGCGCGATCAGGGCGTCGAAGTCGGCCAATGTGCCGAAGATCGGATCGACGTCGCAATAGTCCGACACGTCATAGCCGAAGTCCTTCATCGGCGACGTGAAGAAGGGCGACAGCCAGATGCCATCCACGCCTAGAGAGGCGACATGGTCGAGGTGCTGGGTGATGCCCTTCAGATCGCCGACGCCGTCGTCGTTGGAGTCGGCGAAGCTGCGCGGATAGATCTGATACAGCACCGCGCCACGCCACCAATCGTGCGCCAATGCGGGGGCGGCGTCAGCCGTGGAAAGATCGAGGGGCAGGGCAGTCACGGCACGCTCTTGCAGACGAGGTAATCGAGGGGGGGCACGCGAACGGCGACGCTGGCGGGCGCGGAGGATTCGGGTGCGCAATCGCCGCGCAGAGCTTGCCACCGCAGCGAGCCGGGCTCCACCTCGACTTGAGCGGCGACGGGCGCAGTGGAGGTGTTGAACAAGGCCAGGACCTCCGATCCGTCCTCGCCGATGCGCGACAGGGCGAACAGACCGGGCTTGTCGCCATAGGCGCGCACGACCTGACGGCCGCGTCGCAGGGCCGGCTCTTCGGCGCGGATGCGGGTCATTTCGGCAATGGCCCGATACAGAGGCGCGTCGGTGGAATAGGCCGGCTGGCGACCGCCGATGGGGGTTTCGTTCGCATAGACCGGCGTCCGGCTGGGCCACATGTCTTGGCGCGAGTTTCCGTATCCGCCCGCGCCCGCGAACCCCTGTTCATCCCCGTAATAGAGTGTCGGCACGCCCCGGCTGAACATCATCAAGGCATGGGCCAGTTTGATGCGCGCCAGCACCTCCGCGTCGTCGGCGTTCGGATTGGCCTGTTTCACGAAAAAGCCGACCCGGCCCATGTCATGGTTGCCCAGGAAGGTCGGCAGGATGGCGGCGGTTTCAGCGCCCTTGTCATAGATCGTGTCGGCGTCGAACAGCTTGGCCAGGGCGTCGGTCCCGACCTTGCCGGCCGCCACATCGGTCGCCTGCTTCTGGAACGGGAAGTCCAGTACCGCCGGATAGCTGTCGACCCGCGTGAACCGCGCCGTCACCGCCGGATCGGGATCGTAGACCTCGCCGAAGATGTGGAAGTTCGGGATGCCCTTGGCCTCGGCGCGGGCGATCATGGCGGGGATGAAGGCCTGCCAGAAGCCCGGGTTCACATGACGGGCGGTGTCTATGCGGAAGCCGTCGATCCCGTATTTGTCGATCCAGCCGCCGAAGATGTCGATCATCCCCTGCATGACCACCGGGTCCTCGGTCAGCAGGTCGTCCAGCCCGGCGAAGTCCCCGTCCAAGCTGCTTTCGCCGGTGAAGGTGCTCTCGCCCCGGTTATGATAGTGGATCGGGTCGTTCAGCCAGGCCGGAACCTTGGCGTTCTCCTCGCCCGCCGGGACATAGGGCGTGTAGGCGTAGTCAGGCCGGGTCAGGCGCGAAAAGTCCCGACCGTCGAAGCCCTCATTGATCGGCGCACCGTCGACGCCGCCGCGACGGGTGTAGGGATAGTCGGCGCGGCTGCGATAGGCGCAGCGACCCTCCGGGCATTCGCGATACTGGATGACGTCGGCGGTGTGGTTGGCGACGATGTCCAGATAGACCTTCATGCCGCGCGCGTGGGCCGCCTCGACCAAGGCGCGCATCGCAGCCTCGTCGCCGAAGTGCGGATCGACGGCAGTGAAGTCGGTGATCCAGTAGCCGTGGTGCGCCGCGCCGGTATAGCCGCCATGGCTCTGCACGGGCTTGTTCTTGAACGCCGGCGCCAACCAGACCGCCGTCGCGCCCAGCCCCTGGATATAGTCGAGCCGTTGGGTCACGCCGGCCAAGTCGCCGCCGTGATAGAAATCGGTATCGGCCGGATCGAACCCGCTTTTCAGCCGGTCGGCGGCGTAACCGCCGTGGTCGTTCGATGCATCGCCATTGGCGAAGCGATCCGGCAGCAGGAAATAGATGACCTCGTCCTGAGGCAGCCGTTGACGCAGGGCTGACAGGGCGTCTTCGGCCTGGCGGTTCTGCGCCGTCGTCGGCGTTGCAAAGCCGCTCAGCAGAACCGCCGCCGCCATCGCTGCGTGCAGTCCGGCCCTTCTGGGGGTTCCCCTCGCCATGACGCTCACTCCCTTGCGTCTGGAAAGTGCAAAGCCTTCCAGATCGATTTGCAAGATTTTGCAGCAATGGGCGGGGCTGTCAACGCGTCGCTGAAATGCTGCGATGCGCCATGGGAATAGAGCGAAACCGCACATTCCCGCGCCTTTGCGGGCTATCAACGGGCGCGAAGTGCGACGGAAATCAGACGCCCGCATTAACTGCTTGCAACATTCCCGAAGATTTGCATATTTTTGCGACGGCTTCAGATCGCGACGTTCAGAATCGCGGTCAGCCCCAGGGAGGATGACCATGTTCCAACGTCTCAACCGGCGCGCGCGCCTGCTATCCGGCGTCGCCTTCGGCGCAGCCGCCCTGATGGCGGTCGGTTCGGCCCACGCACAAACCGCGCCCGCCACGACGGCGCAGGCCGACGACCAGGCCACTGAAGTCGGCGAAATCGTCGTCACCGGCATTCGTCGTTCGATCGAGGCCGCGATCTCGGCCAAGGCCAACAATACCTCGATCGTCGAAGTCATCTCGGCTGAAGACATCGGCAAGCTGCCGGACGTCTCGATCGCCGAATCCCTGGCGCGCCTGCCGGGCGTGACCATGCAGCGCCTCGACGGCCGCAGCCAGGCGATCTCTATCCGTGGCCTGGGGCCTGACTTCACCACCGCCCTGTTGAACGGGCGCGAACTGGTCACCACCGGCGACAACCGCGGCGTCGAGTTCGACCAGTTCCCCGCCGAACTGCTGAACAGCGTTGTCGTCTACAAGACCCCGGACGCGGCCCTAATTGGTCAGGGTCTGGGCGGCACCGTCGACCTGCGCACCGTTCGCCCGCTGGCCTACGGCCGTCAGGCCATCGCTCTGAACTATCGTCATGAGTGGAACGAGCTGGGCGCCCTGAACTCGGGCACGACCGATAACGGCGACCGCTACACCATCTCCTACATCGACCAGTTCCTGGACGGCACGCTGGGCGTGGCCCTGGGCTACGCCCACATGAACTCGCCCTATCAGTCCGAGCGCTTCAACGCCTGGGGCTATCCCAACTACACGGACGGCAATCTGCTGACCGGCGGCGTGAAGCCCTATGTGATGTCGTCGGAGCTGGAGCGCGACGGCTATATGGGCGTGCTGGAATGGCGCCCGAACGATCGTATCCACTCCACGATCGACGCCTTCTATTCCGAGTTCAAGAACACCCAGGTTCTGCGCGGCATCGAATTCCCGCTGGCGTGGGGTGGTTCCTCGGGTGACTGCACCGTGAACGTCCCGTCGGCGGTCTGCCGTCCCGGCCCCGCGCTGCGCCCTGGCTACACCGTGCAGGACGGCCTCATCGTCGCCGGCACCTGGGACAACATCAAGGGCGTGGTTCGCAACGACCTGAACAAGCGCGACAGCAACATCACCGCGTTGGGCTGGAACACCGAGTTCACACTCAGCGACGACTGGTCGGCGAACCTGGACCTCAGCTATTCGAAGGTCGAGCGTAACGACATCATCCTGGAAACCAACGCCGGCACCGGCCGCAACGTTAACGGCGCGTTGGACACTCTGGGCTTTGAACTGACCGACGACGGCGTGACCCGCTTCACCAGCCGTCTGAACTACGCCGATCCCAACCTGATCCGTATCACCAGCCCGCAAGGCTGGGGCGGCGACGTCATTCCGGGCGGTCAGGCCGGCTATATGAACACGCCCTCCATCGAGGACGAGATCAAGGCGGCTCGCTTCTCCGTGACGCGCCAACTGCACCAGAGCCCGTTCAAGTCGATCGACTTCGGCGCCAACTATACCGAGCGTCAGAAGAGCTTCGTCAACGATCAGTTCTATCTCGGCGTCCCCGGCGGCGGCGATTTGACCGTGCCTTCGGCCTTCCTGCTGGACCCGACCGACCTCGGCTATCTCGGCATCAGCGCCGTGCTGAGCTACGACGCTCTCGGCCTGGTCAACAGCGGCGCGCTGAACCGCGTCCGCAACCCGAACGCCGACGTCACCGCAGGCAACTGGGAAGTGACGGAAAAGGTCTCGACCGCCTACGTCCGCGCCAACATCGATCACAACCTGTTCGGCCGAGCCCTGACCGGCAACGTCGGCATGCAGTTCGTCTATACCGACCAAAGCTCCAGCGGCTTCTCGGCGCGGCAGGTCGGACCGGGCGTCTCCGAGACCATCGCGGTGACGGGCGGCGACGAGTATCTGGAGATTTTGCCTAGCGCGAACTTCATCCTGGAAACCGGCGAGGACATGTTCGCGCGTCTGGCGGTTTCGCGCACCCTGGCCCGTCCGCGCATGGACGATATGCGCGCCTCGCGAAACTACAGCTATAACCCCAGCTTGGCCCAATCGACCGACATCAACCGTTCCCCCTGGGGCGGCGGCGGCGGCAACCCGGAACTGCGGCCGTATATCGCCGACGTGATCGACGTGTCGTTCGAGAAGTATTTCGCCAACCGCAAGGGCTACATCTCGTTGGCGGCTTTCTACAAGAACCTGGAAAGCTACGTCTTTAATCGCAATCAGATTTTCGACTTCACCGGCTATCCGATCGGCGTAATTTCGCCGACAAACCCCGAGCCGGCGTTGCGCCAAGGCCTGGTCGGCGCGCCTGACAACGGCGAAGGCGGCTGGATCAAGGGTCTCGAGCTTTCGATCTCGGCGCCGTTCGACATCTTCCATCCGGCCCTGGAAGGTTTCGGCGCCCAGTTCAGCGCTTCGACCACGGACAGCGAAGTCCAGCCCGATCCGACCCAGGCCCCGACCGCTCTGCCGGGTCTGTCGGAAAACGTGATCAACGGCTCGCTCTACTACGAGCGCTATGGCTTCCAGTCGCGGATTTCGGCCCGCTATCGCTCGGATTACCTGGGCGAGGTCGCCGGCTTCGGCAACGGCCGCACCCTGCGTTCGGTGGCCGCTGAAACGGTTGTCGACGCCCAGGTCGGCTATGAGTTCCAGTCCGGTCCGCTGGAAGGCCTGTCGGTTCTGGCTCAGGTCAACAACCTGACCGACGAGCCGTTCAAGACCTTCGAGAACGGCGATGAGCGCCGGACCATCGACTATCAGCACTACGGCCGCACCTTCGCGGTCGGGCTGAACTACAAGTTCTGATTTCCCTTCTCTTCTGAGCAAACTTGGGCCGCCGCGTTCGCGAGGCGGCCCTTTTCTTTGCCTGCACCACAGGGCGAGGGAAAAGTTTCGTTACAGAGGGCGCTTTTCGGCTGGACGCGCCTTTCGCGATGTCCGAACCAAGCAGGATGAGAACCGCGCGACCACAGCGCGGCCGTTCGATTTTACTGGGGGATCATTCATGACCGTTCCGGACGCCGGAAAACGCCAGGGTGCAGGCCTGGCCTTCGCCTATGTCACCACGCTGTTCTTCGCCTGGGGCTTCGCCACCTCGCTGATCGATCCGCTGATCGCGGCGGTGAAGCGGGTGTTCGATCTGAACAACGCCGAGGCCTTCCTGACGACCTTCGCCTGGTTCATCGCCTACGGGCTGATGTCCCTCCCGGCCGCCTCGGTGCTCAGCAAGCTGGGCTACAGCCGCTCGATCATCGGCGCCCTGATCGTCATGGTCGCAGGCTGCCTGATCGTGCCGGCCGCCACCGCCGCCGACTGGTATCCCGGTGTCCTGATCGCACTGTTCGTCATCGCCTCGGGCGTGACCCTGTTGCAGGTCGCGGCCAACCCGCTGGTCGCCGAACTGGGCAGCCCCAAGGGCGCCTCCAGCCGACTGAACCTGTCGCAGGCCTTCAACTCGCTAGGCACGACTGTCGGTCCCTGGCTGGGCTCGCACGTCCTGCTGACGGGCGGCGTCTTCGCCGCTGGCGCTGTGGTGACCGCCGCGACCCGCACCCAGTCGCTGCGTAGCATCGACATGGCCTTCCTGGGCATGGGCGCCTTCTTCGCCTTGATCGCCGTCTTCATCTTCACCGCGCGCAAGAAGATCAATGCGGCGGCGCCGGAGTTTCACAACGCGGTCTCGCCGCTGAAGGCGCTGTCGTCGCCGTGGGCCGTGTTCGGCGCCCTGGCCATCTTCCTCTACGTCGGTTCCGAAGTCGCCATCGGCGGCATGCTGACCAACTTCCTGGAAAGCCCCGACATCCTAAACGCCCCCATCGAGACGGCGGGCAAGATGGTCGCCTTGTACTGGGGCGGCGCAATGGTCGGCCGCTTCATCGGCTCGCTCGTCCTGACCAAGGTGCGCCCCGGCGTCGTCCTGGCCTTCTGCACCGTCGCGGCGGCCGTCCTGTGCCTGACCGTCAGCCAGATCGGCGGCCCGACGGCAGCATATGCCGTCCTGTCGATCGGCCTGTTCAACTCGATCATGTTCCCGACCATCTTCACCCTGACCCTGGAACGCTCGACCGCTCCGACGTCGGCGACGTCGGGCCTGCTGGTGTTCGGCATCATCGGCGGCGCCCTGCTGCCCCAGGTCGCGGCGCATATCGCCGATGCGGCCGGCAAGCTTCAGCCCGCCTTCATCGTGCCGATGCTGGGCTACGTCGGCCTGACGATCTTCGCCATCGGTTGCATCCGCACCAAGGCGCGGACCGAAGTGACCTCGACCGCCTCGCACTGAGCCGGTCGTCAGACAAGACAAAGGGCGCGGAGGTCAGCCTCCGCGCCCTTTTTCGTTTCGGCGATGGGATCAGCCGTCGATCAGGGACTGAAGAATGGGTGCCAGGCGGTCGCGCATCTCCTCGCACTGGGCGGGTTCGATGTTGAAGCTGCCGCCGCCCAGTTCGCGACTGACCGACATGCCCATGATGAAGCCGGCCAAGAGACGCGCGCGGACGGTGGCGTCCGGCCCGCTCAGCCATTCCTCCAGCGGGCCGAAGAAGCGCTGAGTGCAGGTATTCTGAACCATCTCCGACGCCTTTGCCGAGCCGATGGAGCGCAGCATGATCGACATGCCCTTCAGCTTTTCGGCCTTCTTGGGTTCGAAGACGATCTCATGCGCCACGCGCCGGCCGAAGTCGGCCTTTTCGCCCTGCATCAGCGCGCTGCCGTCGACGCAGCTGTCCAAGGCGGCCAGAAACAGATCGTCTTTGGAGCCGAAATAACGACTGATCAGCGCCGCATCGACGCCGACGTCACGGGCGATGTCGCGCATGCCCACGTCGTCATAGCTCTCGGCCGCGAATCTCTCGCGCGCAGCACCGAGAATTGCCGATCGGGTGGCGACGGCGTTTCTCGGGCGTGGGCCGGGGCACAGCAAGGCGATGGTACTCCAGTACAAAATAACCGTAGTTCACATATGGCTTTGTCAACGCCTGTTGACAAGCGCTGCTGCGCTCATCATTAAGTCACCATGCATTGACAAGGCCGCTCCCCATCGGCCTATGTCCGCACGACTGGGATTTGACCTCCGACAGGGAGATGCGCAGATGCGCGGGCTGAAGATTGCGGCGGCATCCGTCATTGTGACGGGTGCCCTTTATGGTTGCTCACCAAAGGCCGAGGCGCCGGCGCAAGGCGCGCCGCCCGTGACGGTGGCTGTGCCGCTGAAGCAGCAGGTGCGGGACTGGGACGAGTTCACCGGCCGGTTCGAAGCCGTCGAGAGCGTGGACGTCCGCGCTCGCGTCGGCGGCTATATCCAAGCCGTTCACTTCCGCGACGGCCAGATGGTCCAGAAGGGGCAGCTGCTGTTCACCCTGGATCCGCGCCCGGCGCAGGCCGCCCTGGCCCAGGCTCAGGCCCAAGTGGCCCAGGCCCAGTCGCAACTGTCGCTGGCCCGCGCCAATCTGGCCCGCAGCGAGGCCCTGCTGGCCTCGCAAGCCGTGTCCAAGGCCGAATATGATTCCAACAAGGCGGCCGTCGACGCGGCCCAGGCCAATCTGGCGGCCGGCAACGCCGCCGTCCGCAATGCGCGTCTGAACCTGGAATACACCCGCGTCACCGCGCCGACCTCGGGTCGCGTGTCCGACCGTCGTGTCGACCCGGGCAATGTCATCGCCGGCGGTTCGTCAGCCGGCGACATCCTGACCACCATCATCTCGGGCGGCCCGATCCACTTCGTCTTCGACGGCTCTGAAGCGGTCCTGCTGAAATACCTGCGTCAGGGCGGCGCCAACCAGGGCGCGGTCGTCAACGTCCGCCTGCAGGACGAAAGCACCTACAAGCATACCGGCCGTCTCGACTTCTCGGACAACGCTGTGGACACCGCCTCGGGCGTGATCCGTCTGCGCGCCATCCTGCCCAACGCCGACGGTTTCCTGCGTCCCGGCATGTTCGGCAGCGCCCAGGTCGCGGGCGCCGGCGCCTATGACGCCCTGCTGGTGCCGGATTCGGCCATCGGCACCGATCAGGCCCGCCGCACCGTCGCTGTGGTCAACGCCGACGGCACCGTGACCAACAAGGCCGTCCAGCTCGGCCCGATCGTCCAGGGCCTGCGCGTCGTTCGTTCCGGCCTGGCTCCGACTGACCGCGTCATCATCGCGGGTCTGCAACGCGCCGCCCAGCCGGGCTCCAAGGTCACGCCAAAGAACGGCAAGATCGAACCCGTCGCAGGCAACGCCTCCCAGGCGCCGGTGACGCAGGCGGCTCCGGCATCCAGCGCCTCCTTCGCCAACAGCCTGCCGGCCGGCTAAGTCATGAATATCTCCCGCTTCTTCATCGACCGGCCGATCTTCGCGGCCGTGATTTCGGTGGTGATCACGATCATCGGGATCGCCGCCTATCCCTTGCTGCCCCTGGCGCAGTATCCCGAGATCGCGCCCCCGACGATCACGATTAACGCCGCCTACCCCGGCGCCTCGGCCGAGACCCTGGCCGAAACCGTCGCCGCCCCCATCGAGCAGGAGGTGAACGGCGTCGAGAACATGCTCTACATCTCCTCCTCGTCCACGTCGGACGGGACGGTGGCCATCACTGTGACCTTCCAGCCGGGAACGGATCTGGATGCTGCTCAGGTGCTGGTCCAGAACCGGGTCGCCTTGGCCGAGCCTCGACTCCCGGAAGCGGTTCGCCAGACGGGCGTCGTGGTCAACAAGGCCGAGAGCGGCTTCCTGATGATCCTGGGTTTGACGTCGCCTGACGGCACGTTGGACAACGACTATGTCGGCAACTACGCCAACTCCACGCTTCGGGATCGTCTGCTGCGGATCGAGGGCGTCGGCGCAGTTCAGGTCTTCGGCGGCGGCAACTATTCGATGCGCGTATGGATCGACCCGGCCAAGGCCGCCGAGCGCGGTCTGACGGGCCCTGAGATCGTCTCGGCCCTCCGCGCCCAGAACGTGCAGGCCGCCGCCGGCTCCATCGGCCAACCTCCCTTCCCGAACAACGCCGCTGCGTTCCAATTGCCTGTTCAGGTTCAGGGGCGTCTGAGCGATCCCAATGAGTTCGCCAACGTCGTGCTGAAGACGGACGCCGAGGGTCGCGTCACCTACCTGCGCGACGTCGCGCGGATCGAACTGGGCGCCCAGGATTACGGCATCCGCGGCTTCTTCGACGGCCAACGCGGCGTCGGCGTCGCGATCGTTCAGCAGCCGGGGGCGAACGCCTTGGGCACGGCTGATCGGGTCCTCAAGGAAGTCGAGGCCGTCAAGGGCGAACTGCCGGCCGGCATGGCCATCTCGGTGCCTTACAATCCGACCGAGTTCGTCGCCGCCTCGGTGGAGTCGGTTCAGCACACCCTGGTCGAGGCCGTCATCCTGGTCATCATCGTGGTCATGGTCTTTCTTCAGACCTGGCGCGCGGCCATCATTCCCATCGTCGCCATCCCCGTCGCTCTGGTCGGCACCTTCGCGGTGCAGCTGGCGCTGGGCTATTCGATCAACTCCCTGTCCCTGTTCGCCCTGGTCCTTGCGGTCGGCATCGTGGTCGATGACGCCATCGTCGTGGTCGAGAACGTGGAGCGCGCGATCAGCGAAGGCCTCAGTCCCAAGGAGGCCGCTTATCGATCGATGCAGGAGGTCTCCGGCGCCCTGATCGCCATCGGCCTGGTGCTGGTGTCGGTGTTCGTGCCGACGATGTTCGTGCCCGGCATCCCCGGCATCTTCTATCGCCAGTTCGCGGTCGTCATCGCATCGGCCTCGGTCATCTCGCTGTTCGTGTCGCTGACGCTGTCGCCGGCCATGGCCGCCCTGCTGCTGAAGCCGCACAAGAAGGATCATGAACATGCCCGCAAGCCGGGCGTCCTGGGTGCGGTGGTCTACTACGGCGGCTGGGCCGGGCGGAAGTTCAACGACGGCTTCGACTGGCTGTCGGATCGCTACGGTCGTTTGACGGCACGTCTGATCCGTACGGTCGGCCTGGTGCTGATCATCTATGCCGGTCTGCTGGGCCTCACCGCCTGGCGGTTGATCGATACTCCTTCGGGCTTCATTCCTGAACAGGATCAGGGCTTCCTGATCGGCGTTATCCAACTGCCCGCCGGTGCGTCGCTGGATCGTACGGAAGCGGTGATGACGCGTGCTACAGACATCATCCGCAAGACCGACGGTGTCGACGGCGCCATCGCCTTTGCGGGTCTGGACGGATCAAGCTTCTCCTTCGGCTCGAACGCCGCGACCATCTTCGTGCGTCTGAACCCGTTCGAGGATCGCACCAAGGAGCAGGCCGCCACGGCTCTGGCCGGCGCCATCACCCAGGCGACCGGACAGATCGAGGACGCGCAGATCTTCGTCATCGCCCCCCCGGCGGTCCAGGGTCTGGGCACCGGCAACGGCTTCTCGATGATGATCCAGGACCGCGAAGGCGCCGGCTATCGTCCGCTGGAAGGCGCCACCTTCGCCATGATGGGCGCCGCCGCCCAGAAGCCGACCGAGGTCAGCCAGGTCTTCTCGACCTACAACACGGCCTCGCCGCGCGTGACCGCCGATGTCGATCGCGACAAGGCGCTGATGCTGGGCGTCCAGCCCAGCTCGGTGTTTGACACCTTGGGCGTCTATCTGGGTTCGTCCTACGTCAACGACTTCAACATGCTGGGCCGAACCTTCCGGGTGACGGCGCAGGCGGAGCCGACGGCGCGCGACGACATCGCCGACATCGCCAATCTGAAGACCAAGTCGTCCTCCGGCGCCATGGTGCCGATCGGATCGGTGGCTAATCTGATCGACGACTCCGGTCCGGCGCGGATCGTCCGCTACAACCTGTTCCCGGCGGCCGAGCTTCAGGGCAACGCTGCAGCAGGGGTCTCCTCCGGCGAGGCGCTGCAGGTCATGGAAACCATGGCCGCCCAGACCCTGCCGCAGGGCTTCTCCTACGAATGGACGGGTCTGGCCTATCAGCAGAAGGCGGCGGGTTCCGGCGCGACGGTCATCTTCCTGATGGCGGTGGTGTTCGTCTTCCTGGTGCTGGCGGCTCAGTACGAAGCGTTCACGCTTCCGCTGGCGGTCATTCTGATCGTGCCGATGTGTCTGCTGGCGGCCATCATCGGGGTGAACCTGCGCGGCCTGGACAATAACATCCTGGTCCAGATCGGACTTGTCGTTCTGATCGCGCTTGCGGCCAAGAACGCCATCCTGATCGTCGAGTTCGCCAAACAGGCCGAGGAAGAGCAGGGCATGAACCGGTTCGAGGCTGCGGTCGCCGCCGCCAAGACCCGTCTGCGTCCGATCCTGATGACCTCGTTCGCCTTCATCCTCGGCGTCGTGCCGCTGATGCTGGCCTCGGGGCCGGGCGCGGAGATGCGTCAGTCGCTGGGCACGTCCGTCTTCTCGGGCATGCTGGGCGTGACCTTCTTCGGCCTGATCTTCACGCCGGTCTTCTATGTGGTCTGCCGCTGGCTGTCCTCGAAACTGCCGCAAGGCAAGAAACCGACCCCGACGCCTGACCGTCCTTCGGACCGGCCCGTGCGTTATGACGAAACCAGCGACCTGACCGATCCGAACGCGCCTGCGCCCGCGACCGGCCGGGGAGGGGACATCTGATGACCCGCAACAAGACCCTCAGCTTCCTGACCGCTGCGGCGTGCAGCGCCCTGCTGGCCGCCTGCGCGGTCGGGCCCAAGGCGCCGGTCGCGGACCTGCCAGTCGCCGGCACGGGCGCCTTCGTCGGCTCGGCCAGCCCCACTGTCTCGACCGCCGCCGCGCGCGACGACTGGTGGCGGCTGTACGAGGACCCCACGCTGGACGCCCTGATCCAGCAGGCCTTCGCCGAGAACAATGAGCTCGAAGCCGCCTTCGCCAATCTGCGCGCGGTCCGGGCGTCGCTGTCGGAGGCCCGCGTCGGCCGTTTCCCAACCACCACGACCAGCGCCCAGGCCCAGCGCAGCCGCGCCTCGGCCGCCACGGTCCAGGGCCTGCCCCCCGGGCAGGATGCGCCCGAGATCGATACCTATGACGTCGGTATCCAAGCGTCATACGAGATCGACCTTTTCGGCCGCGTGGAATCCACCATACGCGCCGCCCGCGCCGACGCCCGCGCCGCCGAGGCCGCCCTGGCCACGGTCCAGGTGACGATCGCCGCCGAGACGGCTCGCGCCTATGCCGACACCTGCTCGGCCAATGCGCAGATCGCGGTGGCCGAACGGACGCTGGAGCTGCAACGCAACACCGCCGAGCTGACCCAGACCCTGCTTGACGGCGGGGCGGGCACGGGGCTGGACGTGGCCAGCGCCCGCGCGGCCCTGGCCCAGACCGCGGCGACCCTGCCGACCCTGCGCGCGGCCCGTAACGAGGCCCTGTTCCGCCTGGCGACCCTGACCGGCCGCACCCCGGCCGAGGCCAGCCAGGCCGCCGCCGCCTGCGTGCGTCCGCCCCAGCTCAGCCAGCCGATCCCGGTCGGCGATGGCGCGGCGCTTCTGGCCCGCCGTCCCGACGTGCGCCAGGCCGAGGCCGAACTGGCCGCCGCCGCCGCGCGCGTGAATGTGGCGACCGCCAACCTGTTTCCGCAGATCAGCCTGGGCGGATCCTTCGGCTCCACCGCGCTGGAGTCGGGTGAACTGGGCGACGACCAGAATTTCCGCTTCAGCTTCGGTCCGCTGATCAGCTGGTCCTTCCCCAACGTCTTCGCCGCGCGCGCCCAGATCAAGGCCGCCGGAGCCCGTTCGGACGCGGCGCTGGCGACCTTCGACCAGACGGTGCTGACGGCGCTTCAGGAAACCGAGACGGCTCTGTCCAACTACGCCAACGAACTGGACCGCCGTGCGGCCCTGACCGAGGCCCGGGACCAGGCGGCCCGCGCCGCCGACCTGTCGCGCCTGCGCTTCAACGCTGGCGCCGACAGCTTCCTTCTGGTGCTGGACGCCGAACGCACCCAGGCGGCGGCCGACGCGGCTCTCGCCCAGTCCGACGCCCTGGTCACGACCTACCAGATCGCCCTGTTCCGCGCCTTGGCCGGCGGCTGGCAAGCCGACAGCTGATCGCGTCGCGATGCTGAAAGAAGAGGGCCGGGCGATGTATCGCCCGGCCCTTTTTGATCTGATCAAGTTTACCGCGGTCAGGCCAGAGTCCGCACCTTGCGCTCGCGGTCCCACTGGCGGGTGCGGGCGGGGGCGAGGAAGGCCTCGGCGTCCTTGGACAGGTCGATCACGCCGGCATCCGGCTCGACGCCTGCCTTATCGAGCAGGGGCTGGGCTTCAGGCGTGTGGCCGATGGCCTTGAGGTGGCCGAAGGCGTCCTTGGCGAAATCGACCGCGGCGCCTTCTTTCAGCATCTGGGCGCAGCCGTCCTCGGACAGGATGATGGCGACAGCGTCGAACAATACCGACGGGCTGCCGGCCAGCTGACCGTCGGCCGCGAGCGTCTTGCAGTCCTTCAGCTTGGCGCCGCCGATCTTGGGCGCAACGATGAAGACCGAGCCGCCGTCACCCTCAACCGCCGCCTTGACCGCATCGACGACAGCGCCATCCGAACCGTCGGCGACCAGGATGGCGACCTTTCTGCCCTTTAGGGTGTCCGGATATTTGCCGACGATGCGAAGCGCCGGCGAGGCGTCCAGATCGATGGGGGCCACACCGGGCTCGGACGCCTTGGGCAGGGGCAGGTTCAGGCTGTCTGCGACGCGCTGGGCCAGGGTCTCATCAACGTTCTGCAGATTGGCCAGAACGCGTTCGCGGACGTGGGCGAGCGACACCTTTGACAGTTCGAAGACAATGGCGCTGGCCAGGTGGGCCTGCTCGATATCGGTCTGGGAGCGGAAGAACAGCCGCGCCTGGCTGTAGTGATCGGCGAAGCTTTCGGCGCGCAGTCGGACCTTTTTGCCCTCGACCGGGATGGGCGCGGTGCGGAAGCCGCCCTTGGGGTCTTCACGCGGGCCGCCGTCCTCGCCCGCCTCGGACAGGCTGTTGGGTTCGTAGTTGGCGCGGCCCTTGGGCACGGCCATCTGCATATGGCCGTCGCGCTGGAAGTTCTGGAAGGGGCAGCCCTTGGCCTGGTTGATCGGGATCTGGTGGAAGTTGACCGTGCCCAGTCGCGACAGCTGGGTGTCCTGATAGGAGAACAGCCGCCCCTGCAGCAGCGGGTCTTCCGAAAAGTCGATGCCCGGCACGATGTTCGTCGGCAGGAAGGCGACCTGTTCGGTTTCCGCGAAGAAGTTGTCCGGGTTGCGGTCCAGGACCATGCGGCCGATCACGCGGATCGGATGGTCTTCTTCCGGCACCAGCTTGGTCGCGTCCAGAATGTCGAAGGGCAGGGCGTCGGCCTGTTCCTGGGTGAAGAGTTGCACGCCGAACTCCCATTCGGGGAAGTCGCCCTGATCGATGGCTTCATACAGGTCACGGCGATGATAGTCGGGATCGGCGCCGGCGATCTTGACCGCCTCGTCCCAGCAGGTGGATTGCGTGCCCAGCTTGGGCCGCCAGTGGAACTTGACCAGGGTCGCCTCGCCTTCGGCATTGATCAGCCGGAAGGTGTTGACGCCAAAGCCTTCCATCATGCGCAGGCTGCGCGGGATGCCGCGATCCGACATGGCCCACATGACCATATGCATGCTCTCGGGCATCAGGCCGATGAAGTCCCAGAAGGTGTCGTGGGCGCTGGCCGCCTGGGGATAGCCCTTGTCGGCCTCCATCTTCACCGAATGGATCAGGTCCGGGAACTTGATCGCGTCCTGGATGAAGAAGACGGGGATGTTGTTGCCGACCAGATCCCAGTTGCCTTCGGTCGTGTAGAATTTGACCGCAAAGCCGCGCACGTCGCGCGGCGTATCGACCGAGCCCGCGCCGCCGGCGACGGTCGAGAAGCGGGTGAACAGTTCGGTCTTCTTGCCGACTTCGGTCAGAATCTTCGCGGTGGTGAACTCCGACAGACTGTCGGTCAGTTCGAAGAAGCCGTGGGCGGCCGAGCCGCGGGCATGGACGATCCGCTCAGGGATACGCTCGTGGTCGAAATGCTGAATCTTCTCGCGAAGGATGAAGTCTTCCAGCAGGGTCGAGCCGCGCGGGCCGGCCTTCAGCGAGTTCTGGTTGTCGCTGATCGGCGTGCCGTGATTGGTGGTCAGGCGGGTCTCGGGCGTCGAGGCGGTCTGGTGCACCTTTCCGGCGTTGCCGATTATCGGCGCGCCGGCCGGCTTTGCGTTCTTGGCCATCTTGGGAGTCCTTTGGAGCAGCGGCGCAAGCGGAAGCCACGCGCGTTCCCGAAGACAACTCGGTGGAGGCGCAATAGTTCTGTGCGAGTTCGCGCACAGGCATGCCCGATCGTCCCTAGAAAAGTTCGCTCCGTATGCGGCGCGCCCTTCGCAGGAGGCGAGGCGGCGTTTATGAGGCGAAAATGATCGCACGCCTTCGCCCCGTCCCGTTCGACCTCGGTCCCGTTCATTTCGTCGGCATCGGCGGCATCGGCATGAGCGGCATCGCCGAGATCATGCTGAGGATCGGCTATTCGGTGCAGGGCTCTGACGCCAAGGCGAGCGCCAACACCGAGCGACTGGAACAGCTTGGCGCCAAGATCTTCATCGGCCACGACGCCGCCCATGTGGGCGAGGGCGTTTCAGCGGTGGTCTATTCGACGGCGGTCAAGGCCGACAATCCCGAGATGAAGGCGGCCCGCGAGCGCCGCATCCCGCTGGTGCGTCGGGCCGAGATGCTGGCCGAGCTGATGCGGCTGCAGTTCTCGATCGCGGTGGGCGGCACGCACGGCAAGACGACGACGACCTCTATGGTGGCGGCCCTGCTGGATGCGGCGGGCCTGGATCCCACTGTGGTCAACGGCGGCATCATCAACGCCTATGGCACCAACGCGAAGGTCGGGGACGGCGACTGGATTGTGGTGGAGGCGGACGAGTCGGACGGCAGCTTCCTGCGCCTTAAGTCGACGGTGGCCATCGTCACCAATATCGACCCAGAACATCTGGACCACTACGGCGACTTCGACGGGGTGCGGAAGGCGTTCGTAGATTTCGTCGAGAACATCCCTTTTTACGGGTTCGCCGCTGTCTGTATGGATCATCCCGAAGTGCAGAAGCTGGTCGCGGCCATCGATAACCGGCGGCTGGTGACCTACGGCGTCAATCCGCAGGCCATGGTGCGGGCCGACAATGTCGAGATGGGGCCGGACGGCTGCCGCTTCGACGTGGTCATCCAGAATGGCGAAACTCATACGATCTCAGGCGTCCATCTGCCGATGGCCGGCTGGCACAATGTGTCGAACGCCCTGGCCGCGATCGCCGTGGCGCGCGAGCTGGATGTGTCGGACGACGCGATCCGAGCGGGCCTTGCCGGCTTCGGCGGGGTCAAGCGCCGCTTCACCACCACGGGCGTCGTGGGCGGCGTTCGCATCGTCGACGACTACGGCCACCACCCTGTCGAGATCGCCGCCGTGCTGAAGGCCGCGCGCCAGGTGACGGAGGGTCGCGTCATCGCCGTGGTTCAGCCGCACCGCTACACGCGCCTGCGCGACCTGATGGACGAGTTCTCGACCTGCTTCTCGGACGCCGACAGCGTGATCGTCGCCGACGTCTATCCCGCCGGCGAACAGCCGATCGAAGGCGTGGACAAGCATGCTCTGGCCGACGGGGTGCGCCGCTACGGCCACCGTCACGTCCAGGCCTTGGAGAACGCCGCCGTCCTGCCCCGCCTGATCAAGGATGAGGCCAAATCCGGCGACGTCGTCGTGCTGCTGGGCGCCGGCGACATCACCAGTTGGGCCTATGGCCTGCCCGCTCAGCTGGAGGCTCTGGCGTGAAGGGTCTGCCCGAGGTGCGCGGCAAGCTGCTGCTGAACGAACCGTTGGCGCCCTATACCTGGTTCCGCGTCGGTGGGGCGGCCGAGGCCCTGTTCATTCCGGCGGACGCCGAGGATCTGGCGGATTTCCTCAAGGCGCTGGACCCGGTCGTGCCGGTGACGGTTCTGGGCGTCGGATCGAACGTCATCGTCCGTGATGGCGGGGTCGAGGGCGTGGTGATCCGCCTGGCGGGCCGCCCGTGGGCGCAGATCACGACGAACGGCGACACAGTTACGGCCGGCGCGGGCGCGCTGGACTCCATGGTCGCCAAGGCCAGCGCCAAGGCGGGAATCGCCGGGCTGGAATTCTACGCCGGCATTCCGGGCACGATTGGCGGCGCCCTGACCATGAACGCTGGCTGCTACGGCTCCGAGACCAAGGATGTGCTGGTCTCGGCTTGGGGGCTGACGCGAACAGGCGAGCGGGTCGATTACGCTCTGGCCGACTTCGGCTACACCTATCGCCATTCCGAGGCGCCGGCCGACATCATCTGGATCGAGGCGACCTATCGCGGCACGGCCGACGAACCCAAGGCCGTTGCCGCCCGGATCACCGAGATCACCAGCCGGCGCGAGACGACCCAGCCGATCCGCGAGAAGACGGGCGGCTCGACGTTCCAGAACCCCGAGGGCCATTCGTCGTGGAAGCTGGTGGATGAGGCCGGCTGGCGCGGCAAGCTGCACGCCAAAACCGGGGGTGGGGCCAAGTTCAGCGAACTGCACTCCAACTTTATGATCAATCCCGGCGAGGCAACAGCCGCCGACATCGAAGGCCTGGGCGAGGCGGTTCGCGCTGATGTGCTGGCCAAGACCGGCGTTCTGCTGGAGTGGGAAATCAAGCGGATCGGCCGGGCGGGATAAAAAATCCCGCGCAAAAATGGCCGGCGGACGCGAATGGTTGACGGCCTGTTAAACATGTAGGCCCCAATCCAAGGCGTCATGTCCCGCGCTTTCAAAGATCTTCATGTCGCCGTCCTGATGGGCGGCGTTTCCGCAGAGCGGGAGGTGTCCCTCTCGTCGGGCGAGCAGTGTGCGCGCGCGCTGGAGCGGCAGGGCGTGCGCGTCAGCCGCGTGGATGCCGGGCGGGATCTGGCCAATGTGCTTTCGGGTCTGATCAAGCCGGACGTGGTCCTGAACTGTCTGCACGGCGCCTGGGGCGAGGACGGCTGCGTCCAGGGCGTGCTGGAAACCCTGCGTATTCCCTACACCCATTCCGGCGTGCTGGCCTCGGCCCTGGCGATGGACAAGGACAAGTCCAAGGCCGTGTTGCGGGCGGCGGGCATCAAGGTGCCGGGCGGTGGCCTTTACGATCGTCACGAGGTCGCCAGCCGCCACGTCATCGACCCGCCCTATGTGGTCAAGCCGAATGCCGAGGGCTCGTCCGTCGGCGTCTTCCTGGTGCGCGAGGGCGCCAACCGTCCGGTCTCCGAAGTGGGCGAGCCGGGGTGGACTTACGGCGAGCAGGTCGTCGTCGAGCCCTATATCGCCGGCAAGGAGTTGTGCGTCACCGTGCTGGGCGAACCGGCCGGGCCGCGCGCCCTGACCGTCACGGACATCACCCCGACCAAGGGGTTCTATGACTATGAGGCCAAGTATGCGCCGGGCGGGTCGGTGCACGTCCTGCCGGCCGTCCTGCCGCCGCACGTGTTCGAGAAGGCGCTGCGTCAGGCCGAGGCGGCGCACGTGGCCATGGGGTGTCGGGGCGTGTCGCGATCCGACTTCCGTTATGATGATGTTAAGGACGATCTGGTCCTGTTGGAGGTCAATACGCAGCCCGGCATGACCCCGACTTCGCTCGCGCCCGAGCAGGCCGCCCATACCGGGATGAGCTATGACGATCTGGTTCGGTGGATGGTGGAGGACGCCTCATGCCCGCGGTAGTTCGCGGCGGCCGGCGACAGGGTTCTAATCAGGCTCCACAACGCGGTTCGGCTTCCAAGGGCGGAGGCCGGTCGCGCGGCGGGGCCCAGAACGCGTCCGCCGTTCCCGGCAAGATGGCCGCCATCGGCCGTGTCGATATTTCGCCCCGCACCGCCGTGATCGCCTTGGGCGCCGGCGCCCTGCTGCTGGTCGGGGTTCTGGCCACAGGCGCTCGCGCCGAGCGGATCGGCGCCTCGGTGTCGCATGGCCTGGACAATGTGACGGCCGGCATGGGCCTGACGCTGAAGCGGGTGCACATCACCGGCGCCTCGCCGGAGGCCGAGCCGACGATCCAGCGCGCGCTGGGCCTGTATGCCGGTCAGCCGATCACCAGTCTGGATCTGGACGCCATTCGCATGCGGGTTCAGGGCGTGGGTTGGGTCAAGGAGGCGCGCGTGGTTCGCCTGTTGCCCGACACCCTGATCGTCGAGGTCAAGGAACACGATCGCCTCGCCGTCTGGCAGCAAGCCGGTCAGATCAAGGTCATCGACAACCGGGGCCAGGTCATCGACGGCGCCGACGCGCGTCGCTATCCGACCTTGCCGCTGGTCGTGGGCAAGGGCGCCGATGTGGCGGCGGGCGAAATCCTGCCTCTGCTGGCCCAGCGCCCGCGACTGATGGGGATGGTGGACGCCCTGGTGCGCGTGGACGAGCGCCGCTGGGACCTGCGTCTGAAGGACGGCAGCCTGATCCAGCTTCCCGCCACCGAACAGGAGGCGGCCCTGATCCGCCTCGATGCGCTGGACCAGCGCGAACGCCTGCTCGACCTGGGCTTCGCTCGCGTCGATCTCAGAACCCCGGACGAGGTCGCCGTGCGACCCGCCGGCGACGCCTAAGGACCGTAGAGACATGACCAAGCAACGCGGCGCGGCGAATGATCACGGTCGGGGCATGGATCCTCGCGCCGGACGTGCGCCTGTGGTCGCCGCGCTGGATATCGGTCAATCCAAGGTGTCGTGCTTCATCATGAAGCCGGACGGCGTGCGTCACGCCGACCGCACCATCCGCGTCGCGGGCGCCAGTCACGTCCAGTCCAAGGGCGTCAGGGGCGGGGCCATCATCAATATGGATGAGGCGGCCCAGGCCATCGGCCACGCCGTCGAACGCGCCGAGCGCGCGGCCCAGAGTCCGGTTTCCGGCGTCGTCGTCACCACGGCCATCGGCCAGATGGCCAGCCACCGGGTCCAGGCCCGCGTCTCGCTGGGCGCCAATCCGGTCGGGGACGCCGATCTGGCGCGCGCCATCGGCATGGCCCTGGCCCAGATCCGCCTGCCCAACCGTCGCCCGATCCACGTCCTGCCCATCGCCTGGTCGGTCGACGGTGCGCGCGGCGTGCATGATCCGCGTTCGATGCGTGGCGGCTCGCTGGGGCTGGACCTGCTCGTGGTCTCGATGGCCGAGAACGTCTTCACGACCCTCAGCCACTGCCTGGAGCTGGCCCACCTCGACTTGCAAGGCGTCGCCGCCGCACCCGTCGTGTCGTCACTGGCCGCGCTGGAAGAGGACGAGATGGATCTGGGCGCCGTCTGCATCGACATGGGCGGCGGCTCGACCAGCGCCGCGGTCTGGGGCGGCCGCTCCCTGCTGCATATTGAAAGCCTGAACGTCGGCGGCGATCATGTCACCTCCGACATCGCGCGCGGCCTGTCGACGTCCAAGGCCGGCGCCGAACGGCTCAAGACCCTGCACGGCTCAGCCATGGCCAGCGCCAACGAGGACCGCGAAATGCTGGAGGCCCCGCCGCGCGGCGAAGACGCCTCGGCCGGACCCGTCATCGTCCCGCGCGCCATGCTGAAGACCGTCATCGCGCCCCGCGTCGAGGAAACCCTCGAACTGCTCCGTGATCGGCTGAAAAACGCCGGCGTCGGCCTGGAGCCCGGCGCAGGGCTGGTCCTCACCGGCGGGGCCAGCCAGCTCAACGGCGTGCGCGAACTCGCCGTGCGGGTCTTCGACCGCCCCGTCCGCCTCGGAAAACCCCAACGGGCGCCACATTTGGCCGACGCCGCCTCCGGCCCCGCCTTCTGCGCCACCGCCGGCGTCCTCCTGCGCGCCGCCTACGGTCCGCGTGAGGCGGTGTCGGCCAGGAAGCTGATGGCGCGTCAGATCACGGCTGCGGACGCGCCGCGTATTCACCGTGGCAACGTGGTGGGGCGGGTGGCGGGGTGGCTCCGCGACAATCTGTAGCAATTCCAAGCAACAGTGTTGTTTCGGTGTCACTTCGGCTTTGTTTTGCCCTGATTGAGACACAAAGCGCTTGCCTCCGCTTTGTGGTTAGGTGACAGAAAGTTCATCAAACTATCGCGATTTGCGCGACTCGCAGGGGCACAAATGATTAAGCGTAATTATCTATTTGGGACGACTGTCTTGGCGGGCGTCATTGTGGCGTCAGCACCTGCTTGGGCTCAAACGTCCTCCACGCAAACGCCTGTGCCTGCGCAGCGCTCCAGTTCCACACAAACGGAGGCAGAGGCTGAGGCTCAAACGCTTGATGAAGTCGTGGTTACGGGGTCGCGCATTCGTCGCCCTCAATATGAAGGCACGGTGCCAGGTGCACAGGTCGATCGCGCTCAGATCGAAGAGCGCGGCTTCACGAATGCCATCAATATTCTGAACGACATTCCGCTGGTCGGTCCTCCGGTCTCGTCGATATCGACCGGCACGGCGCAACCGGCGAACTTCGGCGCTCAATATGTTGACCTGCTAGACATCGGCTCTGCGCGCACGCTGACCTTGGTCAACGGACGGCGTATGGTGTCGAATAACGGCGGCACGATTTTCGTGGCCGGGAACGAACCAGGTAACCAGGTCGATGCCAGCACGATCCCCGCTTCGCTGATCGATCGGGTTGACGTGCTGACCGTCGGTGGCGCTGCGGCTTACGGCTCTGACGCCGTTGCTGGGGTTGTGAACTATATTCTACGTGACGATTTTGATGGTCTCGAAACGCGTGCCTCGGTTCGGGGATATGAGGATGGTCAAGGCGAAACCTATCAGTTCGGTCTGACGGCGGGGCGCAACTTCCTCAACGATAGACTGAACATTACTTTTGCTGCGGACCTGAACAAGTCGGACGCGCTTTACGCTAAGGACTTCGATTTCCTTGCGCGCAACTCGACCACCTTCACCAACCCCTTCGCAGTTCGCAACCCAGATTATGTCCTGGGCGTCAGGCCGACCACAGTGCTGGGTCCGATCCTAGCTGCCAACGCTGACGGCTTGCCTCCTGGCGTGTTTGTCAACAGCTTCCGCTCGCACACCGCATTGCCGGGTGGAACAATCTTCCGCGCCAACCCCGCACGCACCCTGCAATCCGGTGCGACCATGCAGGTGTATGAAAACCCCACTGCAGGCGGAACATTCAACAGCAACGTATCTTTGGGTTCTCTTGACGCTGCGGCCTATTATTCAGGCCAGTTCTTCCCTAGCCAGCCCAACCTCTGCAACGCTGGAGCCTTCTCCGCCGCGCAGGCCGCAACCGCTGCTGCCGCCAATCCACGCATTTGTAATTTTGCGCCCTCCACCTTGCCTACAGGTGTGACAGCGGCGCGCGTTTTCGCCACCTACGGCGTCACGCCTCCCGCCGGCGCCACCACCGCAGAACTCAATCGTCTGGCTCTGGACACGCTGCAAAGCCGGCTTCCCACGGCTCGCGAGTACTTCCAGGCAAACCCGAACCTCGACCCCAACCTGTTCATTGGATCCTTCATCCAGGGCTATCCGGGCATCGCGAGTGGCAACCCGTTGCTGCCGATTATCGCGCAGCCGCTGCGTTTCGACTCAAACGGCAACGTGGTTCAGTTCTCGGTCGGCGATTTGAATTCGAACTCGCCCGGCAGCTTCGGCAGCGCTCCTGGATCCTCTAGCGATCTGTTCAACGCTTCTGATCGAAATCAACAGCGGTTCGAGCAGGAGCGTTCGATCTTTAACTTGAACGCACGCTTCGACATCACTGAAAATATATCGTTCTTTACCGAAAACCTGTATTCTGACATCCGCAGCGTTCAGGAAATCAATCCACAAAGCTCTTTCAACAGTGTTGGATCCGCGGGGATCGAAAATGGTGGCATCATCGCCAGCGTCAACAACCCGTTCCTGACGGCGCAAAACAGGGCAGACCTGGCGGCGCGCGGCATCACCTCAACCTTCGCCTTGTCGACCGACTTCTATGACATCTTCGGCGGCAACAACGAGGCACGAAGCAAGTCTGAGACTTTCCGCTCGGTCAATGGCGTCCGTGGAGACTTCTTCACCCACGGCCGGAACTTCAACTGGGAAGTGGCCTATTCCTACGGCGGGTCTGACTTCCGCTACGAAACAAAATTCATCAAGGACGTCGAGTTCTTGCTCGCGATTGATGCCGTCAATGATGGCGGCACAATCCGCTGCCGTAGCCAGACGGCTCTGGGGGCGGGAGTTCTCGGCACTAGCCCTCCCGGTCTGACCAACAACGTGGTCCGCGTGCCCTATGCAGTGAACGCCAATCCTGCGGTGCCCGTCGTGGGAGACGTGCCTCAAGATCAGAACTACCAGCCGGTCGTCACGCAAGCTCAGATCGATGGTTGCCAACCGTTGAACCTGTTTGGGGTGGGACGTTCTTCGCAACCTGCGCGTGATTATATTCTGGCAGACACCTTCATCACCAATGAAGCGCGGCAGGAATACTGGTCGGCAGTGTTCGGCGGTGAGTTGTTCAAGCTTCCGGCGGGCTGGCTGAGCTTCGCCGTGAACGCTGAAAATCGCAAAGAGTCTCTGGTTTATGGCGGTGACCAACTCGGACAGCTTGGCCGGTCGCGTTCTGCCCCGACCGCTTTGACCGACGCCGAGATCAAGACGGAAGAGTACGGCGTAGAGCTGAACATCCCCGTCTTCTCACCAGACCAGAACCTGCCGTTCCTTTACAATCTGACCATCAACCCGGCATGGCGCTGGGTTAAGCAGACGGGTTCGGCTGCCGCCTTCCGAAACGCCAACGGCACATTGGTCGAGCCCAAGTATGACGGCGACTATCAAGACATCTATTCCATCGCCGCCACCTACTCACCTGTTCGCGACCTGACCTTCCGGGGCAACATCTCTCGGTCGGTTCGACAGCCGGGTATCGTCGATCTGTTCTTGGGCAGCCAACCGGCGTTCCTGAGCAACGGTGTCGATGCGTGCGGCTCGACAAACATTGACTCAGGCCCCAGCCCGGCCACGCGTCGTGCAAACTGCGAAACGTTGGTTCGCCAGCTGAATCCCGTTTCAAACACTTACCAGAGCGGCGTGATCGACCCGACGCTGACAGATGCGGAAAATACGGCTCGCATTCGTAACTTCTTGTCGACCTTCTCTTCCAGCGTGCCCACGTTCCAGACCATCGTGGCCGGCGAACCTGGACTGAAACCCGAGGTCGCCAATAGCTACACTTGGGGCATCGTGGCGCAACCACGCTTCATCCCAGGCCTGAGTTTGTCTGCTGACTACGTCAAGATCACCGTCAAGGGTCTGATCTCGAACCTGTTTGCAACGACAGCCAATCAGTTCTGCGTCGATAGCTCGACCTATCCCAACACCCAGCCCCAAACCGGCCTGGATTTGTGCCCTTACGTCATTCGTGACAGCCAGTTCACCATCACCAACGGCTCCATCTCCGGCTTCTGGAACCAAGGCGGCATTCGCGTCCAAGCTTTGAACCTGAATGCGGCCTACGGCTTTAATGTCAGCGAACTGTTCGGCGATGGCGCTTCTGACTTTGGTCGCATGGGACTGAGAGCATCGGCCTATCACCTGATCAAGTATCAGAGCTCGCCCGACGGTGCCTTTGGCGACAACACCACCTATACTCAGGGCACGACGGCACGCCCCGACTGGGAAGTTCAATTGGGAGCCAACTACTCGCGCGGACCCATCAGACTGAGCTGGACCGGAAACTGGCAGGACACCACCAAGGTCTATGCTGGTAACGGTACGCTATTCCCCACGGTGGATCAGGCAACGGTGCGCTTCTATCGCTCGTATTGGATCCACTCCGCGACCGCTGCCTATGATGTTACGGAAGCGGCGCGTTTGCAGCTGACAGTGGATAACGTGTTCGACACGATCTATCCGTCGGTCCAGTATGAGATTGCTGGCTCACCGCAAAGCTTGGGTCGCACGATCATGGGGCAACTGATCTACAAGTTCTGATCGAACCACAGTCGAGCACAACTGGAGGCGCCCCCCGGGGCGCCTCTTTTGTTTTGCGAGATTTCGCAGGTTTCTGCTGTTCTTCGCTCCGACTCACATTATCGCCGTAACCTTCTCTTAACCCTCGTGGGCGCAATCCTTAACGCGCTCATAACCAAAGCGATTCGGCGGGGCGGTCGGTTGGTTTGAAGGGGCGGGTCAGCAGGTCGGAAACAGAAAATGTCGCTCTCATTGGTCAAGCCGCAACACACTGAACTGAAGCCCCGCATCGTCGTGTTCGGCGTCGGCGGCGCCGGCGGCAACGCCGTGAACAATATGATCGACGCCGGCCTCGAAGGGGTCGAGTTTGTCGTAGCCAACACCGACGCGCAGCACCTCAGCTTCGCCAAGACGGATCGTCGCATCCAGCTGGGCGAGACGATCACCCAGGGCCTGGGCGCCGGCGCCCATCCTGAGGTCGGCATGAACGCCGCCGAGGAGTCCGCCGACGAGATCCATCAGCACCTGGAAGGTGCGCACATGGTCTTCATCACCTGCGGCATGGGCGGCGGCACCGGCACCGGCGCGGCGCCGGTCATCGCCAAGTGCGCGCGTGACCGCGGCATCCTGACCGTCGGCGTCGTGACCAAGCCCTTCACCTTCGAAGGTCGGCACCGCATGCGTCTGGCCGACGCGGGCGTCGCCGAGCTGCAACGCTATGTCGACACCCTGATCGTCATCCCGAACCAGAACCTGTTCCGCGTCGCCAACGAACGCACGACCTTCGCCGACGCCTTCGGCATGGCCGATCAGGTCCTGCACTCCGGCGTGCGCTCGATCACCGACCTGATGATCCTGCCCGGCCTGATCAATCTGGACTTCGCCGACGTGCGCGCCGTCATGTCCGAGATGGGCAAGGCGATGATGGGCACGGGCGAGGCCACGGGCGACGACCGCGCGCTGCTGGCGGCCCAGAACGCCATCGCCAACCCGCTGCTGGACGAGACCAGCCTGAAGGGCGCCAAGGCCGTGCTGGTGAACATCACCGGCGGTCTGGACATGACCCTGCTGGAAGTCGACGAAGCCGCCAACGCCATCAGCGCGGAAGTGGACGGCGACGCCAACATCATCTTCGGCGCGGCCTTCGACCCGGCCCTGGATGGCAAGATCCGCGTCTCGGTCGTGGCGACCGGAATGGACGAGGGCGAGGTGCGTCGCATCGAACCCATCGCCCCGCCGGCCGCCAGCGCGCCGCTGGCCAGCCATGATGCGCGCCGCTCGGCCGGCGGCCTGTACGGCACGCAAGCCTCGCGCGCCCCGGAACCGACCCGCGACACCTATCGCGAGCCGGTCCGTGCCGAAGCCCCGCGCGCGCCCGAGCCCCGTATCGAGCCGGCGCCGGTCGTGCCGACCTTTCAGGCCCCTGCCGCTCGCGAACCGGAACCGCGCCCCGAGCCGGTGATCCGCGTCGCCGAGCCGCAGCCGCGCACTCTGGACCCCATCGTCGATCCGTGGGTCGAGGAATATGAAACCCGCGCACCGACTCCGCGCGTCGCGCCGCAAGGAGATCTCTACGAGCGCGCCGCGCCTGCGGCCCAGCAACCCCAAGCTGACGACGGTTACGACGACCGTGACCACCGCCGCAGCGGCTGGAGCCTGTTCGGGCGCGGCAAACGCACGCAGCCTCAGCACGACATGTCCTATGCGCCGCAATCGTCGCATCAGGCGCGCTCGTCGGCTCAACCGGCCCAACACCCAGAACCGGAGGCGGGACAGGCCGATGACGACCTGGAAATCCCATCCTTTCTCCGCCGTCTGGCCAACTAAACGTCCCAAATGACGATGAAACGCCCCGGAGCCCGCCTCCGGGGCGTTTCTCGTTCTCGGATGTGTCTCAGACCGAAACAATCCGAAACCGGACTTTGATTTCGCGCTTGCGGCATGACCGCTAAATGAAACCCAGGGCGCAATCCGCACGGCGTGCGGCGCGCAAAGGAAAGAGCGAGTTCAGGTTTGTCGGTCAGAAACGACCATCACGAACGCACCATCGTCGCCCCGGCTATCATCGCCGGAGTCGGGGTGCACACCGGCCGCCGGGTGCGGCTGGTGGTTCGGCCTGCGCCGTCGGGCACGGGCATCGTCTTCGTGCGCACCGACATCACCGACCGCGACAACCGCATTCCGGTGTCGGGCGATGCGGTCGTTGACGCCCGCCTGAACACCATGATCGAGAACGGCGCGGGCGTTCGCCTGTCGACGATCGAGCATCTGATGGCCGCCTTCGCCGCCTTGGGCGTGTCGAACGCCGTGGTCGAGGTGGATGGACCGGAGCTGCCGATCCTGGACGGTTCTGCGCTGGAGTTCGTGAAGCTGCTGGATCGGGCCGGTTTCCGACCGCAGCCGACGCCGCAGCGCTATATCGAGATCCTGGAAACGGTCCATGTCGTCGAGGGCGACAAGCATGCGGCCCTGATACCGTGCGACCGCTACGAGATGCGGTTCGAGATCGACTTCCCGTCGGCCGTGATCGGCAATCAGGTGATCGATTTCGTCGTGGACGAACCGACCTTCCGCAAGGAGATCATGGCCTGCCGCACCTTCGGCTTCGCCCATGAGGTCGAGGCGCTGCGCAAGGCGGGCCTGGCGCGCGGCGGATCGCTGGAGAACGCCGTGGTCATCGACGGCGACGAGATTCTGAATCCCGGCGGCCTGCGCGTGGAACGCGAGTTCGTGCGTCACAAGGCGCTGGACGCCATCGGCGACCTGTATGTGCTGGGCGCGCCCCTGCTGGGTCGTTACGAAGGCTACAAGGCCGGCCACGCCCTGAACAACAAGCTGGTCCGCGCCCTGCTGGCCGCCCCGCACGCCTGGCGTGAAGTGACCCGCGTGCCGGAACTGGCGCGCGCGGGCTAGGCCCCGATCACCGCAATCAATCGACCGAAGTCCGGCTCGCCGTGCTGGAAAGCGCGGCGGTTCGAATAGAACCGCTCTGCGTCCGCGCAGGTGTCGTGGCCGGTCCAGACGGCCTGGCCGACCCCCGCCTGCTGCAGCCGCCACAGGACAAAGCCGGGCAGGTCGAACTGGCGTTTGTCGTCGGACTCTCTGGGGTGGAAGAAGCGGTCGCTGCCAGGATCGTGGTGGGTGAAGCGATCTTCGAAATCGACGCCGACCTCATAGCTGGCGGGCGCGATGCAGGGGCCGACGACGGCGACCACACGCCGAGGCTCGGCGCCCAGGGCCTGCATGGCGGAAACGGCGGAGTGGATGACGCCGCCCAGCGCGCCCTTCCAGCCGGCGTGGACGGCGGCGACGATGCGGGTCTCGGGATCGGCCATCAGGATCGGCGCGCAGTCGGCGGTCAGGACGGAACACAGCAGGCCCGGCTCGGCCGAGACGACGGCGTCGCCCTCCGGACGATCGCCATGCCAGGGACCTTCGGCCACACGCGCCACGGCGGAATGGATTTGATAGCAGCCGTTCAGATGGTCCGGGTCGGCGTTGAAATGGCCCGCGACACGCCGGCGGTTTTCGGCGACGGCGGCCGGGTCGTCCTTGGAGCCGACGCCAGCGTTCAACCCTTCATAGAGGCCGGTCGAGACGCCGCCCGCGCGGGTGAAGAAGCAGTGGGCGATGCCGGCGGCGGTCAGAAGCGGGTGGGTGATAGGGGCCAGGTCGCTCATGCCCCCACCTATATCAGGCGTCCCAGCCGGGCACGACTAGGGATCGGGGGGCGAAGATGGCGGCGGCCTTGAACAGGGCGCCCATCTGGTCGTCGCCGGTCAGCCGGTCCAGCTGGCGGTCGATGACGCCCGAGGCGGCAGGCCGGCCAGCTTTCAGCGTCTCGGCGCGGGCCTCGATGCCCAGCCGGCGCAGGAACTCGCTCTGGGGCAGGCTGCCGGTGACGTCGGCGCCCGTGCGAACGGCCGCTTCCAGCACCAGGGGGAAATCGGCCCATTGGGTCAGGTCGGCTTCGCCGGGCGTGGCGAGGGGATCGACCTTCTGGTGACGACGCAAGGCCTGGAGCGTGTCGCCGGCTTCGGGCCGGGCGCGGCCATAGTCGATCAGCAGGGCGGCGCCCGAGGCGGCCTTCATCAGCAGGCCGAGGTGGCGGCCGAAGACCGCCTGCTGGTCCGAAATTTCCAGAATGCCGCCCGGCGCGATCTCGAAGTCCGGCTTTGGAAAGCCGCCGGATATGGCGGTCAGGCCGAACATCAGGTCGCCATCGTCTGTGACGCCGATGCGGCGCTCGGCCCAGCCGCCGTCGGTGCGGACGAACTGACGGGCGGGCATGCAGTCCAGCACTTCGTTGGCGATCAGGATGACCGGCGCGTCGGTCTCGATCGCCGTCAGGCTGCGGACCCAGCGCGGCGACAGGTCGGCGTCGGCCAGGGCCTTGGCCTGCAGATCGCGCAATGGCGCGCTGGGTTCGATCAGGATCAGATCGCAGGCTTCGAGAAAGCCGGGGACCAGGCGGGCGGCGCGCAAGGCGTCGCTCATCAATGTGCCGTCGCCGGGGCCGACCTCGACCAGCCGGAACCGCTCGGGCGCGCCCAGCCGGTTCCAGGTTTCGATCGCCCACAGGCCGATCAGTTCGCCAAACATCTGGCTGACCAGGGGGGCGGTGATGAAGTCGCCGCGCGCGCCCAGATCCGGACGCGACGCATAGTAGCCGCCCTTGGGATCGTGCAGGCAACGGGTCACATAGTCGGCGACCGTCATCGGGCCCGTCAGGGCGATCTCGCGCGCCAGACGGGCCTTTAAGCTTTCAGCCTGGCTCATGCCTCAGCGGAGACCGGCGGACGCTTCCACGCGCGCCAGATCAGCCAGGCGCCGACCAGGATCATCGGGATCGACAGCATCATTCCCATGGTCAGGCCGAACGGGAAATCCGGCATGCCGATATCCGGCTCGCGCACATTCTCCAGCGCCGCGCGGCAGACGCCATAGCCGACCAGGAACAGGCCGGTGATATAGCCGGGCTTCTTCAGCAGGCCGAACTTCCAGATCGCAATGGAAAGGACGGAGAAGAGGACGATCCCCTCAAGACCCGCCTCATAGAGCTGGCTGGGGTGGCGGGGCGCATCGCCGGCGGGGCAGAAGCCGTACATCTGTTCGATGCGGGCGTTGCAGAAGCGCACGGCCCAGGGAACGGTCGTCTCGCGGCCCCACAGCTCGCCATTGATGAAGTTGGCCAGGCGGCCGAACATCAGGCCGATGGGCACGACGGGCGCCACCAGATCACCAAGGCGCAGCATGTCGATCTTCTGCGACCGGGCATAGAGGACGATGGCCAGGCAGACGCCCAGGAAACCGCCGTGGAAGCTCATGCCGCCGGTCCACAGCTGGAACAGTTCGAACCGCTCGCCCAGCGTCTGGCCGGTGAACAGCTGGCCGTACATGGCCGGCTTGTAGAAGAGGGCGTAGCCGAGGCGCCCGCCGAGGATGATGCCCAGCACGATCCACAGCACCAGGTCGTCCAGTTGCGTCGTGGTGACGGGCGGCTTGCCCGGCGCCCACAGGCGCTGGGTCTTGGCCAGACGCGCGGCGTACCACCAGCCCAGCACGATGCCGGCGACATAGGCCAGGGCGTACCATCGGATCGGAAGCGGTCCGAGGTGGATCAGGACCGGATCGAATTCGGGAAAGGGCAAGGGGCGTTCCTGTGCGGGACTGTCTTTGACAGCGGTTTAGCAAGCGTCGCCGCCGTCGTCGCCTGTGAAGACGCATCACGACGCCTTGATGGCGCCCGCGAAGCAGCAGAAAGAAAGGTTTCGTTCACCATAGTCGGTGAACCTTCGTTAACGACGTTGAGGTCGGAGCCGCCATGCAGACCCGCAATCCCATTCTGGACGAGTTCGCCAAGCTGACGACCGGCGCCATGGGCCTGGCCCAGGCCGCAGGCGAAGAGGCCAAGACCGCCTGGCGCGCCCAGGCCGACCGGATCGCCGCCGAAATGGACCTGGTCCGTCGCGACGAGTTCGATGTTCTGAAGGACGAGATCGCCGCTCTGCGCGCCGAGCTCGCAGAGCTGAAGGCCGTTCAAAAGCCGGCTGCAAAGCCCGTGAAGGGAACGTCCACAGATGGGACTCAACCCGGGGACGCAGCCGGTTGAGCCGAATCTGCGAACAGGCTTACCGTTCTGTTAACGCCCGCGATTCTCGCGGACGCAGCGTGAAAGACACTTGATGGACATCGCCCGGCCCGAGGAAGTGGACGTGCCCTTCGACCCGCTTGAGGTCGTCGAGCATGTGCTCACGGCCGAGAACCTTCCCTTTGACCGCACCGACGACGGCGACCTCGCCTTTGCGCTGGCCGGCGACTGGAAGGACTATGAGCTGTGGTTCGCCTGGCGTCCCGAGGGCGACTGTCTTCAGCTGTGCTGCGCGCTGGATCTGAAGGTGGCCAAGAGCCGCAAGACGGCCGCCTATGAACTGGTCGGCCTGATCAACCAGCGCACCTGGATGGGCCATTTCGAGGTCTGGGCCGAGGATGGCGAGATCGTCTTCCGCCATTCGCTGGCCTTGCCGATGGGCGAGCGCCCGACCCTGGCCCAGGCGGCGTCGATGATCGACGCGGCCATCGAGGCTTCGGATCGCTACTACCCCGCCTTCGACTTCATGGTGCGCGGGAACAAGAAGCCGCAGGAGGCGATCGATGCCTGCCTGTTCGAGACCGTCGGCACCGCTTGATGCCAAGCGCGGCATCTGTGCCGGGTGCCGTCGTCCTGGTCGGCTGCGGCCGACTGGGCTCCGCCATTCTGGAAGGCTGGCTGCTAACCGGGACGGTGGCGGCGTCTGACCTGATTATTCTCACCCCCTCTGAAAAGCCGGCGGCCGAAGTGGCGCGGGCCAAGGGCGCGCGGATCAATCCGCCGCTGGAGGCTCTGACCCAGGCGGCGGCCATTGTGCTGGCGGTGAAGCCGGCGCTGTGGCGCGAGGTCATGGCTCCGCTGGCGCCGTTCCTGAACGACCGGGCCGTCATCCTGTCGGTCATGGCGGGCGTGACGGAGCCGACCCTGGCGGAAGGCCTGGGAGGCTGGCCGATCGTGCGAGTGATGCCGACGACCGGCGTGTCGCGCGGGCGCGGCGTGGCCTCTGTCTGGTCGGCGGACCGGCGCGCTGAGGGCATCGGGCGGGCGTTGTTCGAGCCGATGGCCGAGACGGTCGTGCTGGCCGACGAGGCGCTGATGGATGCGGCGACGGCGGTGGCCGGCTCGGGCGCAGCCTATTTCTACGCCTTCACCGAAGCGCTGGCCCGGGCCGGGGAGGCGGCGGGTCTGGATGCGGCGACGGCGGACGTGCTGGCGCGCGCGACGTTGAGGTCCGCAGCCGACTCCATGGGCGACGATGCGCTGGACACCCTGATCGGGCGCATCGCTTCACCGGGCGGCTCGACCCGCGCCGGGCTTGACGCCATGGCGAAGGACGGCCGCCTGACGACGATGCTGGACGAGACGGTCGCGGCGGCGGTCAGACGCAACCGCGAGATGGGCGCTTAGAAGCGTCCGCGCTCGATCTGATCGCCGAAGCGCTCGAACGCTCGGTTGGCGTCACGCCAGACGCTGTAGCCCCAGACGTCGTTGATGCTGGGCGTGAAGTAGGAATAGTCCACGGGCCGCGTCACGCCGTCCGCCATCACGATCTCGCCCTTGATGGCCGCGCCGCCGACGGACACGCTGCGGATCGGGTCGAGGCCCGGCGTCTGACGGACCTGTTCGAAGGTCGGCCGGTTCGGCTTCAGATCGACCAGGACCAGATTGGCGGTCGCGCCTGGATAACGCTGGGCCAAGGCCTTGCCGACCTCGGCCTGAAGGCCGGCGATCTGTTCGTTGACCTCGCGGTCACCGAGCTTTTCGACCTCGCGCTGAAGCTGCGGCCCGACCGTGACGTTTACCGTCGGCGCCTGAGCCTGAGCCTGAGCCTGAGCCATGGCGGCGACGGCAAGGGTCGCGGCCAGGGGTGCAAAGAAGGCGAGTTTACGCATCGAAATCATCTCCAAGCCCTGTCGCCCTCAAGATGACCCTTGCAGCGCCGTTCCGCCAGACCCTGCCGACGAAAGCTTTCAAGCCTTAAGCGGACTCGGCGACGGTGACCGCGCCGGGGATGCGGATCGTCGCTTTCAACCCGCCCAGTTCGCTGCGATCCAGGGTGACGTCGCCGCCGTGGCCGCGCGCCACATCGCGCGCGATGGCGAGGCCCAGACCGACGCCCTTGCGGTTCTGATTGCGGGACTCGTCCAGGCGCGAGAAGGGCCGGAAGGCCTCATCATACATGGCTTCGGGAATGCCGGGCCCGTCGTCCTCGACGATGATCTCCAGCCCGCCGGACGCCAGGGCGCGGGCCGACAGGCGCACGTGGTCGCCGTGGGATGCGGCATTGCCGGCCAGGTTCACCATGGCGCGCTTGAAGGCGAGGGGGCGGACCGAGGCGGTCAGTCCCTCTGCAACCACCACCTCGACCTCGGCGCCGGCGCGTTTCGCATCCTCGCCGGCGGCGTTCAGTAGGTCGGAAATCGACACCGGCTTCGGCGGCTCTCCAGCTTCGCCGCGGGCGAAGTCGAGGTATTCGTCGATCATATGCTCCATCTCGTCCAGGTCGCCACGCATGGCCGACTGGCGCTTGAAGGGTGGAGCCAGGGCCAGTTCGAGGCGCAGACGGGTCAGGGGGGTGCGCAGGTCGTGGCTGACCGAGGCGAGCAGGGCGGTGCGCTGATCGATGTGGCGCTGAATGCGGTCGCGCATGGCCATGAAGGCCACGGCGGCGGCGCGGACCTCGCGCGCGCCATGCGGCTTGAACCGGGGCACGGTTTCGCCGCGCCCGAAGGCCTCTGCCGCGTCGGCCAGACGCTCGATGGCGCGGACTTGATTGCGGATGAACAGGATGGCGACGCCCATCAACAGGACGGTCGCCACCGCCAACCACAGGACGAAGATATGGGCCTGGGTCGCCACCGCGCGCTCGCGTGGGGCGATGATGCGCAGGACCCCTTGCGGCTCCTGCACCTGGATGTCGACGTAGGCGGGATAGCGGGTGGTGTCGAACCAGTAGGGGCGGTCTAGACGGGCATCCAGGGCCTTGTCCAGCACCCGGTCCACCACGCCGATGGCGCCGCGACGTTCTTCGGTCGGAAGGGTGCGCCCATCCTGAAGCACGATGGACAGGGACATCGACCGCTCGGCGCGATTGGCCAGCTTGTCCAGGTTCGCCGGGCTGGGGTCGTCCTCATAGCTTTCGACGGCCCAGGCGATGTCGCCGGCCAGGCCTTCGGACAGGCGCGCGGTCACGGTCTGCCAGTGGGCGTCGAAGAAGACCCAGGTCACCGCCATCTGCATGACCAGCACAGGCAGGACGATGATCAGCAGCGACCGGCCCCACAGCGAGGTCGGCAGGCGCCGCTTCAGGAAACGCGGCCACAGATAGGCGGGCAGAAGCCGCATCGGCTCAGTCGGGAGCCAGCATATAGCCGACGCCGCGCACCGTCTGGAGATAGCGCGGGTTTTTGGGATCGACCTCCAGCTTGCGGCGCAGGCGCGTCACCTGCACGTCCACGGCGCGGCCGGTGATGTCGGCGGTGTCGGGCGACAGGCTCATCCGCTCGACCGGGGCATGGGCGTGGAGCGCCAGGGTCTTGAGCAACTGGGCTTCGGCCTCGGTCAGACGCTGGGGCGCGCCGTCACGGCTCAGCTCCAGCCGTTCCATGTCGAAGACGGCGGTCCCCAACTTGATCTCCTTGGGACCGATCGGCTTGCCGCCGGTGCGACGCAGGATGGCGTCGATCCGCAGCACCAGTTCGCGCGGCTCGAAGGGCTTGGACATATAGTCGTCGGCGCCACGCGACAGACCCTCGATCCGGTCCTCGGCGTCTCCGCGCGCGGTCAGCAGAAGCACAGGCGTCTTGGACAATTCGGCCTTGTTGCGGACCCAGCTGGTCAGGTCCAGGCCGCTTTCTCCCGGCATCATGACGTCCAGCACGACCAGATCGAACTCGATCAACTCCATCATCCGCTTGGCGGCGGCGGCGTGGGCGGCGCCGGTCACGCGATAGCCCTCGCGCGCCAGGAATTCCTTCAGCAGTTCGCGGATGCGATCGTCGTCGTCGACGATCAGCAGATGGCGGCCGACGCCGGGGCCGGCGATGGGGCCTGAGCGGCCATGCGAACGCGATTCCGTCATGCTCATGCGACGTTTCCCCCGCTTGCGGCGTTGACCTGAGCGATTCGTGCGGCTCTAAGACCGTCAGTTTCGCGGGAGACGTATTTCAATGGCCTTCGTTCCTTTCGACGATCGTGACGGCTTCATCTGGGTGAATGGCGATTTCGTCCCCTGGAGGGAAGCGAAAACGCACGTTCTGACCCATGCCCTTCACTATGGCTCGTCGGTCTTTGAGGGTGAGCGTATGTACGGCGGCGAAATCTTCAAGCTGACGCAACATTCCGAGCGCCTGAAGCGGTCCGCCAACCTGCTCGATTTCGAGATACCCTACAGCGTCGCTGAAATCGACGCCTTCTGTAAGGAAACCTGCGCCAAGAACGGTCTGACGGACTGCTATGTGCGTCCCGTCGCCTACCTCGGCCCGGAACAGACCAGCGTTTCGGCCCTGAACAACAAGGTCCACCTGGCGATCGCCGTGTGGGACTGGCCCAGCTATTTCGACCCCGAGGTCAAGGCGCGCGGCCTGCGTCTGGAATGGTCCAAGTGGCGTCGTCCCGATCCGGCGACGGCGCCGACGACGGCCAAGGCGGCGGGGCTGTACATGATCTGCACCATGTCCAAGAACGCCGCTGAGCGCCGCGGTTTCGCCGACGCCCTGATGCTGGACTGGCGCGGCTATGTCGCCGAGGCGACCGGCGCCAACGTCTTCTTCGTCAAGGACGGCGTCATCCACACGCCGAACGTCGAGCACATCCTAGACGGCATCACCCGCCAGACCGTGATCGAGATCGCCCGCGAGAAAGGCATCGAGGTCGTGGTGCGCGAGATCAAGCCGGAAGAGCTGTCGGACTTCACCGAATGCTTCCTGACCGGCACGGCCGTCGAGGTTACCCCGGTCGCCGAGGTGGGCGAATATCGATTCACTCCCGGCGCCCTGTCGTTGGACCTGATGGATCACTACGGCAAGCTGGTGCGCGGCCAGCTGTAAGCCGAGGCGCGACGACAGGATGAGGGCGGTCCCTTAAGGGGCCGCCCTTTTTCGTTTCGCTTGCCAGCCGCGTCACTTTGTCCTTGAAGCGAATAAAAGCCGGCAGGCGCGCCGGGTGCGGGGATTGTTTTCCATGTTCAGCCTCCTGAACCTCCAGAGCCTTCTGGGTCTGGTCGTAATCGTCGCGGTCTGCTGGGCGATTTCGGAAAACCGCAAGGCCTTCCCCTGGCGGCTGACCATCGGCGCGATCCTGGTGCAGGCCGGGCTGGTGTTGGCCCTGTTCGCCATTCCGGGCTCGCAGGCGGTGCTGGCGGCGGTGACGGGCGCGGTGGATGGTCTGGCGGTGGCGACGACCGAGGGAACGAAGTTTGTCTTCGGCTATCTGGCCGGCGGGGACCAACCCTATACGGTCTCGAACCAGGGCGCGCTGTTCACCTTCGCGTTCCAGGTCCTGCCGCTGATCCTGGTGATTTCCGCCCTGTCGGCCCTGCTGTGGCACTGGAAGATCCTGAAGTGGATCACCCTGGGCTTCGGCTTCCTGTTCCAGAAGACGATGGGTCTGGGCGGCGCCTCGGCCCTGGCGGTCGCGGCCAACATCTTCCTGGGCATGATCGAAAGCCCGATCGTGATCCGCGCCTATCTGGACAAGCTGACGCGGTCCGAGATCTTCCTGATGATGGTGGTGGGCCTGGCGACGGTCGCCGGTTCGACCATGGTGGCCTATGCGACCATCCTGTCGCCGGTGCTGCCCAATGCGGCGGGCCACGTGCTGGTGGCCTCGATCGTGTCGGCACCGGCCGGCGTGCTGCTGGCGCGGATCATCATCCCCGAGAAAGAGGGTATGGGCGGCGCGGTCGCAGATTATGACTCGGCCCTGAAATACGACAGCGCCATCGACGCCATCGTCAAAGGCACGTCCGACGGCCTGATGGTCGTGCTGAACATCTCGGCGGTGCTGATCGTGTTCGTGGCCCTGGTCGCCCTGGTCAACGTGATGCTGGGCGGGTTTGTGGTGTTCGACGCACCCCTGACCGTCGAGCGGATGCTGGGCTGGATCTTCGCGCCGATCGCCTGGCTGATCGGGGTCGAGTGGAAGGACGCCGACGTCGCCGGCTGGCTGCTGGGCGTCAAACTGACCCTGACCGAGTTCGTCGCCTTCATCGACCTGGGCAAGGTGCCGGCCGCAGACATGACCGAGCGCACGCGCATGCTGATGACCTACGCCCTGTGCGGCTTCGCCAATATCGGTTCGGTCGGCATCACCGTCACCGGCCTGTCGGTCCTGATGCCCGAACGCCGCGAGGAGGTGCTGGGCATGGTCTGGAAGGGCCTGTTCGCCGGTTTCCTGGCCACACTGATGACTGCGGCCATCGTCGGCGCGATGCCCAGCGTCGTCTTCGGCTAGGACACGCTCACCGCGGCGTGAATTTGCGGATGACGCCGGAGAAGGTCATCAGCAGGCGCTCGCCGGTGTTGATCTGGCCGCGCACGAAGATCAGGCTCTTGCCCGCCTTGGTGACCTGACCGGTGGCCTCGATCAGTTCGTCGACATAGCCCCCGTCGATGAAGGTGGAGTCCAGCTGGACCGTTACGCCCGAGGCGCCTTCCATCTCCTGGTAGGCGATCTGGAACATGGCGATGTCGGCGAAGGTCATCAGGCAGCCGCCGTGCATCCGCCCGCCTGCGTTCATATGCTTCTGCTCGGCGCGGAAGGCGCAGCGCATGTGCCCGTCGGGGTCTGGCTTGCCGTAGAAAGGACCGACCACTGTGTCGAAGGTGTCGTGCAGATCATAGGTCTGCCAGCCGGCGAACTCGCCTTCGGTGATGGTGATTTTCTTGGGCATGCAGACTCGGCCTTACTTCTGGGCGTGCGTTGCAGCATATAGGCGCAATGAGCGACCCGATCGAAACCGCAATCCTGAACAAAATCGCCGCGCTTGAGCCCGGCAAGAGCATTGAGCCGGCGGAAGTGGCCAAAGAGCTACAGCCTGAGCAGTGGCAGCGCATGCTGCCCAAGGTTCGCGCGACCGCTCTGGGCCTGATGCGCCAGGGCAAGCTGACGATCACCAAGAAGGGCAAGGCGGTCGATCCGGACAATTTCCGTGGCGTCACACGCCTGCGTCAGGCGACCGAGGAAGAAACGGCTCTGGCGTTGAGCCGCCGTCCGCCGGTCGTCGAGGGCGATGACGACTGATCTTCAGGATATCCTGAACGACATCCGCGCCTGTCGCGCCTGCGCGGGCGTCCTGCCGCACACCCCGCGCCCGGTGGTGTGGGTCTTTCCCGAGACGCGGCTGCTGATCTGCGGCCAGGCGCCGGGGCGACGCGTCCATGAGAGCGGCCTGCCGTTCACGGATCCTTCAGGCGATCGTCTTCGTGACTGGATGGGCGTGGACTACGAGACCTTCTACGCCGACCCGCGCATCGGGGTCGCGGCCCAGGCCTTCTGCTATCCGGGAACCGCGCCGAAAGGCGGCGACTATCCGCCGCCGACACGCTGTGCGGAACTGTGGCGATCGCAGTTGCTGGGCGCCCTGCCGCAGATGGAGTTGACCTTGCTGGTCGGCGGCTATGCCCAGACGTGGGCTCTGGGCGACAGGGCCAAGCGGACCATGACCGACACCGTGCGGGCGTGGCGTGAGTATGCGCCGGATCTGCTGGTGCTGCCGCATCCGTCGTGGCGCAATACGGCTTGGCTGAAAAAGAATCCCTGGTTCGAGACGGAGGTGCTTCCCTATCTGCGGGAACGCGTTCGGCGCATTCTGACTTCTGCAAATCCGGCGGCCATTCGCTCCTGCGAGACGGACTTGCCGGTGGTATCGTGAGCGCCGCTTGGGACACATGGCCTTGATCGCCTCCAGACTTACGCCGCTGGCCGCCGCGCTCGTTCTATCAGCCTGCGCCGCACCCCATATTCAGCCGCCGTTGACGCCGCCGCCGGGTTTTGCCGGCGCCCATGTCGAGGATCGGACGCTGGTCATGTCGGATGGCGCGCGCCTGCCGTATCTGCATTGGGGTCCAAAGGATGGGGAGCCTTGGGCGGTGATCGTGGCCCTGCACGGCATGAACGATCACGACGCCAGCTTCCGTCTGGCCGGACCCTGGTGGGCCGAGCAGGGGATCGAGACTTGGTCTTACGATCAGCGTGGCTTCGGCGGGGCGCCGGGGCGGGGCGAATGGGCCGGGCAGCAGCGGATGACCGACGACCTGCGCGAGATCACCGCGATGGCGCGCGCCCGCTATCCCAATGCCGTCATCGCCGTGGTGGGCGAGAGCATGGGCGGGTCGGTGACGGCGGCGGCTTTCGGCTCCGACAATCCGCCGGATGCGGACCGGATCGTGCTGCTGGCGCCCGGCGTGTGGGGCTGGTCGACGCAAGGACCGTTGAACAGCACGGCGCTGAACATTGCGGCGCGGGCGCTGGGCGACGTGGCGCTGGAACCGCCGGAGTTCATCACGCGCGACATCCACGCCTCATCCAATACGCTGGAGCTGATCCGCAACGGGCGCGATCCGATGAGCATCCTCGCGACGCGGTTCGACAGCGTCTATGGGCTGGTCGATCTGATGGAGGCCTCATCGCGCAGCCTGGGCCGCATTAGGGGCGACGCCATCCTGATGTACGGCGCCCACGACGAGGTGGTGAAGAAAGGGCCGATGAAGGCGGCGCTTGAGCGGGCCGAGCGGGAGGGCGGAACGCTGCGGACCGCCTGGTATCCGAACGGCTGGCATCTGCTGAACCGCGATCTGGACGCCGAGATCGTCTATCGCGACGTCGTCTCGTGGTTGAGAGACCCGAAAGCTCCCTTGCCGTCCCGTGCGCCGGCGGTCTTGCCGCAGCTTCAGGCGGGCAGGGCGCGCCCTTAAGCGGGTCTTAACGCGACGTTTACCATCCAGGCGGCATTTTCTGCCTAGCGGGGCGTTCGTGTCTCCCGCGAGTAGGGGGCGGGGACGCGTGGGCGGCTTCACAGCGGCGTTGCAGAAGTTCGGGATCGGCCGTCTGGCTGCGGTCCTCGGCGTCGCCGCAGGCGTGGCCGCCGTGCTGGTCGCCATCATGCTGCGCATGGGCCAGGCGCCCGACGCGCTGCTCTATTCCAACCTGGATCTGCGCGAAGCCAGCGAGATCACCGCCGCCCTGGACCAGGCCGGCATCAAATATTCCTCCAAGGGCGATGGCTCGACCATCATGGTCAACCGCGACGAGGTCGGCACGGCGCGGATGCTGGTCGCGGGCAAGGGTTTGGTCACGTCCGGATCGGTCGGTTACGAGCTGTTCGACAGCCAGTCGGTCCTGGGTCAGACCGAGTTCCAGCAGCAGTTGAACGAACAGCGCGCCCTGCAGGGCGAACTGTCGCGCACCATCATGTCCATGCGCGGCATCACGGCCGCCCGCGTCCACATCACCATGCCGCGCCGCGAGATGTTCACCTCGGCCGCCGGCGAACCGACCGCCGCCGTTCTGGTGGGCCTGGGCGGGCGTGACCTGACGAGCGATCAGGTGCGGGCGATCCGCAACCTGGTGGCCTCGTCCGTGCCGAACCTGAAGCCCGACCGCGTCACCGTGGCGGACCAGACGAACCGCACCCTGGCGGCCGGCAGCGACGACGGAACCTTCACCTCGGCCTCCGCCGCCGAGGCCAAGGGCAATACCGAGAGCCAGCTTCAGGCCCGCATCAAGGACATCGTCGAAGGCGTCGTCGGCGCCGGCGCCGCCCGTGTCCAGGTGACGGCCGACATCGACCAGAGCCGCGCCACGACCCAGGAAGAAAAGTTCGATCCCGATGGTCAGGTCGTTCGCTCGACCACGACCAACGGCTCGCAATCCGCAGACAACAGCGCCCAGCCCGACGGCGGCGTGACCGCGACGAACAACATTCCTGGCGGGGCTGCGCCCGGCGCGACGCCGGCTGGTTCGACTAACTCGGAAAACGCCGAGACGACCAACTACGAAATCTCCAAGACCACCACGACCACGACCAAGGAGCCGGGCGAGGTGAAGAAACTGGCCGTCGCCGTCGCGGTCGACGGCAAATGGACGCCGGCCAAGGACGGCAAGGGCGAGCCGACCTATGCGCCGCGCACGGCCGAGGAGATCGCCCAGATCAAGTCGCTGGTCGCGGCCGCCGCCGGCATCGACGAGGCACGCGGCGACAAGATCGAGGTCATCAACGTCCGCTTCAACCACGACACCGGCATCGAGGGCGGTCTGGACGGCAAGTCGTCGCTGCTGGACTTCTCCAAGAACGACATCATGCGTTTCGTCGAGCTGGGCATTCTGACGGTCGTCGCCCTGCTGCTGATCTTCTTCGTGCTGCGTCCTCTGCTGAAGACGGCGGCGGGCGGCGGGGGCAATCTGCCGACGCTGGCGGGCGCCAACGGCGTGCCGGTCACGACCGTGGCGACCACGGTGATCGGCCCGGACGGCCAGCCTCAGCTGGTTCAGCTGCCGGCGCCCAGCGAGATGGAACAGAAGATCGACATCGCCCGCATCGAGGGTCAGGTGAAGGCGTCGTCGGTCAAGAAGGTCGCCGACTTCGTTCAGTCGCATCCCGATGACGCGGCCGGCATTCTGCGATCCTGGGTGGCCGAAGGCTGATGGCGAAGCTGGTCAACAAGAAGGCCTCGATCGACGATCCCAACAAGCTGTCGGGACCGGAGAAGGCCGCCGTCATCCTGCTGGCGCTGGGCGAAGAACATACCGCCCTGTGGGAGCGGCTGGACGACGACGAGGTCAAGGAAATCTCCCAGGCCATGGCGACCCTGGGCAACGTCAGCGCCGAGGCCGTCGAGGCCCTGATGATCGAGTTCGTCTCGGGCCTGTCCGGTTCGGGCTCGGTCATGGGCAGCTACGAGCAGACGCAAAAGCTGCTGGCCGCCTTCCTGCCCAAGGATCGCGTCGACGGCCTGATGGAGGAAATCCGGGGTCCGGCCGGTCGCACCATGTGGGACAAGCTGGGCAATGTGAACGAGGCCGTTCTCGCCAACTATCTGAAGAACGAATACCCCCAGACCGTCGCCGTGATCCTGTCCAAGGTGCGCTCGGACCACGCCGCCCGCGTCCTGACCAGCCTACCGGAAGACTTCGCCCTGGAATGCGTTCAGCGGATGCTGCGCATGGAGCCCGTGCAGCGCGAGATCCTGGACAAGATTGAGGCCACGCTGCGCACCGAGTTCATGTCCAACCTGGCGCGGACCTCCAAGCGCGACAGCCACGAGATGATGGCGGACATCTTCAACAGCTTCGACCGCCAGACTGAGGCCCGCTTCATCGGCGCCCTGGAAGAGCGCAATCGTGAATCGGCCGAACGCATCCGCGCCCTGATGTTCGTCTTCGAAGACCTGTCCAAGCTGGATCCGGGCGGGGTGCAGACCCTGCTGCGCGCCGTGGACAAGGATTCGCTGGGCCTGGCGATGAAGGGCGCATCCGAAGGTCTGCGCGAGATGTTCTTCTCCAACATGTCCGAACGCGCGTCCAAGATCATGCGCGAGGACATGGAGTCGATGGGGCCGGTGCGTCTGAAGGACGTGGACGCCGCCCAGATGGCCATGGTCCAGGTCGCCAAGGATCTGGCCGCCAAAGGCGACATCATGCTGGCCGGTCAGGGCGCCGACGACGAGTTGATCTACTGACATGACCCAGTCTCCTGAAATCCGGCGCCTCTTCGCCTTCGACACAGAGTTCGACGCGGACGGCACGGTCGTGCGTCCCGGCGCCTGGACGCCGGCCAAACGCTCCTATCTGCCGGCCGAGGTCGAGGCCCTGGTCGCGCAAGGGCGTCTGGAAGCGCGCGAACAGGCGCTCAGCGAGGTCGAAAACATCCGCGCCATGGCCCTGAGCAACATCGCCCAGGCTGTCGCCTCGGCCATCCCGACCCTGAAAGCTGTGGCCCAGGCGCACCGCGAACAGGCCGCTGACCTGGCCCTGGCTGCTGCGCGCACCATCGCCGGGGCCGCTCTAGACCGGTTTCCGCATGCGCCGCTGAAAGCTGCTTTGGAACTGTTGGCGCAGGAGATCGACGCCTCGCCGCGTCTGGTCGTTCGCGCCTCCGGCCTGGATGACGAGGCGCGCGGCCTGATCGAGCGCGCCTGCGCCGACAGCGGCTTTACCGGCGTGGTCGCCTTCCGCGATGAACCGGGCATGGCTCAGGCCGCCTTCCAGTTGGAATGGGCCGACGGGCGCGCCGATCACGATCCGCAAGGTTCGGCCGAGCGTGTCGCCGAGGCCCTGACCGCCGCCCTGGCCGCCGAGGCCGGACACGCCGAAACCCTTCCCGTCGAAAGGAGCATGTTCTGATGGCATCCGACGACCTGGCGCTGGAGGAATTCTCCGGCCTTTCGGGCCTGCCGCCCTTGGACGACGGCGGCGAGAAGAGCGCCGCCGACCTGGCTACCGTCTTCGACGTGCCGGTCAACATCTCGGCGGTTCTGGGCAAGTCCCACATGTCGGTGGCCCAGCTGCTGAAGCTGAACAAGGGCTCGGTGCTGGAGCTGGATCGCAAGGTCGGCGAGGCGATCGACATCTTCGTCAACAACCGCCTGATCGCGCGCGGCGAGGTCGTCGTCGTCGACGACCGGCTGGGCGTGACCATGACGGAAATCATCAAGACCGAGGACTCGGGCGCCTGATTGGCGACCGGCTTTAGAGATTAGAGGAGAAGAACGATGCGTCTTCTGGTGGTAGGCAGACTGAGCGGCCAGCTCGCTTCGGCGGTGAAGATGGCCATGGCGCACGGCGCCAAGGTCAATCACGTCGAGCGCGCCGACCAGGCGACCGAGCAACTGCGCCGGGGGCAGGGCGCCGACCTGCTGATGGTCGACTATCAGCTGGACATCGCCGCCCTGATCGCCGCCAACGAGGCCGAGCGGATCACCATTCCGGTCGTGGCCTTCGGCGTCGACGCCGATGCGCGAGAGGCGGCCGCCGCCATCAAGGCTGGCGCCAAGGAGTTCATTCCGCTTCCGCCCGACGCCGAACTGATCGCCGCCGTCCTGTCGGCCGTCGCCGACGACGAAAAGCCGATGATCTCGGCCGACCCGTCGATGAAGGCGGTGCTGCAACTGGCCGACCAGGTCGCGCGCTCGGAAGCCTCGATCCTGATCACCGGCGAAAGCGGCGTCGGCAAGGAGGTGATGGCGCGGTATCTGCACGAGCATTCGCGCCGGTCCGAGCGCCCCTTCATCAGCGTCAACTGCGCCGCCATTCCCGACAATCTGCTGGAATCCGAACTGTTCGGCCACGAGAAGGGCGCCTTCACCGGCGCCGTCGCGCGCCGCATCGGCAAGTTCGAGGAGGCCGACGGCGGCACGCTTCTGCTAGACGAAATCTCCGAGATGGACGCCCGGCTTCAGGCCAAGCTGCTGCGCGCCATCCAGGAGCGCGTCATCGACCGCGTCGGCGGCTCCAAGCCGGTCTCGGTCAACATCCGCATCATCGCCACCTCGAACCGCGATCTGGCCAAGGCCGTGGCGGAAGGCACATTCCGCGAGGACCTGCTGTATCGCCTGAACGTGGTGAACCTGCGCCTGCCGTCCTTGCGCGAGCGGCCCGGCGACATCGTGGTTCTGGCCGACCACTTCATCAAGAAATACGCCGCCGCCAACGGTGTGCCGGTGCGTCCGATCTCGGCCGCCGCGCGTCAGGCCATTTCGGCCCATCGCTGGCCGGGCAACGTTCGTGAGCTGGAAAACGCGATGCACCGCGCGGTGCTGCTGGCCACCGGCCCCGAGATCGACGTCGACGCCATCCGTTTGCCGGACGGTCAGCCGCTGGGCGGCATGGGCGCGGGCATGATGGCGGGACAGGCCTATGAGGCGCCGCAAGCCGGGGTGGCCGCCCGCGCCGCCCAGGCGGCCGACGCCGTGACCCGCAGCTTCGTGGGTCAGACCGTGGCGGCGATGGAAAAGACGCTTATCCTGGACACCCTGACCCACTGCCTGGGCAACCGCACCCACGCAGCTAATATCCTGGGCATCTCGATCCGCACCCTGCGCAACAAGCTGAACGAATACGCCGACGAGGGCACGGCCATTCCGGCGCCGATGAGCGGCGTCTCCGCATCGGGCTACGCGGCCTGAACCCATGCGCGCACCCGTGGAGCGCCGACGCGTCCTGACGGGGCTGGCCGCCTTGAGCGCGGTCGGCTGTTCGCCGCGCGCGGAATCACGCCCTGCGGCGCCCGCCTCTGTGTCAGACGAGGTCATTGACCTGTCCGACCTGGAAGCGCGCAATGGCGGCCGTCTCGGCTTCGTCGTTCAGGACGCGGCGACGGGCCGTAAGCTTGGTTGGCGCGGCGACGAACGCTTCGTCTATTGCTCGACCTTTAAGATGTATCTGGCCGCCGCGACCTTCCTGCGAGTGCAGGCGGGACAGGAGCGACTGGATCGTCGCATTCCCATCACCGCGGCGGACATGATCAATCATGCCCCGGTCACAGAGCCCGCCGTCGGCGCCAGCCTGACGGTCGAGCAGTTGATGAAGGGCGCGGTGGAGGTCAGCGACAACCCCGCCGCCAATCTGTTGCTGAAGGCCATGGGCGGGCCGTCGGCGATGCAGACCTTCTATCGCGGCATCGGCGACGACAGCACTCGCTCGGACCGCTTCGAACCGGAGATGAATCGTATGAACGGCGATAAGGACACGATCCTGCCGTCCCAGTCGGTCGCCAATCTCCAACGACTGTTCCTTGATCCGGCCTCGCCCCTGACCGCGGCGTCACGCGACCTGTTGCTGCAGTGGATGACCGATACGCCCACGGGTCAGAATCGTCTTAGGGCTGGGGCGCCTGCGGATTGGCGGGTGGCGCACAAGACGGGGACAGGGGGCTATGGGCCGACCAATGACATCGGCCTATTGTATCCGCCGAACGGCCAACCCGTGATCGTCGCCGCCTATTACCATGCGACCGGGGCGACGTCGGACGACGCCAATGCGGCCGTGATCGTCGAGGCGACTCGTCGCGCACTGAAGGTCTTGGGTCTTGGCTGATGCGCCGATCCTGATGAAGGACGGCATGGCGCGCCCGACGGGACGCGACGTGATCGGCTGGCTGAACCGCGGCGAAGTGCTGATGGCGGTGGGCGTGATCGGCGTGATCATGCTGCTGATCCTGCCGGTGCCCAAGTTTCTGCTGGATCTGCTGCTGGCCTTCTCGCTGGTGTCCAGCGTGCTGATCCTGATGACCGCCGTGATGATGAAGCGGCCTCTGGACTTTGCCATCTTCCCGACGGTGTTGCTGGTCTCGACCCTGTTCCGTCTCGGTCTGAACCTGGCCTCGACACGCCTGATCCTGACCCACGGCCAGGAAGGCCACGATGCGGCGGGTCAGGTCATCAACGCCTTCGGCCAGCTGATGATGGGCGGCAACTTCATCATCGGGGTGATCATCTTTGCGATCATTCTGGTGGTGAACTTCGTCGTCATCACCAAGGGCTCGACCCGGATTGCTGAAGTGTCCGCCCGCTTCACCCTGGACTCCATGCCGGGCAAGCAGATGGCCATCGACGCCGATCTGTCGTCGGGCCTGATCACCGAGGACCAGGCCAAGCTGCGTCGCAAGGAGCTGGAGCAGGAATCGACCTTCTTCGGCGCCATGGACGGCGCCTCCAAGTTCGTGCGCGGCGACGCCGTCGCCGGGCTGATCATCACCTTCATCAACGCCATCGGCGGCATACTGATCGGCACGCTGCAACACGGCATGCCGGCGATGGAGGCCGCCAACACCTATGTGCAACTGACCATCGGCGACGGTCTGGTGACGCAGGTGCCGGCTATCATCATCTCGATCGCCGCGGGTTTCCTGGTGTCCAAGGCGGGCGTCGAGGGCACGGCGGACAAGGCCATGGTCACCCAGCTGGCGACCAATCCCGTGTCGCTGGGCGTGGTGTCGGGCGCCGCCGGTCTGATCGGCCTGATCCCCGGGATGCCGCTGATCCCGTTCGCGGCCCTGGCCATCGGATCGGGCTTCATGGCCTGGCGGCTGGGTCGCAATCGCCTGAAGCCTCAGCCGACAGAGGCGGAGGTCGCGGCGGCGGCCGCGGCCGCAAAACCCAAGGAAGATGTCGAAGAGCCCATCGCCAATGTGCTCACCATCGACGAGGTGAAGATCGAACTCGGCTATTCGCTTCTCAGCCTGATCAACGATCTGGAGGGCCGCCGCCTGACCGACCAAATCCGCGCCCTGCGCCGATCGCTGGCCCAGGAATACGGCTTCGTCATTCCCCAGGTGCGCATCCTCGACAACATGCGCCTGCCGACCCAGGGCTACGCCATTCGCATCAAGGAGATGGAGACGGGCGCGGGCGAGGTGCGGCTGGGCCACCTGATGGCGATGGATCCGGCCGGTCGTCAGGTCGAGCTTCCGGGCGAGCATATGCGCGAACCCGCCTTCGGCCTGCCGGCGACCTGGATCGAGGAAGGTCTGCGCGAGGAGGCGACGTTCCGGGGCTATACGCTGGTCGATCCGTCGACGGTGCTGACGACCCATCTAACCGAGATCCTGAAAGACAATATGGCCGATCTGCTATCCTACGCAGAGGTGCAGAAGCTGCTGAAGGAACTGGGCGCCGAAGAGAAGAAGCTGGTCGAGGAACTGGTGCCCAGCGTGGTCACCGTCACGACGCTGCAACGGGTGTTGCAGTCTCTCCTGCGCGAGAAGGTGTCGATCCGCGACCTGCCGGCGATCCTGGAAGGCCTGGCCGAGGCTGCGCCGCACAGCTCCAGCGTCACGACCCTGGTCGAACACGTTCGTGCGCGCCTGGGCCGGCAACTGTGCTGGCAGAATAAGGACGCCGAAGGGGCCCTGCCTATCGTCACCCTGTCGCCGGAATGGGAAAACGCCTTCGCCGAAAGCTTGATCGGCAATGGCGAGGACAAGCAGCTGGCCATGGCGCCGTCCCGCCTCCAGGACTTCATCCGCGCCGTGCGCGACACCTTCGAGCGGATCGCCATGACGGGTGAGAATCCAGTGCTGCTGACCGGCCCGATGACGCGGCCCTATGTGCGATCGATCATCGAACGTTTCCGCGGCCAGACCGTCGTGATGAGCCAGAACGAGATCCATCCCAAGGCCCGGCTGCGGACCCTGGGTCAGGTCTGATCCCGCCGACTTGGCAGTTTGGCGTTTGACGCGACGACGCGCCCCGCTAAAGCTCCGCCGTCATGAGTCCGAACCTCCGATCCCAATGGTCGCGCCTGCGCGACTTCATGCGTACGCCGTCGTTGGCCCGGTCCATGTCGGCGATGCTGGTCCTGGTGTTCGGGCTGCTGATCCTGGTCAATGCGACGACGTTCGTGATGATCCAGCGCACGGCGTCAGTGAATCAGAGCATCGAACACGCTCAGCAGATGCGCCGGGCGGCGCGCACCACCTTGATCGCCATGCTGAACGCCGAGACGGCCCAGCGGGGTTTTCTGCTGACCGGACGCAGCGACTTTCTCGAACCCTATCGAAGCGCGCGGGCGGACATGGCGCCGGCGTTGGCCTTCCTGGATGAGGGGGCGGCGCTCGACCCGACCCTGAAGTCGACCGTCGACCCCATTCATCGCCTCGCCGATCGCAAATGGGCGGAGATGGAGCGCACCGTGTCGCTGGCTCAGCAGGGACGGATCGGTCAGTCGATCCAGGCCGTGCGCTCGGGCGAGGGCAAGCGCTACATGGACGAACTGCGCGCGGCTGTGGACACGTTCGACGCCCTGAAATCCAAGCGGATCGAAGACCGACGCATCGCGTCGGAACGGTCTGGTGTTTTGACGGTGGTCATGAACGCCATCGCGGGGCTTCTGGTCATCGTTCTGGCCTTGCTGTCGGCTTGGCTTGTGCGGCGTTACGTGGCCGAGATTCAGGCGGCTCGCGCGACGCTCGACGCCGCCAACGCCAGCCTGGAGGACAAGGTTCGCGAACGCACCGGCGACCTGATGCGCGCGAACGAGGAAATCCAGCGCTTCGCCTATATCGTCAGCCACGACCTGCGCGCGCCGCTGGTCAACGTGATGGGCTACACCTCCGAACTGGAGCAGGCGGGCAAGATCGTCGACAAGGCGATCTATGAGGCGGAAAAGACGCGCGTGGTCGATCCCGAGATCGTCACCGCCGTGCGCGAGGAAATGCCCGAAGCCATCGGCTTCATCCGCGCCTCGACCGAGAAGATGGACCGGCTGATTAACGCCATCCTGAAGCTGTCGCGCGAAGGTCGTCGCAACCTGCTTCCAGAGCCGCTGGATATGACGACGATGGCCCAGAACATCGCCAACAGCGTTCACCACCAGACCGAAGCCTCTGGCGCGCGCATCGAGGTGCAGTCGCTGCCGGAGATCGAGAGCGACCGGATTTCGATGGAGCAGATCGTCGGCAATCTGATCGACAACGCCGTCAAATATCTGGATCACGACCGACCGGGCGAGATCGTCGTATCGGGCGAGGACGTGCCGGGCGGCTGGGTAGTCTACCGGATCGTGGACAACGGTCGGGGCATCGCGCCGCGCGACCACGAGCGGATCTTCGAACTGTTCCGTCGTTCCGGAAAACAGGACCGTTCGGGCGAAGGTTTGGGGCTGGCGTTCGTCAGAAACAGCGTGCGCCGCCTAGGCGGCACGATCGACGTGGAGTCCGAGCTGGGTAAAGGCTCGACTTTCCTGCTCAAATTCCCCAAACGACTGATCCTGTCTGAACCCGGAGGCGCGCTGTGACGCAACCCGTCAAAATCATCATGGTCGAAGACGACCACGGCCACGCCAAACTGATCGAAAAGAACATCCGCCGGGCCAACATCAACAACGAGATCAAGCATTTCGATGACGGCGGTTCGGCGCTCGATTATTTGTTCAGCGATGAAATCCTGACCAATGGTCCGCTGCTGATCCTGCTGGACCTCAACCTGCCGGATATGTCGGGCACGGACATTCTGGAAAAGGTGAAGGCCAACGAGCGCCTTCGCCGCGCGCCGGTGGTGGTGCTGACGACGACCGACGACAAGGTCGAAATCCAGCGCTGCTATGACCTGGGGTGCAACGTCTACATCACCAAGCCGGTGGACTATGAATCCTTCGCCGGCGCCATCCGTCAGCTGGGCCTGTTCCTGTCGGTGATCCAGGCGCCGGAGATCTGACGATCGACGCGTCCCAGCCCATCCGCCTGCTCTACATCGACGACGATCGGGGTCTGTCCCGGCTGGTCGAAAAGGAGCTGGGGCGTCACGGCTACGCCGTCACCTGCGCGCCAGACGGCGATGCGGGTCTGGAGCTGTTGCAGCAGAGCGAGTACGACATCTGTGCGCTGGATCATTACATGCCGACGCGAGATGGGCTGGACGTCCTGCCGGATATCCTGGCCCTGACCACGCCGCCTCCGGTCGTCTATGTGACGGGCGCGCAGGATGGTCGGATCGCCGTCGCGGCCCTTCGCGCGGGCGCGGCGGACTATGTCATCAAGGATGTGACGGAGGACTTCACCTCCCTGTTGCGTTCGGCGCTCGAGGACGCCCTGTCGCGCCGTCGACTAGAGCGCGAGAATCAACTGGCGCAGGAAGAAATCCGCCTGGCGCGGGATCGGGCCGAGGCGATGCTGCGCGAGGTCAACCACCGGGTCGGCAACTCGCTGCAACTGGTGTCCAGCTTCATGTCCTTGCAGATGCGCCACGTCACCGATCAGGGGGCCAAGGACGCGTTGCGCGAATCGCAGGCGAGGATCGAGGCCGTCGCCCATGTTCACCGCCGCCTCTACACGTCCGGCGACATGAGCCACGTGGCGATGGACGAATATCTGGTCGGGCTGATGGACGAACTGTCCAAGTCCATCGGACCGGACGAAGGATCGCCCAAACTGACGCTGGACGCCGAGCCGTTGTCGGTCACGACCGACCAGGCCGTGTCGATCGGCGTCATCGTCACCGAGCTGGTCACCAACGCGGTCAAATATGCCTATGCCCCCGGGCAGGGGGGCGAGATTCGCATTCATATGCGCCGCGAGAGCGAGCATCGCGTGATGCTGACGGTCGAGGACGACGGTCCCGGTATGGGCGACGGCACGCCCAAGGGCACCGGTCTGGGCGCCAAGATCATCTCCGCAATGGCGTCCGGCCTGCGGTCGGCGGTCGAGTTCGACGGCGCCCACAAGGGCGTGCGCGCCAGGTTGTCGTTCGACCTCTAGGGTCGGTTGTCGTCATGTTGCAGTTCGGCGTTCGCAAACCCGCTTCGGATTATCGTCACCGCGCCACCGCGTTCGGCATCGTCGAGCGCGACGGCCTGATCGCCTGTGTGCGCGTCGAGCGCGAGACAGGTCCCTATTTCGACCTGCCTGGCGGCGGCGTGGATTTGGAAGAAACCGAGGTCCAGGCCCTGATCCGCGAATTTATCGAGGAAACCGGCCTGACGGTCACGCCGCTGAACCGCATCGCCGAGGCCAGCCAATATTTCGTGCGGTCCACGCGCGAGCCGGTGAATAACGTCGGGGGCTTCTGGACGGCGACCGTGGCGGCGGAAAATCCCGATGCGAAATGTGAGGACGATCACACGCTGGTCTGGCTTGATCCGACCTTCGCCATCTCGCGCTTGCGACACGATTCCCACGCCTGGGCTGTCGCCGTCTGGCTGCGCCGTCCAAGCTGAGCCTTACGGAACGGGCCATTAGCGAAGTCGTTTATTTTCCGAACCGCAACGCCATGTCGCGGCGATGAAAACAGGAGATTTCCATGGCTGATCATGACCGTATCGAAGGCGCCGCCAAGAACATCGGCGGCAAGATCAAGGAAGGCGTCGGCAAGCTGACCGGCGACACCAAGCTGCAAGCCGAAGGCAAGGCCGATCAGGTCGAAGGCAAGGTTCAGAATGCCGTCGGCGGGGCCAAGGACAGCCTGCGCGATAAGGCCTAAGCCTCACTAGAAATGCGCGAAGATGCGAAGCGCCGTCCACGAAAGCGGGCGGCGCTTTTCTGTTTCGATCAATCCTTGTCGCCCCACAGGGTCAGCGACAGCCCCTTCTTGTCGGCGCCATCGACCGGGCGACACTCAGAGCTGAACCCGCCCTCCACCGGACGCGGACGACAATCCATTTCGCGCAGGCTCGAGGGCGCGGCCGCCGTGCGTGACTGCGGGCCGCACTGGACCGCATAGTCCGAGCCCGCGGCGCTGGCCCGGATCATCTGGCAGTCGCCGGCCATGCCGCTGGGGCGTAGAGCTTCCGGCAGGTCCGGTCCCATGGCGATGGCCAGCTGTTCGCGCACCTCGGTCTGGCATTCGGCCATGGACTTCCGGCCGCGCACCAGCGGGCTGCACCGTGCGCGCTCGAAGCCGAAGGGATCGGCCAGGCCCCAGGCAGGCACATCGTGCTCGGGCGGCGGCGCTGGCGTTTCGACGACCGCCTCCGGCGCGGGCGCATTCCACACGACGGTCGGCGTAGTCTGTTGGAGGATCAGCAAGGCGAAGGCGGCGGCGATCATGGTCGGACCCTTCGTAAAGGTTCAGGCGGTTCGCCCGAACGTCCTCTACCTTGTCAGGGCGCGCATCGCCTTGTCGAGGCCTTCGAGGGTCAGCGGGAACATTCGCTGCTCCATTACCTCACGCAACAGGCCGACGGAGGCGGTGTAGTCCCAGTACCGCTCCTGAACGGGGTTGAGCCAGACCGACTTCTCCCACTGCTGGCGCGCCCGCTTCATCCAGACGGCGCCGGCCTCCTCGTTCCAGTGCTCGACGGAGCCGCCGGGCATGGTGATCTCATAAGGGCTCATCGTCGCATCGCCGACGAAGATGGCGCGCCAGTCGCCAGGGTATTTGTGCAGCAGATCCCACGTCGGGATACGCTCGGTGTGCCGACGACGATTGTCCTTCCAGACGCCTTCGTACAGGCAGTTGTGGAAGTAGAAGAACTCCAAGTTCTTGAACTCGGTCTTGGCCGCCGAGAACAACTCCTCGACCAGCTTGATATGACCGTCCATCGAACCGCCAATGTCCAGGAACAGCAGCACCTTGATCGTATTGCGTCGCTCGGGCCGCATCTGGATGTCCAGCCAGCCCTGACGCGCGGTGCCGTCGATGGTGCCGTCGATATCCAGTTCGTCCGGCGCGCCCTGTCGGGCGAAACGGCGCAGACGACGCAGCGCCACCTTGATGTTGCGGGTGCCCAACTCGACCGTGTCGTCCAGGTTCTTGAACTCGCGCTTCTCCCACACCTTGACCGCCCGGCCATGCTTGCCCGGACCGCCGATGCGAACGCCTTCGGGATTATAGCCGCCGTGTCCGAAGGGGCTGGTCCCGCCCGTGCCGATCCACTTTGAGCCGCCGGAGTGACGCTCCTTCTGCTCTTCCAGACGCTGCCTCAGCGTCTCCATCAGCTTGTCGAATCCGCCCAGAGCCTCGATCTGAGCCTTCTCCTCGTCGGTCAGATATTTTTCGTTCAGCAGCCGCAGCCAGTCCTCGGGAATGTCGGTGGTCGGGTCTTCGCCCGTTCCGACCGACTCGACGCCCTTGAATACCGTGCCGAATACCTGATCGAACCGATCATAGTGTTTCTCGTCCTTGACCAGGACCGCGCGCGACAGGTGATAAAAGGCCTCGATCTCGCGCCCCGCCACGTCGCGATCCATGGCCTCCATCAGATGGAGCCATTCCTTCATCGACACCGGAACCTTGGCGTCGCGCAGCGCGGTGAAGAAGGGCAGGAGCATGAGAGGGATGTGAACCCGGATCAGTCGCGCCGCAAGATGAACTCGTGGTCGCGCCAGGCGCCGACGGGATAGTCGTATTCGCCCGCCTTCTCGAAGCCGTAGGCGGCGTAGAGGCGCTGGGCCTTGTCGTTGCCGCTCCAGACGCCGATCCACAGCGGTCCGTCTGTGTGGGTCTCCATCCAGTCCAGAGACAGCTTCAGCAGTCGGGTTCCCAGCCCCAGACCTTGCGCCGCCTTTGACACATAGAGCCGGCGCAGTTCCATGTGCGATGGTCGGGCCTCGGGGTGGGGCAGGCCGTTGGGGCCGGCGTTGGCGAAGGCCAGCAGTTCGCCGTCCCGGTCAGCCACCCACCAGGCGCAGTCGGGCTCTGCCAACTTCTTCAGCGTCGGCTCCAGATCGAAACTGGCGTCCAGAAACGCGTTCAGGTCCGCCTCGGGATAGGGGATGCCGAACCCCTCGACGAAGGTGTCGATGAAGGTCTGGCGCCCCAGGGCGCCCAGGGCGGCGGCGTCTTCGGGGCGGGCAGGGCGGATCACGGTCTCGGTCATGCCTTGGCTCTAGCGCGCGCCTTGGTGCGCGTCACGGGCGACAAGTCCGAAAGCCCGGCGTATCGTCGCTTCAATGTCTCTGCCGATCTTCACCCATCCGTCCATGTTGTCCCACACCCCGGGCGCGGGCCATCCCGAAAGTCCCGAGCGACTGAAGGCTGTGCTGGACGCGCTGGAAGATGCAGGCTTGGCCCGCGACCGGCGCGCCGCGACCCAGGCCGAGGTTGCGGATCTGGAGCGAGTGCATCCCGCCGCCTATGTCGCACGCCTGCTGGACGCCTCGCCGGTCGCCGGCATGGTCCAGCTGGATGCCGACACCGTCCTGTCACCCGGCAGCGTGCCGGCGGCGCGGCTGGCGGCGGGGGCGGCGATCGATGCGGTGCGAGCCGTGGCGCGTGGCGAGATGGATCGCGCCTTCGCCGCCGTGCGCCCGCCTGGCCACCACGCCGAGCCGGACCGCGCGATGGGGTTTTGCCTCTTCTCCTCCGTCGCCGTTGCGGCGCGAGCAGCTCAGGCCGAAGGGTTGGCGCGGGTGGCGGTCGTCGATTTCGACGTTCACCACGGTAATGGCACCCAGGCGGCGTTCGAAGACGACGACAGCCTGTTCCTGGCCTCCATCCACCAGATGCCGCTCTATCCCGGCACGGGCGCGGCGTCCGAGACGGGCGTCGGCAATATCGTCAACGCCCCGGTGGCGCCCCATGCGGCGCGCGAGAACTGGCGCGCGACTTTCGCCGGCGGGTTGATGCCGGCGCTGGAATCGTTCCGGCCGGACCTGATCCTGATCTCGGCCGGTTTCGACGCCCACCGGCGCGATCCACTGGCGCATCAGTCGCTGGAAGCCGAGGATTTCGCCTGGGCGACGCGCGCGATTCTGGAGGTCGCGCGTCGGACCTGTTCGGGCAAGGTTGTGTCCGCGCTTGAGGGCGGTTACGACCTTGAAGGGCTAGGCCGCTCTGCGGTCGCCCACGTCGCTGCGCTCGGGGAGGACTGAGGACGCTTAACGCCTTGAAACCAAAGGCCCGTCCGCTTGTCATGTCAGCCCCCGCCCTGTCCCTCGATTCGACCGAACTGTCCGTGTCCCCGCCTGACGCCGCGCCATCTGTCGGCGCGCTTGTCGCTGTTCGTCCCGGCGCCATCATCCTGACGCGTCACGGCGAGCCGGCCCTGTCGCGCAAATGCCTGATTTCGGCGCGCCAGTACGGCGACTGGTGGGCGAAGTATGAGATCGGCGGCCTGCTGGCCGGTCAGACGCCGCCGCCCGAACTGGTTGCGGCGGCGCAGGGCGCTGGGGCCATTTACGCCTCGACCCGTCAGCGCGCTCAGGAAACCGCCGCTGCGGTCGCCGCCGGGCGCGAGGTCATGGCTGACGTCATGTTCATCGAGGCGCCCCTGCCGCCGCCGCCGATTCCGGAATGGATCAAGCTGTCGCCCAAATGGTGGGGCGTGGTGTCGCGCTTCTGGTGGCACGCTTTCGATCACCACGGCGGCCAGGAAACCCGCGCCCAGGCCGAGGCGCGAGCCGATCAGGCGGCGCAAAAGTTGATTGCGCGCGCCGAAAGCGGGCAGGACGTGCTGGTTTTCGCCCACGGCTATTTCAACCACATGGTCGGCCGCGCGCTGAAGGCCGACGGCTGGAAACTGGTCCAGAACCAGGGCTTCAAATACTGGTCGCAGCGTCGCTACGAGAAGCGATAGCCGCTTCTGACGTTGATGCGCCCCGCGCGCGCCTCTAGGGTCCGCGCCATGACCGATACCGCCGCCGCCATCCCCGCCGATCTCAGCTTCGAAGACGCCCTGAAGCGCCTGGAGACCATCGTGTCTCGCCTGGAATCCGGCCAAGCGCCGCTGGAGGAATCGATCGCCCTCTATGAAGAGGGCGCCAAGCTGAAGGCCCACTGCGAGGCGCGGCTGAAGGCGGCTCAACTGCGTGTTGAAAAGATCGTGGTCGGCCCTGACGGTCAGGCCAAAGGCGTCGAGGCGGCGTCCTTCGAATGATCCCTGCATCGTTTTCGATCCTGGTCTGGAGCCGGTTCTCGTGAACCGCGTCATCGCCGCGAACTCGCCGGAACAGGCGGTGATCGATCGCGTGGCCGAGGTCGCCGATCTGGTCACGGTCGCGCTGGATGAACTGCTGCCACGCGCCGAGGGCCCCGAATCCCGTCTGACCGAGGCGATGCGTTATGCGGCGCTGGGCCCTGGCAAACGCTTGCGGCCGTTCTTCGCGTTGGAGGCCGCACGCCTGTTCGACATCGATGAGCGGTCGGTATTGCGCGCCGCCTGCGCGCTGGAATGCGTGCACGCCTACAGCCTGGTTCACGACGACCTGCCGTGCATGGACGACGACGACGTGCGCCGGGGGCGGCCGACCGTTCACCGGGCCTATGACGAGGCGACGGCGGTACTGGCCGGCGATGCGCTGCAGACGGCCGCCTTCGACATCATCCTGCACGAAGACACCCACGAAGATGCGGCCGTGCGCTGCGAACTGGCGGCGCGGCTGTCGCTGGCGTCCGGCGCGCGCGGCATGGCGGGCGGTCAGATGATCGATCTGCTGGGCGTGCGCGACGACCTGGGCGGCGTCGCGCGGATGCAGCGACTGAAGACCGGCGCCCTGTTCGCCTACGCCTTCGAAATTCCCCTGATCATCGCCGACGCCTCGACATCGCAGCAGCACGCCCTGATCAGCTTCGCCCACGATGTCGGTCTGGCCTATCAGATCGTCGACGACCTGCTGGACGCCGAAGGCTCGGCCGAAGAAATGGGCAAGGCCGCCGGGGGCAAGGACGCGGCTCTTGGCAAAACCAACTTCGTCACCCTGCTGGGTCTGGAGGCGGCGCGGCAAAGGGTCGCGCATCTCGCAAACCAGGCCCGGTCGCACCTGGAGCCGTTCGGCGACGAGGCCGAAATCCTCAGGGCCAGCGTGGACTTTGTGCTAAAGCGCCGGTCCTGATACGAAACGTTGAACCGACCTGCGGGTTGATCGACCAGACTTTCCAAGGTTTTACGGCTGATGCCCGACACCCCGCTACTCGACACCGTCAAGACGCCCGCCGACACGCGGGACTTCGATATCGCCCAGCTGAAACAGCTGGCACAGGAGGTACGGGCCGAAACGATCGACGCCGTGTCCGTCACCGGCGGCCACCTTGGCGCGGGTCTGGGTGTGGTCGAGCTGACCACTGCGCTGCACCATGTGTTTGAGACGCCCAAGGACATACTGATCTGGGACGTCGGTCATCAGTGCTATCCGCATAAGATCCTGACCGGGCGGCGCGACCGCATCCGTACACTGCGCCAGGGCGGCGGCCTGTCGGGCTTCACCAAGCGCAGCGAGAGCGAATACGATCCGTTTGGCGCGGCGCACGCTTCGACCTCCATCAGCGCCGCCCTGGGCTTCGCCGCCGCGCGTGACCAGAAGGGCGAGAAGAACCGCGTGGTGGCCGTCATCGGCGACGGCTCCATGTCTGCGGGCATGGCCTATGAAGCGATGAACAACGCCGCCGAGGCGACCAGCGGCCAGCTGATGGTCATCCTGAACGACAACGATATGTCGATCGCGCCGCCGGTCGGCGGGATGAGCGCCTATCTCGCCGGCCTGGTGTCGGGCGGCGCCTATCAGAACGTCCGCCGCCTGGGCAAGACTGTGGCTCAGCACCTGCCGCGCCCGTTCCGCAAGGCGGCCAAGAAGGCCGAGGAATACGCTCGCGGCATGGTCACCGGCGGCACCTTCTTCGAAGAGTTGGGCTTCTATTACGTCGGTCCGATCGACGGCCACGACATGGACAATCTGGTGCCGATCCTGAAGAAGGCGGCCGCCATCGAGGACCGTCCGGTATTGGTTCACGTCGTGACGCAGAAGGGCAAGGGCTACGCCCCCGCCGAAAGCAGCGCCGACAAACTGCATGCGGTCGTCAAGTTCGACGTGGTTTCGGGCAAGCAGGCCAAGGCCATCTCCAACGCCCCCAGCTACACCAAGGTGTTCGGCACCGAGCTGATCAAACACGCCAAGGTCGATCCGTCGATCGTGGCGATCACGGCGGCCATGCCGTCGGGCACGGGGCTGGACCTGTTCGGTCAGGCCTTCCCTGAGCGGACCTATGACGTGGGCATCGCCGAGCAGCACGCGGTGACCTTCGCGGCCGGTCTGGCGGCGGACGGCATGAAGCCAGTCTGCGCCATCTATTCGACCTTCCTTCAGCGCGGTTACGACCAGGTGGTCCACGACGTGGCGATCCAGTCGCTGCCGGTGCGCTTCGCCATGGACCGGGCGGGTCTTGTCGGATCGGACGGCGCGACGCACGCCGGATCGTTCGACATCGGCTTCATGGGCGCGCTGCCCGGCATGGTGCTGATGGCCGCCGCCGACGAGGCCGAACTGGCGGCGATGATCTCGACCAGCCTGGCCATCGACGATCGGCCCAGCGCCTTCCGCTATCCGCGCGGCGACGGCGTGGGCGTGGAGATCCCGGAACTGGCCGCGCCGCTTGAGATCGGCAAGGGCCGGATCGTGCGCGAGGGGACTTCGGTCGCCATCCTCAGCCTGGGCACGCGTCTGCAGGAATCGCTGAAGGCGGCGGATATGCTGGCCGCCAAGGGCGTGTCGGCCACCGTCGCCGACGCCCGCTTCGCCAAGCCGCTGGACGCCGATCTGATCCTGCGTCTGGCGCGCGAGCATGAAGCTCTGATCACGGTTGAAGAGGGCGCCATGGGCGGTTTCGGCGCCTTCGTGCTCCAACTGCTGGCCGAGAAGGGCGCATTGGACGGCGGGCTGAAGATCCGCACCCTGAACCTGCCCGACGTCTTCCAGGACCAGGATGCGCCGATGGCCATGTACGCCCAGGCCGGCCTGAATGCCGAACACATCACCGCCGCCGCGCTTCAGGCCTTGGGCGTGTCCGCCAGTCAGGCCGTCAGAGCCTAAATTTCGGGCCTAGAGCTGGCCCATCGTATTGTCGTGATCCACGGCCTGTTTCTTCAACCAGCCGACGAAGGCGGTCGCGCTGGGCGAGGGCGGCCGGTCGCGGGGCTGAACGACGTAGTAGGCGAAGCCGACCGCTTCTGATCCGTCAGGGAAGGGCGCGACCAGTCGCCCTGACGCCAGGTCCGCCTGGGCCAGGGTGCGTTTGGCCAGGGCTACGCCGCGCCCCGATATGGCGGCCTCGATCAACAGACCCGACTGGTTGAAACGCGAGCCGCGACGCGGGTCGGGGTGACGAATACCGCGCGCCTTCAGCCACATGGCCCAGTCCGGGCGGCTGGGGTCGCCGTCGTTGGACATGTCATGCAGCAGCGTGTGTCCGATCAGGTCGGCGGGTTTGCGGATCGGCTTGTCGCCATCCATCAGCGATGGGGCGCAGACCGGCAGAACCGTCTCGGTCATCAGCCGATCGACCGTCAGGCCGGGATAGTCACCGGGACCGTAACGGACGGCCAGATCGACCTTGCCCTCGCTCAGGTCCGCCGGCTCCATGTCTGCCGAGATCCACAGTTCGATCTCGGGATGGGCGGTGTGAAAGTCGTCCATGCGCGGCATCAGCCATTTGGAGGCGAAGCCGGGCGCCACGCTGATCGACACCTGTTTGCGACGCGGCGGTTCGCGCAACAGGGCCGAGGCGTCCATCAGCCGCTCGAACCCTTCGCGCAGCAGCGGCACGGACGAGCGGCCCAGATCGGTCAGTTGCAGGCCCCGCGCCTCGCGCACGAACAGCGGTCCGCCGACAATGTCTTCCAAGAGGCGGATCTGCTGGCTGACGGCGCCGGGCGTCACCGACAGTTCGTCGGCGGCGCGCGAGAAGTTCAGATGCCGCGCGGCGGCCTCGAAGGCGCGCAGGGCGTTGAGCGGGAGCAGGGGACGGGCCATCGCGGATAGAAATCCTATCAGCGAGACAAAGGCAATCTGGTTTGCGGCTCTGGGCGGGGAAGACGAAGGTTCGCGCCCTGCCGTCGTCCCTGTTTCCTCTCCCGACGGCCCTGAAAGCAAGACGATGCGTGTATTCCTCGCCTCCATTCCGCTGGAGGCCGCAAAGATCGTGATCATCGGCGGCGGCGAGCCGGCGCTGGCGAAGCTGCGACTGTTTCTGAATACGCCCGCTGAGGTGATATGGTTCGCGCCCGACGGCGCGCCCCCCAAGATCGAGACGCCGTTGACGGCGCCGGAACCGGTGCTGCGTGCGCCAGAGGCTGACGAACTCGCCGGCGCACGGCTGGTGTTCATGGCGCTGGACGATGCCGACGAGCTGACGCGGCTGGGCCATCTCGCACGGGCGGCGGGTGCTCAGGTCAATGTGGTGGACAAGCCGCATCTGAGCGATTTCCAGACCCCGGCCCTGATCGACCGCGACGAGGTCGTGATCGGCGTGGCGACCGGCGGATCGGCGCCCATTCTGGCGCGGGATATCCGCACGGCCATCGAGGGCGTGCTGCCCGCCGGACTGGCCAATGTGGCGCGGCTGGCGCGCGAGTTGCGTGATACGGTCAAGGCCAGCGTGCCGGACTTCATGGCGCGCCGCAGGTTCTGGGAAAAGGCGTTCCGGGGTCCGGCCGCGACCCTGGCGGCGGAAGGTCGGACGGCCGAGGCGCGGCGCGAGATGCTGCGCCTGCTGAACGTCACCGCGCCGGAACAGGGCGTCGTCCATATCGTCGGCGCCGGGCCGGGCGACCCGGAACTGCTGACGCTGAAGGCGTTGCGCGTGTTGCAAGACGCCGACGTCATCATCCACGACCGACTGGTGCCGGATGCGGTGCTGGAGCGGGCGCGGCGCGACGCCAAGCGGCTGTATGTGGGCAAGGCGCGTGGCGAGCATTCGGTGCCTCAGGACCAGATCGAGGCCCTGATGATCGAAGAGGCCCGCGCCGGTCATCGGGTCGTGCGACTGAAGGGTGGCGATCCCTTCGTCTTCGGTCGCGGCGGCGAGGAGATGGAGGCCATGCGGGCGGCCGGCGTGCCGGTCTTCGTGGTGCCCGGTGTGACGGCGGCCTTGGCCTGCGCGGCCTCGGCGGGCATCCCTCTGACCCACCGAGACCACGCCCAGGCGGTGACCTTTGTGACGGCCCAGGCCAAGCCGGGCGGCGTCGAGGCCGACTGGACGCGGCTGGCCGGAACGAACCACACCCTGGCCATCTATATGGGCACGGACCGAGCCGAGGAGACGGCTGCGCGCCTGATTGCGGCGGGTCGCTCACCCTCGACCCCCGTGGCCGTCGTCGAGAATGGCAGCCGACCGGACGAACGGGTTCTGACCGGGCGACTGGACGGGCTGGGCGCCCTGGTGCGCGGCGCCGACCTGATCGGCCCGGCTCTGTTGTTCGTCGGCGAGACGGCGGCCTTCTCGGCGGCCCGACTGGATGTTCGAGCGGAGGTCGCGGCGTGAAGATCGTCACTGCAAACCGCCTGTCGGACGGCCGCGTCATCTATGCAGGCGTCGACAACCAGCCGGTCGAGCACATCGATAAGGCTTCGGTGCTGGACGATACGGCGGCCGAGGTCGTGCTGGCTGATGTCGCTGGGCGGCCGGACGTCTTCGTGAACCCCTATCTGTTCGAGGTTCAGGACCACGCGCCGTCAGGCCGCGATCGACTGAAGGAACGCATCCGCTCGGCCGGGCCGACCGTGGGTCACAACGTCGTCGGAGGCGTGGGCTGATGTATCGCTATGACGAATTCGACCATGCCCTGGTGCGCGAACGGGTTGAGGAATTTTCGGACCAGGTGACGCGCCGCGCATCCGGCGCCCTGACCGAAGATGAGTTCAAGCCGCTGCGGCTGATGAACGGCGTCTATCTGCAACTTCACGCCTATATGCTGCGCGTCGCCATTCCCTATGGCGTGATGAGCAGTCGTCAGATGCGCCGGCTGGGCCATATCGCGCGGACCTACGACAAGGGTTACGGTCACTTCACCACGCGGTGCAACATCCAGTACAACTGGCCGGCCCTGACCGACTTGCCGGCGATCCTGAGCGATCTGGCCGATGTCGAGATGCACGCCATCCAGACCTCGGGCAACTGCATCCGCAACACCACGACCGACGTCTTGGCCGGCGCGGCCGAGGACGAGATCGAGGACCCGCGTCCCTGGTGCGAGATCATCCGTCAGTGGTCGACCATCCACCCGGAGTTCAGTTTCCTGCCGCGCAAGTTCAAGATCGCGGTGAGCGGCGCCGAGAAGGACCGGGCGGCGATCCGCACCCACGATGTCGGCCTGCGGATCGTGAAGGGCGAGGACGGCGGCACGGCTTTCCGCGTCTTCGTCGGCGGCGGGCAGGGGCGTCTGCCCCATATCGGTCAGGAGATCGCGGCGGCGGTCCCGGCGGCGGACCTGCTGGCCTATCTGACCGCCATTCTGCGGGCCTGGAACCTGCTGGGGCGGCGAGACAACATCCACAAGGCGCGGATCAAGATCCTGGTGGCCTCGCTGGGCATCGACGCCTTCCGCGAGGAGGTGGACAAACACTACGCCACCCTGCGCCGCGAGGATTTGCAGATCCCGCAGGACGAGGCCGCACGCATCCAGGCCTATTTCGCCCCGCCGCCGTTCGAAGCCCTGCCCAAGACCAGCGCCCCGTTCGAGCGCGCCCTGCTGGCCGATCCCGATTTCGCCCAGTTCGCGCGTAACAACGTCCGCCGCCACCGTCAGCCGGGCTATGCCTCGGTGGTGGTGTCGCTAAAGCCGGTCGGCGGCGTGCCCGGCGACATCACGGCGGACCAGATGGACGCGGTGGCGGATCTGGCCTTGCGTTATTCGTTCGACGAACTGCGCGCCGCCTATGAGCAAAACCTGGTCCTGCCCCATGTGAAGCTGGACGACGTGCCGACTCTGTGGCGAGCTCTGCGAGAGGCGGGGCTGGCGACGGCCAACGCCGATCTGGCGACCGACGTGATCGCCTGCCCGGGCCTGGATTATTGCAGCCTGGCCAACGCCCGCTCGATCCCGGTGGCGCAGGCTCTGTCCAAGCGTGTGGCGGACATGGACTATCAGGAGACGCTGGGGCCGGTCCGCATCAACATGAGCGGCTGCATCAACGCCTGCGGCCACCACCACGTCGGCCACATCGGCGTCCTGGGCGTCGATCGAAAGGGCGAGGAATACTATCAGATCACCGTTGGCGGTTCGCCCGACGAACAGGCGGCGCTGGGCGATATTGTCGGCAAGAGCCTGCCGGCAGACGAGGTCGCGCCCGCCATCCAGCGGACTCTGGACCGCTATCTGCAAATCCGCACGGACGGCGAGCGGTTCATCGACACGGTGCGCCGCGTCGGACCCGATCCCTTCCGCGACGCCATCTATGAGACGCTCGATGCAACGGTTTGAGGGCATACAAAACGGGTTGCGCCTGTCGGTGACGACCCCGCTGGAGGAGGTTGAGACGGCCGCCGCGAGCGAAGACACGCTGGTGCTGGAGTTCGGCGCCTTCCGCGACGGGCGCGGCTTCTCGCTGGCGGCGGTGTTGCGAGAGCGGGGTTACGCCGGGCGGCTGATCGCGGCGGGCAAGGTCCTGCCGGATCAGGCGCGACACCTGCGGCGTTCGGGCTTCGATGCGGTGGAACTGGCCGAGGGCGCGGACAAGGCGGCCTGGGACCGGATGGACCGGGCGTTCAGCGGCGCCTATCAGCCGGCGGCCGATCCTGCGCCGACGATCTGGCAGCGTCGGCGTGCGGTGTCCAACGACCGCGATCTGGACGCCCTGGCCGATCGGCTGAACCGCAAGACCGAGGGCAAGGACGCGTCCGAAATCCTGAAGGCGGCGCTGGATCCGGCGCTGGGCCTGCGGGTCGGCGCCATCTCGTCGTTCGGGGCCGAGTCCGCCGCATTGCTGGACATCATCGCCGGCGAGGACAAGACCGTGCCGGTGGTCTTTCTGGAGACTGGCCACCATTTCCTCCAGACCCTGTCCTATCGCACCCAACTGACCAAGGCGCTGGGCCTGACCGACGTGCGGCTGGTCGCGCCGGATGCAGGCGAGAAGGCGACGTTGGATGCGCGCGACGACCTGTGGAAGACCGACGCCGACGCCTGCTGCGACCTGCGGAAAGTGCGGCCGCTGGCGCGGGCGACGGCCGGGTTCAATGCGCTCATCACCGGGCGCAAACGCTATCAGGCCGCGACGCGGGCAAAGCTGAAGCCGTTCGAGGTGCTGGACGGGGTGCTGCGGATCAATCCCCTGGCGAACTGGGACGCCGACGACGTTGAAGCCTGGCTGGAGGAGAACGATCTGCCGCGCCACCCGCTGGTCGAACAAGGCTACCGATCCATCGGCTGCTGGCCCTGCACCCGCGCGGTCCAGGACGGCGAACACACCCGCGCCGGACGTTGGTCGGGCATGGACAAGGTCGAGTGCGGCATCCACTTAGGGCGCCGCCAGGCCGCCGCCTGATCGGTACTGTTTCGACCTTCGCCTGAAAGCCTGACCTTGTCCGCTACGTCATCCGTCATCGACCTGATCGGCAATACGCCGCTGGTACGCCTGAACCGCCTGTCCGACGCGACGGGCTGCGAAATCCTGGGCAAGGCCGAGTTTCTGAATCCCGGCGGTTCGATCAAGGATCGCGCGGCCCTGTCGATCGTGCAGGGCGCGCGGGCGTCGGGCGCGCTGAAACCCGGCGGGACGATCGTCGAGGGCACGGCCGGCAACACCGGCATCGGCCTGGCCCTGGTCGGGGCGGCCTTGGGTCATCCGGTCGTCATCGTCATTCCGCGCACCCAGTCGGAAGAGAAGAAATCCGCGATCCGTTCGCTGGGCGCACGGCTGGTCGAGGTCGACGCCGCGCCCTTTTCCAGCCCGAACCACTTCGTCCACTATTCCGGGCGTCTGGCCGCCGAGATGAACGACAGCGAAGAGGCTGGCGCCATCTGGGCCAATCAGTTCGACAACACCGCAAACCGCGAGGCCCACTACAACACGACCGGCCCCGAAATCTGGACGCAGACAAACGGTCAGGTCGACGCCTTCGTCTCGGCCGTCGGCTCGGGCGGGACCATCGCCGGCGTCGGCGCCTATCTGCGCGAACAGAAGCCGGATGTGACTATCGCCCTGGCCGATCCAGCAGGCGCGGCCATGTTCAACTGGTTCACCAAGGGCGAGATGACCGGCGAGGGATCGTCGATCACCGAGGGGATCGGCTTGGCGCGCATCACCGGCAATCTGGAAGGCTTCAAACCCGATTACGCCTATCGGATCGAGGACGCGGAGTTCCTGCCGATCCTGTTCGACTTGGTGAAGCACGAAGGCCTGTCGTTGGGCGGATCGGCGGGGGTGAATATCGCCGGTGCGGCGCGGCTGGCGCGCGAGCTTGGGCCCGGCAAGACCATCGTCACCTGCCTGTGCGATCCCGGCTCGCGCTATGCGTCCAAGCTGTTCAACCCGGAATTCCTGCGATCGAAGGGTTTGCCGGAGCCGGACTGGGCGTAAGCCGCACAGCCTATTTCGCCTTCTGCTCCGCGATCCAGGCGTCCATCCGCTGGTCCAGCAGCGCCAGCGGCAGCGGGCCTTCGACCAGCAGGGCGTCGTGGAAGGTGCGGACGTTGAATTGCGGCCCCAGTTCTCGCTCGGCCCGCGCGCGGATTTCGCGCAGGCGGATTTCGCCGATCTTGTAGGCCGTGGCCTGGCCGGGCCAGCCGATGTAGCGCTGAAGCTCGGTCTCGATGTTGTGGGGCGCGAGGGCCGAGTTGTCGCGGAAACAGGCGCGGGCCTGTTCTTCGGTCCATCCCATCCAGTGCAGGCCAGTGTCCGCGACCAGCCGGCAGGCGCGCCACATCTCATAGGACAGCCGGCCGAACCGCTCGTAAGGCGTGCGATAGAAGCCCATCTCCTCGCCCAGATATTCGGCATACAGGCCCCAGCCCTCGGTATAGGCGCTGACATTGGCCTGACGACGGAAATACGGTTGGCCGGGCGCCTCCTGTTGCAAGGCGATCTGGAGGTGGTGGCCCGGAACGGCCTCATGCAGGGTCAGGGCGGGCAACTCGTACAGCGGCCGCTGATCCAGCTTGGACGTGTTGACGATGTAATGGGCCGAAACGCCGTTCTGCATAGAACCGCCGTTGTAACGGCCGGTGGTGTAGTTTTCCTCGATCTGCGGCGGCACGGGCTGCACGTCGTAGGTCAGCCGGGGCAGGGTGGCGAACAGGGGCGGCAGGCCGCCGTCCGCGCGCTTGGCCATTTCCGACGCCTGCTGCAACAGGGCCTCGCGGCTGGTCGCATAGAACTGAGGATCCGTGCGCAGGAAGTTCAGGAAGCCGGCGAAGTCGCCGGTCCAGCCCGACGCCTTCATTTCCACATCCATGCGGGCGCGGATGCGCGCGACCTCGTCCAGACCGATCTGATGGATCTGATCCGGCGTCAGGTCGGTCGTCGTGTGGCCGCGCACCAGATAGGCGTACAGTGCCTTGCCGCCGGGCCGATTGCCGATGCCCGGCTCGACCGGCGCCTTGGGCAGATAGTCGCTCTCGAGGAAGGCCAGCCAGGCCCGGCGCGCCGGAAGGATCACTTCCGAAACCGCAGTCGTAGCCGCTGCGGTCAGGCGATCCTTATCCGCCTGAGACACGGTCGAGGGCAGGGTCGACAGGGGTTTCAGCAGCGGCTCGGCGTCCGGCTTGATCGCCACGTCGTTTCGCGCCAGCGTCAGGGCGCTTTCTGTCACGGACCGCGCCTGCACCAGGCCGGTGTCCAGGCCGCGCCGGGCGTTGGCGGTCGTCTGTGCGTAGATTTGGCCGAAGCCCCGGATACGTTTGATATAGGCCTCGGCCTCCGCGACCGAGTTCAGTCGCGTGCTGCCGCCGACATAGAGCGCCCAGGTTCCAGGGCCGCCTTCGGAGTCGAACGCCAGACGGCTGGTGTCGTAGTCCAGGCCTTCCAGGCTGCGGTTGAGCGTATAGAGCAGGAAGGCGTGGTTGATGCCGCCGGCGTGGGAAAGACTTGCCGGGTCGATAGCCGTCAGCCGCCGCACGAACCCTTCCAGCGGCGCGCGCTGGGCCAGTTCGAACTCTCGCGACAGGTCAGGCACCCGGCCCATCGCCTCCACATCGCCCTCTCCGCCGGCCGAGATCGGATCGACCGACTTCAGATAGGTCTCGTAGTCGGCGATGACGGCGTTCAGCGCGGCGTCGGCCGGCGAGGCGGCGACGGCGGCAGGTGGCGTTTGCGCAACGGCCATGATCGGCGATCCGGCCGCAAGCATGGCCGCGATAGCCAGATAAGAAATCTTCATGACGCCCCTCCTGTCAGGAGGGGCACGCAAGCCGAGCAGAGCCGATGCGTCAACCGCAGACGGTGAAGAACCGCTCGATTTGCACCTTTGCGGCGGGATGGGCGGCGTAGACGTGACGTTCGTCGTCAGCCCAGGCGGCGATCCAGCCCAGACGGCGGAAGCGCTGGAAGACCGGATCCTTGGTCTTGGCCTGCGCCGTCAGCAGTTCGCCGTCATGCACGACGGCCGGCTCAGATGCGGCGCGATAGCGCTCGGTGTCGCCGCCGGATTCCAGGTAGATTTCGCGGCCCGGCTTGTCGCTGGAGGCCGTTAGTTCCAGCGCGCTCGACCCCATCTGGCAGGCGAGCCGCAGTTTGACATCGTCGCTGTTGGCGACGCCATAGGCCAGCATGGCCTCCTGTCCATCGGTGTTCAGGAACCAGTCGTAACCGGGCGTGGGCGCGGGCGCCGATGCAGTCGCCGCAGAGCCGACTGCGGGCATCGGGGCCTGGGTCGCGCAAGCCGCAAGGGCCGAGACGGCGATCAAGGCTGATATCAATCGAAGACGCATGCGTGAGTTCCTCAACCGGCGCAGCGATCGGCGAAGCGACGCAGCTTGGACATGTGCGGACGTTCGACGGTGATCGTGCTAGCGTCGTCGCCGACGGCGATCGTCATCCGGCCGTTCGACACGAAGGCGGAAAAGGCGGGGTGATCGACGGGGATCGCCGTCTCCAGCTTGCCGCCACGCCCGACGCGGGCCTCGCTGGTGGCCGTCGACCCGCCTGAGGTGATGCGGGCAAAGCCGGCGGACGCATCCGCGCCATAGACCGCGACCGAGACCGCGCCCGAACCCGGCAGGCATTGCAACGTGGCGCGCAGGCTGGCGGTGTCGGGGATGTCGTTGGCCAGCACCATCGGCCCTTCGCCTTCGTACAGGCTCCAGGTCCAGCCTGCGCCGGGCGCAGTCTGTATCGCGGCCGCCATCAGGGCGGAGAGTATCAGCATCATGTGTCAGCCCCCGCCGACGACGCGCAGCGTCGCGTCGCCTTCAATGTCGTCAGACGCGGCTGTGACCGCAAGAGATCGGACGACCGCATTTCCCTTGAACGCGGTTATTCGTCAGCAGTTCAACTCGCAGGGTCAGCGCGCGTCAGAACGGGCTGAAGCGTTCAGCCAGCGCCTGACCGACGGGCGGGGCCTGGACGCGGCTGACGTCGCCACGACCGCCGTAGGAGATGCGCGCCTCGGCGATCTGGGTGTGGTTGATGGCGTTGGCGGACGAGATGTCCTCGGGGCGGACGATGCCGGCGACGGTCAGTTCGCGGACCTCGCGGTTGGTGCGCACTTCCTGCCGACCCTGGATCACCAGGTTGCCGTTGGCCAGGACGTCGGTGACGACGGCGGCGATGGTCAGCGACACCTTCTCGGCGCGGGTGACCGAACCATTGCCTGACGACTTCAGATCGCCTTCCATGCCGACCATCTTCGACGGATCGAAGCCGCCGGGGAAGGCGCGGCCCAGGCTGCTTTCCAGGCCGAACAGGTTGCTGACGCCGGCGTTGATCTCGTTGGAGCGGGAGCGCTGGGTCGAGTTCTGGGTCTGGGCGCGATCGTCAATGTCGATCTTGACCGTCAGGATGTCGCCGATATGACGCGCGCGCTGGTCGCCGAAAAAGGTGCGGGCGCCCGTGCGCCACAGGCTGTTGGCGCTGGCCGGCGTGGTCTCGCGCGCGGGCAGATAGGCTTGCTGCGCCGGGATCAGGGCGGCGGGATAGCCGATGGGGGCCAGTTCCGGGCCGCGCACCGTTTCGGCGACGGTCGAGCAGGCAGCGAGCGGGGCGAGGGCGGCGAGGATCAGGACGGCTTTACGCATGACTGGGATTCCCTAGCGGGCGGCGAACTGTTGGGGATTGGCGCGGGCCATGTCGGCGCCGGGGCCGGCGATGGCCTGGCCGGGACCGGAGGCGACCGCATCGATGACGCGGTTGGAGGCGGTGTTCATGATGGCGACCGGCTCGCCCAGACCGGCGCTGCGCATGGCCTTGCCCATGACGGCCAGGTTCACGCCGCCGACCTGATAGGTGACGCGCACCATATCGTTGCGGGCGATGACCTGCGGCGCGGCGCCGGGGCGATAGGCGGCGCGGGCGATAGGTTGTGCAGTCTGGATGGCGTCTGTTGGCGCGGCTTCGGCCACGGTCTGAACGGGTCCGGCCGAACGGCGCACGGCGACGCGGCGCAGCCCGTTCGGATTGCTCCAGTCCAAGCCCGCCTGACGCGCTTGGGCCTGAAGTTGACCGGCGTCCAGCACGACCGAGGGACCGACGCGTTCGGCGACGGCGACATTGGCCGCAGCGCCCGCGCCCTCGAAAATGTCGCCCAGGGTGACGCGGCCGTCGTCGTCCACGGGGTTGGCGCGCAACACGACCGGGTTTGCGAGGGCGGCGCCGGCGAAGGCGCTGACGGCGGCGGCGAGCAGCAGTGAACGGATCATGGTCATGGCCCTAGCCCTTCACTTGCGAGGCGACGGACAGCATCTGGTCGGCGGTGCTGATGACCTTGGAGTTCATTTCATAGGCGCGCTGGGCCACGATCAGGGCGCTGATTTCCGCCACCGCATCGACGTTCGACGCCTCGGTGTAGTTCTGCATGATCTGGCCATAACCGGCGTCGCCGGGCGTGCCGACGATCGCCGGGCCGGACGCGGCGGTCTCCAGCAGCAGGTTGTCGCCGATGGCTTCCAGTCCGGCCTCGTTGAAGAAGCTGGCCAGTTCGATCTGCCCGACCGTGGTCGGGGCGGGCTGTCCGGCCTGGGTCACCTGCACCAGGCCGGTCTTGGAGATGGACACCTTGGTCGCGTCCTGCGGGATGGTGATCGCCGGCTCCAGCGGATAGCCGTCGTCGGTCACCATCTGGCCTTCCGGATTGACCTGCAGATTGCCGGCGCGGGTGTAGGCCTTTTCGCCAGACGGCAGGCTGATCTGGAAATAGCCCTTGCCGTCGATGGCCATGTCATAGGGGTTGCCGGTCATCTGCGGCGTGCCCTGTTCGGTGACGCGGTAGACGGCCCCCGCCTTGACGCCTGCGCCGATCTGGATGCCGGTTGGAACCACGGTGCCGGCGGCCGAGGACTGAGCCCCCATGCGTTCAACGTTCTGGTACAGCAGGTCCTGGAACTCGGCGCGCTGCTTCTTGAAGCCCACCGTGTTCATGTTGGCGATGTTGTTGGAGATGACCTCCACGTTCAGCTGTTGGGCGGCCATGCCCGAGGCTGCAGTGCGAAGTGCGCGCATCTTGAGGGGCTCCCTTAAGCGGCCTTGCCGAGGCGCTCGACGGCGCGACGGCTCAGGTCGTTGGTGTTGTCGATCATGCGCGATACGCTCTCGTAGGCGCGGCTGATCTCGACGAGATTGGTGATTTCGATCAACGGATTGACGTTGGAGGATTCCAGCGAGCCCTGATGAACCTGGGCGTCGGCGGCCTCGATCGGCTGGGCGTTGGACTTATTGCGGTAGAGGCTGTCGCCGCCCTTTTCGAGCACGCCCAGCGTATCGAAACGCACGACCGACAGCCGGCCGGTGACCTGTCCGTTCTGGGTGATCGTGCCGTCGGCGCCGACGCTGGGCGCGCCGAGCGCCGGGTCCAGCACGATCTCCGCGCCGCCGCCAAGGACGGCCTGACCCTGTTTGGTGGTCAAACGCCCCTCCGGGTCCAGGGTGAAGGCGCCGTCGCGGGTGTAGGCCTCGCCGTTGGCGCCGTCCCGCACGGTGAAGAAGGCGCCCTCGCCGGAAATGGCGAAGTCCAGCGAGCGGCCCGTCTGCTGCATCGAGCCTTGGCCGAAGTCGCGACCGACGCCATTGTCCAGCACGAAGCTGGCAGACGGGCGGATCGAGTCGTTGCGCGCCCGCTGGCCGATCTCGGCGCTCAGCATCAGCTGCTCGACCTTGAAGCCAGTGGTGTTGGCGTTGGCGACGTTGTTGGCCACGATGTCCAGTTCGCGACGCAGCGTCATCTGGCGTGACAGTCCGATATAGGCGGCGTTTTCCACGAGAGGCGTGCTCCTTCGCCTCAGCCTCTCGCAACGGCCGTGCCAACAGTGTTAATTCAGGCGGAGTGCGGGTTTGAGCGGGATCGGGCCGCTTTTGACCCGGCAAATCCTGCCCATTGTAAACGTCGCGTTAACCAAACCGGACGATCCTCGTCATGAGAGAGTCTCTGGGGCGCGCGCATGTTCAAGTTCGGCAAGAAGAAGGGTGCGCCTGCGGCCGACGCCGACGCCGATCTGCCGGCTGTGACCGAAGGCGAGGCCGCCGAGGGCGACGCCGCCGCGCCCAAGAAGAAGAAAATCCCGCTGTTGTTCATCATCGCGCCGGTCGCCCTGTTGGTGCTGGGCGGCGGGGGGGCGGCCGCCTTCTTCATGCTGAAGCCCAAGCCCGCCGAAGCGCACGGCGCCGAGGCCGAAGCCGGCCACGGAGAAGAGAAGGCTGATAAGGCCGAAAAAAAGGAAGAGAAGAAGGAAGGCGGCGGTCACGGCGGCGGCAAGGAAGGCGAGGCCGATCCTGCGCTGGGCGTTATTTCTGAAGGGCCGGATGGCGTCACCTTCTACACCCTGCCCGACATGGTCATGAACATTCAGTCGCCCGACGGCCGTCCGACCTTCTTGAAGCTGAAGCTGACGCTGGAAATGCAGGACGCCGAGGTGGCGACCCATCTGCAGGAAGAGATGCCGCGTCTGCAGGACATGTTCACCGGCTTCGTGCGCGAACTGCGCCCTGAGGACCTCAGCGGCTCGGCCGGCACCTATCAGCTGCGCGCCGAGATTCTGCGCCGCGTCAATCTGATCGCCGCTCCGGGCAAGGTCGACGCCGTGCTGATCGAAGAAATGCTGGTGCAATAGGCATGACGGACGCGGCGCAACTCGATCCGTTCGGCGGTCTGGGCGATCCTGGCGACGCCCTGTCCGAACGCGTCCTGAACCAGGATGAGATCGACAGCCTGCTGGGCTTCGATCTGGGCGACGACGACGGTTCCGAACGCTCGGGCATCCGCGCCATCATCAACTCCGCGCTCGTCAGCTACGAGCGTTTGCCGATGCTGGAGATCGTGTTCGACCGCCTGGTGCGGTTGATGACGACCAGCCTTCGCAACTTCACCTCCGACAACGTCGAAGTCAGCCTGGACAACATCTCGTCGATCCGGTTCGGCGACTATCTGAACTCGATCCCGCTGCCGGCCATCCTTGCGGTGTTTCGCGCCGAGGAGTTGGACAACTACGGTCTACTGACCGTCGATTCCAACCTGATCTATTCGATCGTCGATGTGCTGCTGGGCGGTCGTCGCGGCACGGCGGCGCTGCGCATCGAAGGCCGGCCCTACACCACCATCGAGCGAGTGCTGGTGCAGCGGATGGTCGAGGTGGTGCTGAACGACGCCCGCCAGGCGTTCGAGCCGCTGACCCCGGTCCACTTCAACCTGGACCGGCTGGAGACCAACCCGCGCTTCGCCGCCATCGCGCGTCCCGCCAACGCCGCCATCCTGATCAAGCTGCGGATCGACATGGAGGATCGCGGCGGTCGTATCGAGCTGCTGCTGCCCTATGCGACGCTGGAGCCGATCCGCAAGATGCTGCTGCAGCAGTTCATGGGCGAGAAGTTCGGCCGCGACAACATCTGGGAAGGCCACTTGGCCACCGAGATATGGACCACCGAGACCGAAGTCCGCGCGGTCCTGGACGAACAGCAGATGCCCCTGTCCAGCGTGCTGAACCTCAAGGTCGGCGACACGATGATGCTGAACGCCACGCCGGATTCCGAGGTTTCGATCCGCGCCGGCTCCATTCCGCTGACCACAGGCCGCATGGGTCGCAAGGGCCAGCACATCGCCATACGCGTCGAAGGACCGGTCAATCCGGAAGTCGCCGCCCGCCTGGGAGGGAACGTCTGATGGCCGGGATGATCATGGACGGCGTGCTGATGGTGCTGCTGATCGCGGCGGTCGGCTACGGCATCAAGCTGGAACGCAAGTTGGCCGCCCTGCGCGCTGGACAGCTGGCCTTCGCTCAGGCCGTCACCGAACTGAACGCCGCTGCGGGCCGCGCCGAAAACGCGCTCGCCACCCTTCGGGCCTCGGGTCAGGAAACGGATCTGCTGCACGACCGGATCATCAAGGCGCGTGAGGTCAAGGCCCAGCTGGAGACCCTGATCGCCCGCGCCCCGGCCATGGCGCCGGCCCGTGTCGTCGAGGACGAACCCGTCCGTCGCGCGCCCCAGCCCGCCCTCGCTCCGGCGCCGGCCGCGACTGAAGACGAGGAGCGGGCCGAGCGTATGGCCGCCCTGGCGCAACGCATCCAGGGACTGGCCAGTCCCGCTTCGAACCGTCGCAATGAAGCGGCGGCGTCTGCCGGGCGCGACAATGTCGCCGCCATCGTTCAGGCCCTGACGGCCGGACGCACCGCTAACCATTCCGCCAAACAAAGCCTCAACGCCGCGCGTCGTAATCTCGACGACGACCTGTTCGCCGCCTGAGTTCGGAACCCCATTTTATGGCCCGCCTTCCCCGCATCCTGCCCCTGATCGCCATCGCCATCGGCGGGGTCGTCGCCGTGCGCGCCGTCGGTGTCGCGCCTGGCCTGTTCGACGGGGCCAAGGCCTGGGCCGAGGAGGCGGTTCCCGCTGCCGCCGGCGCGCCGCCCAAACCCGCCCTGCCGGGAACCTGTTCCGCCCTGTCTCCCGAACAGCTGGCCCAGCAGGCCGGGATTTCGCCGGCCGAGCTGAAGATCATCCAATCGTTGTCGCAGCGCCGCGCGGCGCTGGACGCGCGGGATCAGGACTTCGCCACCACCCTGCCGCTGATGGTCGCCGCTGAGCAGAAGCTGGACGCCAAGGTCAAGGCGCTGGAAGCCCTCAAGGTCGAGATGAAGCAAATGCTCGGCCAGGTGGACGAGCGCGAGAAGGCCGAGATCGACCGTCTGGTTCAGGTCTATTCGGCCATGCGTCCCAAGGAGGCCGCCCCGGTCATGGCCGCGCTGGAGGACCGGGTGCGCCTGCCGGTCGCCGCCGCCATGCGTCCGCGCACCCTGGCCGCCATCATGGCCCAAATGAGCGCGCCGCAGGCCAAGGAACTGACCGAGAAGCTCGCTGCCCGCTTCCAGGCCCAACAGATGGCGGCCCGCGCCGCCGCCGCCGAGGCTGCGACGCCTCCGGCCGCCGCGCCCGCCGCTGCTGCGCCCGCCGCCACGACCCCGCCCGCCACACCGACGGCTCAGCCCGCCGCCGCCCCGACGACCCGTCCGACGCCGCGCCCGGCCGCCAACCGTCCCGCTGCGCGACCGGCGGCCCGCCCGACCGCGACTCCGGCGCGCCGTCCCGCCACCACGCCTGCGGCGGCTCCCGCCGCGACCGGCCCGCAGGCCTATCAGCCGTCAGCCGCCCCTAACGCCCAGCCCCGTCAAACTGTGCAGTAACCTTAAGTGTGATCGGTGGACGGACGTTTCGTCTCGACAGTGAAAAGACTTTGACCAATGATCTTCGAACGCTCCGTCAGAGAGCGATTGCATCGAGGATCTGCGCCATGATCGGCGAACTGCTATACATCGCGCATCGCATGCGCCGGGCCATCATACTCGCCGTGCCGGCGGTCGGAACCGTGATGATGGCCGCCGTCGCCCAGCACTATCACCTGCTGCCCTAAGGTCGTCGAACCCGGTTTCCGCCCGGTTTCGGATTGGCAGGGCGCGCCTGCGCGTCTATCACCGCGCCTTCCCGAGATCTGAGCCCGATCAACGCCATGTCCGACACGTCCCCCGATCGTCTTTCGGTCGATCCGTCCAGCCCGCATCACGACGCCGAGGTGCTGCAACGCGGCGTCGGCATTCGCTTCAAGGGCGAAGAGAAGACCAATGTCGAGGAATATTGCGTGTCCGAGGGCTGGGTGCGTCTGGCGCTCGGCAACCGGGTGGATCGCAAGGGCAAGGCTCTGACCGTGAAACTGCAGGGTCCGGTCGAACCCTATTTCCAGAACGACTGAACCTACCTAGGGTCCGGCTCTCATCTGAGTCCGGAGCCTGCCTATGTCCATCCGTCTGCTGACCGCCAGCGCCGTCGCCCTGGGTCTTGTCGCCGTGACCCCGGCGGCCCATGCACAGGATGCGGCGACGGTGCAGCAGGCGATTGTGGTGCGCGACGCCGCGATGCGCTCGAACATCGCCATGGACTATGTCACCCAGCTGACGACGCGGTTCGGCGCGCGCCCGGCGGGTTCGCGCTCCGAGCAGCAGGCCGCCGCCTGGGCCGCCGACTATCTGCGCGCCAACGGCTTCCAGAACGTCCGCATCGAAGAGTTCCCGCTGGTCGGCTGGGAGCGGGGCGAAAGCTCGGCCGCCATCGTCGGCGACAACGCCCAGGCCCTGGTCGCTGCGGCGCTCGGACACTCTCCCGCCACGCCGAGGGGTGGGGTCGAGGCGGAGATCGTGCGCTTCTCGACCTTCGAAGACCTGCAGGCCGCGCCCGAGGCCGCCGTCCGCGGCAAGATCGTCTATGTCGACCTGGGCCAGATGCACCCGATGCAGGACGGCTCCGGCTATGGTCCCCAAACCCGCGTGCGCGGCGCCGGTCCCGGCGTGGCGGCGGCCAAGGGCGCAGTGGCCTTCGTCATGCGCTCGGTGGGTTCTGACGAGGACCGGATGCCTCACACCGGCACGACCCGCTATGTCGACGGCAAGCCGACCATTCCCGCCTTCGCCCTGGCCGCGCCCGACGCCGATCAGGTCAGCCGCCTGGTCGCCCTGGGTCAGCCGGTGCGCCTGCGCCTGACCTCGACCGCCCGCACCTATCGCACCACCAGCCAGAACGTGATCGGCGATCTGCCGGGCGCCACGCGCCCCGACGAGATCATCGTCCTGGGCTCCCACATGGACAGCTGGGACCTGGGCACCGGCGCCATCGACGACGGGGCGGGGGGCGCCATCACCGTCGCCGCCGCCAAGGCCATCGCAGACAGCGGCCGTCGTCCGGCCCGCACCCTGCGCGTCATCTTCTACGGTTCGGAAGAAGTGGCCCAGCCGACCGCCCAGACCGGCAACGGCGGCGGCGTCTACGCGCGCGGCCAGGGCGCGGCGCTTGACAAGCACATCATCGCCGGCGAGAGCGATTTCGGCGCCGACCGCGTCTATGCCCTGCGCCTGCCCGCCGGCGCGCAAGGCTCGGACTTTCAGAAGGCCGCGACCCGCGTCCTCTATCCGATCGGCGTCCTGGCCTCGGATCGGGTCGAGACCGAAGGCGGCGTCGATGTGGGGCCGATGGGCCCGCTGGGCGTCCCCTTCTTCGGCCTGGCTCAGGACGGAACCCGTTATTTCGACCTGCACCACACCGCCAACGACACCCTGGACAAGATCGACCCGGCGCAACTGAATCAGAACGTCGCCGCCTGGGCCGGCCTGCTGTGGCTGATCGCCGACTCCGACGTCGACTTCCGGGCGATGAAGCCTGCGACCACGCCGGCGACCCCGACACGCTGACGACTTGGAGACCCGGCCTGGTTCCGTCTATAGGAGCCGGACCGGGCCAGACCGGGCTGCGGGCGTGGCGAAACTGGTAGACGCAGCAGACTTAAAACCCACTACCGTAGATTTACGTATCTAAATCAATCGGTTAGAGCGGGTACTGACTTACACATGCCTTACACAGTTGCCGTTCGCGGCAGGAAGGTCATGTCGTGGAGTCTCACACGCTCATGGACGGTCGGCTGCACGTCTACCGACGCGAGAACAGCCGGTACTGGCAGTGCGCGACCTATCTCAGTGGTCGCAATCATCGCCAGTCGACGAAAGAAACCAACATCGCCTACGCGCGCGAGTTCGCGCAGGATTGGTATCTTGACCGAGTCGCTGAAGACCGACTGCGGCGGCGTGGCGCTCTTCCCGCGGCGCCGAACACACCGATCGTCATCCCCGAGCGGACTTCACCGAAGCGGCCCGGTGAGAAGACGTTCCGCGAGGCCGCCGCAGCGTTCGAGAAAGAGTACGAGGCGATGACGCTCGGCGAGCGGAACGCCCAGTACGTCGCCAGCAAGGGGAGGGTGATCCGCATCTACCTCAACCCCTTCTTCGGCGACTTGCCGATTTCGGAGGTCTCGGCTGGTCGCATTCAGGACTACAGGCTTCATCGGGTCACGCCGCCGGAGGAGCCGGAGCGCGTGCGCTATGTCTCCGGTGGCCGCGAGCGCATCGGCAAAGCCAAGGCATGGAAACGGCCGAGCCGCCAGACTCTCCACAACGAGATGGTCTGCCTGCGACAGATCCTGAAGTCCGCCAACCGCAAGGGCTGGATCACGGCGCTCCCGGACATGAGCAATCCCTACCGGGCATCCGGCAAGGTCAGCCACCGCGCCTGGTTCTCGCCGGAAGAGTACAAGCGCCTTTACGAAGCGACGCGCGAACGCGCGAAGAACCCGAAGAAGGAGCGCTGGCGCGAGGAGTGCGAGCAGTTCCACGACTTCGTGCTCTTCATGGTCAACACCGGTCTGCGTCCCGACGAGGCGCAACGGCTCGAATTCAGGGACGTGTCCATCGTCGAGGATGAGGCGACCGGCGAGCGGATCCTGGAGATCGAAGTCCGTGGAAAGCGCGGGGTGGGGTTCTGCAAGAGCATGCCCGGCGCCGTTCGGCCGTTCGAACGGGTGCTCAAGCGCAAGAACGGCCAGCCGACCGACCTCGTCTTCGGCCTCGTGCAGCGCGAGCTGTTGAACGCCATCCTCGACGAGCTCGGCCTGAAGAAGGATCGGGATGGACGGCCCCGCACGGCCTACAGTCTGCGGCACACCTATATCTCAATGCGGCTCATGGAGGGCGCGGACATCTATCAGGTCGCCAAAAACTGCAGGACCAGCGTGGAGATGATCGAGAAGTTCTACGCCTCGCACATCAAGAACGTGCTGGACGCCTCCGCGATCAACGTCCGCAAGCCCAAGCTGGCGAAGCGGAAGGCCGCGGGCGCGGATGCCGTTTGACACCGGCCCCCGCCGCAGGTCCAAACGTTTCAGTGAAAGCGTTCGTTTCAGCGCTGCGATGAAATCGGATGAAGGAGTGAATTCGACCCGAGGTCGCGGATAGCAGCAGTCTCGGACAGGAACACGCCGTCGCGGCCACAGTTGAAACGTCGGTCCGCCTTGGCGAGGCGGCACGAACGCGGGTATAGACGCGGCGCAGCTGGCGGGCGTGGCGAAACTGGTAGACGCAACGGACTTAAGCTGAGGATTGAGTGCGCCGGGGGAAATCCCGGACGTAGAACCGCTCAAAGTCGGGGAACCCTGTCAGATGGCGATCCCGAGCCAAGCCCGCCTTCGGACGGGAAGGTGTAGAGACTAGACGGGCGGCGTCTAAGGCCTTCGGGCTATGACGAAGGGATAGTCCAGACCACGAACGGCTCCATTCCGGGGCCGGCGGCGAAAGTCGAAGTGGTACGAAAATCCGTCGGGCATTGCCCATGCCGGTTCGACCCCGGCCGCCCGCACCATCGACCGAGGTCTCAGCTTCAGGGCGAGCCCTCGAGCGCAGCATTTGCCTAGGGCCGTAGTGCGATGAGCCCCGTGACCCGCTCCACCTTATCTAGCCAGGTTGCCGCCTCTGGCCGCCTGTATTCGACCAATTCCCGGATCGAGGCATAGTCGCCGGCAAGGTTGCGAGCGAAGATCGGCTCATGATGCGCGATCCGGTTCCGGAATTTCCGGATCCTTTCCAGATCGGAGAAGATTTTGGCGCGCGCTTGGGCCACCGTCAGGCCTGCTGGCAATCCAGGAAGAACAGCTTGCAGATGCTGATCCCAGATCCTGCTGTCCTGCCCGCGGGTAAATACCTTCTCCCAGAAAGCAAAGTTGAGCTCTGAAACGACCTTGCCCACGGTCGGCTGGCGTGCCGCGACCTGCTGGAGGTTGCGCTGGGGGTCGTAATCGAACTGCCGTCTCGGAACGGGGAGGCTTCTGATGAAGCCATTCACCCACGGCCAGTTCGCGCCGTGAACCGACTCGATCCCATCCGCAGCCGCATTGCGGATGGCGACCTCACAAAGGTGAAGAGGGACCATGAAGGCAGAAGAGACCTCCATGTTCCAGGCGTAAAGCTCCAGCGCCTGGTCGATGTGACCCTGTTTTGCCTGAAGATAGGTCGCGAAGCGCGGCGCCGAAATGACGTCCGGAAGATCTGTGATTTCCTGAGGCGTGAACGGCATAGTGCTAACCTATGCGGTAAGAATCGAGACTGTCGATGGGGTGACGGACTTTCACTTTCGAGTTGACACTCTCACCCTTAAGCACCATCTGTTCGTCACTGGCTTTGAGACACGCGGGCGCAAGCCTCCCCTCATCGTCGATGGATTACGGAAAGCCCGCCAGAGATGGCGGGCTTTTTGTTGGCTGACGCGGACCCTGCATCGATGATGTCAGCCATCCCCGATTGCGGAGGGTCAACGCGCTCAGTCAGTGAATCGACGGGCCCGGCGCTGGCAAAGGCGGTTCAGTCATGACGATGCTGGCCACCATCGCGTCGATCTCAGCGAGCAGCTCGGTCAAATCATGGCCGTCGAACCGCTTTTGCGCGGCTTCGCGCCAAGCGGCCCGCAGCAGATTCCGCGCTGCTTCTGGCGCCATGTCCTCAAGGTAGATAAGGCCACGGTCGGCTAGAAGCCTTCTGGCGACGACACCGGCCTGTTCGGCCAGATCATCGTAGATCGCCATCTCTTCGGCGGTGAGCTCTTCTGCCAAGGCGATCCTCTCAGGTCGCAAAAAGGGGACGGGCCTGGAACTTCTGCGAGGAAGCCCGGGGTTTCGGAGCCGACCGCCGCCGACGTCAAGGACGTCCCCCGGCTCTCGGTCGGCCCCTATCTTGCCGGAACCCGTCGCGACTAGCCTAACGCCTCTCCAACGGGACGCAATCAGGACCGCTGGCCGGTGGAGCGCGTCGCGGATTACAGAAAGCGCTAAGGGCTCCGCCCTCGCGCGGGCCAGGGTGAAGCGGCTACGCCGCCGGATCGGCCGGTCTCCCCGACCTTCCGCGCCGGCGATGGTCGCCATGTTTCGATTTCCAGAGAGGCTTGTGCAGGTCGGGCGATCCCCCTCCGGCCGATCCGCCCTGGCCCTTGCTACCCCGGTCTCGCCGACGGGCAGGGTTTCAGGCGCGCCTTCCGCGTGCCTGCAACCCTTGCCCAAAGGAGGCAGACATGACTGCTCAATCCACCCAAGCCCGTACCCCTGCGGCGGCTGACGCCGCCGCGACCGGAGCGGATCAGGAGCCGGTGCACGGCGCGGAAATCTTCGTGCCGCTCAATCTGTTGAAGGCGTCGGATAAGAACGCCCGGAAGGTGAAGCACTCGGAGGCGTCCATCGAGGCGCTGGCCGCGTCGATCAAGGCAAAGGGGGTGTTGCAGCCGCCCGTGGTCGAAATCGAGCGGGGAGAGGCCGGGGCGCCGACCGGGAAGTACCTGGTCACCATCGGGGAGGGGCGGCGTCAGGCCCTGCGGCTGCTGGTCAAGCGCAAGGCCATCAAGCGGAACCATCCGGTTCGCGTGACGGTGGATACCGAGAACGACGCCCATGAAATCAGCCTCGACGAGAACGTCACCCGCGAGGCCATGCATCCGGCCGATCAGTTTGAGGCCTTCAAGCGGCTGTCCGACGAGAAGGGCTATGGCGCCGAGGACATCGGTGCCCGGTTCGGCGTGACCGCGACCGTGGTGCGCCAACGGCTGCGGCTCGGGGCTGCGGCGCCGGAGTTGATGACGGCCTATCGAGAAGGCGCTCTGGCGCTGGATCAGCTGATGGCCTTCTGCGTCAGCGCCGATCAGGACCGGCAGCGGCAGGTGTTCGAACAGTTGGGCGAGTACCGGCCTGTCCACGCCATCCGTCGCGCCATGACCGAGGCCAAGGTCCGCGCCGACGACAAGCGGGCCCGCTTCGTCGGCGTCGAGGCCTATGAGGCCGAGGGGGGAACGGTGCTGCGCGACCTGTTCACCGAGGACGGCGGCGGCTGGCTGGAGGACCCGGCCCGGCTGGACCGGATGGTCGGCGACAAGCTGGCCGGTCTGGCGGACGAGGCGCGCCAGCGTGAGGGCTGGAAGTGGGCCGAGGCGGCGACCGACTATGCGGAGGTCAACGCCCTGGGCCGGGTCTATCCGGTCGAGGTCGTCCGGTCGGAAGAGGATGCGGCGCAGATCGCGGCCCTGTCGGAAGAGTATGACGCGCTCGTTTCCGGAATCGACGCGGCGGACGCCCTGTCGCCCGAGGCGGACGCCCGGCTCGAGGAAATCGACAAGGCCCTGCAAGCGTTCGGTCCGGACTTCGACTATCCCGCCGAGGTCAAGGCGCGCGCAGGGGTTCTGGTTCTGCTCGGCCATGACGGTCTGGCCCGTTTCGAGCGCGGGCTGGTGCGGGCCGAGGATGTGGTCAGCGACCGTCCCGCCGATGCGGAGCCGCCGGACGGCTGGACCGCAGAAGGCGAAGGCGACGGGGACGCGCCCTCCGCGTCGGACCCGGAAGCGGACGAGGGCCTGACGCCCCTGTCCGAACGTCTGGTCATCGACCTGACGGCCCACCGCACCATGGGCCTTCGCGACGCGGTTCAGGCCGACGAAAACATCGCCCTGACCGTCGTGGTCCATGCGCTGGCCTTGCAGGTCTTCTATCCGGCGTGGGGAACGTGGACGCCGCTGCAACTGCGGTTGAGCGTGACCGGGCTGGAGGGGCTGGCGCCGGGCGTCAGTGACGGCCCGGCGGGACGGCGCGTGGCCGACCGGCTGGAGGCGTGGGGCGCGCGGCTTCCGGAGGAAGCCCGCGATCTGTGGGCCGTGCTGGCAGTCATGCCGCCGTCCGACCTGCTGGACCTGATGGCCTGCTGCGCGGGTGTTGGCCTCTACGCCGTGCGCGATCCGCATGACCGGAAGCCCGACGCTCTGGCTCACGCCGAGACGCTGGCGACCGTGATCGGTCTGGACATGGCCGGGACGTGGTCCGCGACGGCCGCGTCCTACTTCTCGCGGGTCGCCAAGGCGAGGGTGCTGGAAGCCGTGACCGAGGCGACGACCCCCGAGGAAGCCGGGCGGATCGCCGGGTTCAGGAAGGGCGACATGGTCGAGGCCGCCGAACGACTGGTCGAGGGCAAGGGCTGGCTGCCGCCCATCCTGCGGACCGCCCCGGCGCTTGGTCCGGACGCACCGGAGCCGGAAGGCGAGGCGACCGAGCCGCCGCCGTCCGATGACGACGCCTATCGGTTCGCCGCCGAATAGACGGCGACAGGTCCGAAAACTCGCCGCGCGCCCTTTGGGGGCGCGCGGCTTTTTTGTCGTGAGCGCCGACTAGCCGGCGAAGGTGAAGTAGATCGTGGCCACGAGGACCAGGACCACCACCACGGCGAGGCCGAGGCCGCTGGCGGAAAGTCGCCAACCGGGGCCTTCGAAGTCGAAGCGGTGCTTTTCGGGATCGTTGGTCGTCATTCGAACTCTAGCCTTTCTAAAAAGGCCTCGGCTCTGTCGCGTGTTGCAGATGCAGCAGCAGGCAGAGATCCGAGACCGGTTGGGTCTCTGCCGTTCCAACCGATCTGCGCCGGGGACGAACGGATATCTCGCGGAACCCGTTACTTGAGGGGGTTCCTTTACCTGCCGCAGTAGTCACACTCAGACGTTCTTGCGCGGCGTCACCAGATGATTTCGAGGTGAGAGCGTTGATACCATAACGCGGTGCGGCCACGCGGGTTGCACACTGCGGGCTTACGGCTATCCCCGGAGAACAGTTCATCCACGGAGGATTCGTGAGCGCGATATCCGAACGCACCAAGCACAAGGCGCAGGTCTACGACGTGGCCTTGAACGCCTTCTTTCGCACCCGCGATCTCGACGCCGAAAGCCTCGGAACGCCGAAGGCCGATATTGGCTGGGATATCGCCGAGGCTATGGTCGCGGCAGCTATCAGCGGCGTCACCTACAAGACCCGCAACCAGGCTACGCTCACCGACGCCGCGATGCTGCTGCGGGGTCTTGCCGACAAGGTTGAGCAGGATGGACTCGCCGGTCTGGACTGGGGCTACAAGGGGGGCATGCTCTCCCGCCACGCTTGGCGCCCGAACATCCGGACGTCCGACGGCCGCGATCAGCTCGACAAGCGCACGGCCGCACTCATCGACGGGTTGATGGGCACGACCCGGTCGCGCACGGTTGCGGACAAGCGCGCGATCGTCTGCCTGTCTTTCGCTCGCATGGCGTTCGATCAGGTGTGCGACCTCATCGATCAGGAACCGGAGAGCGCCGAGGGCATCCGGAGCGCGGCCGTCGCCATTGTCGAGAACCGCCTCGAAGACCTGAAGACCACGTCGGCCCTGTAAGGGGGGAGGGTGCAAGTAGACCCCGCCGACCTGTGCAGAAGATACAATCATGCCTTGCCCGGACGCAGGTCATCGGGGAGACTCGCGCCGTGAAGAAAACCCTCGATCATTTGCCGCTGCCCAAGCAGACCGAGCTGCGTCACGTCATCGACGTGATCCGCGCCTCCTTCGAGGAAGCGATAGCCACGCGACGTGCCGAGCGCCTGAAGAACGGCAAGATCCTCAAGCTCATCCTTTATGGATCGTATGCGCGGGGCGATTGGGTTCACGACCCCGTCGGCCGCTATTTCTCCGATTTCGACCTTCTGATCGTCGTCGACCACGAAGACCTGACAGACGGCGAGTTCTGGTACGACGCCAACAACCGGACCATGCCGGGCGAGGGCGAAGTACGGACGCCCGTCAGCATCATCGTTCACAGTCTGAACGACGTGAACGACCAGCTGGATCGCGGGCGCTACTTCTTCGCCGACATTCTGCGCGACGGCGTCATCCTCTACGACACTCCCGGCGCGAAGCTGCATAAGCCGGCGAACATCAAGGCCAAGGCTGCACTAGCCGAAGCGGAGGATTTCTTCGCCGAATGGATGGCCAGCTCGAAGGACTTCTCTGAAGTCGCTGCTTTCTGCGTTGCCCAAGACAAGCCAAAACTGGCGGCCTTCAACCTGCATCAAGCGACTGAACACCTCTACCACTGCGTTCTGTTGGTGGTGACGCTCTACAGCGGCAAGGTCCACAATATCGCCTTCCTCCGCAAGAAGGCCGAGGCCATCGACGCGCGCCTCGCCGATGCCTGGCCGCGAGAAACCAAGTTCGAGCGCCGTTGCTTCGAGCTTCTGCGGGAAGCCTACGTCAAGGCGCGCTACTCGAAGCACTACAAGATCAGCAGCGACGAGCTGGCGTGGTTGACCGAACGAGTGGACGCTCTGCGAATGCTGGCTACAAACGTGTGCCAGGAACGCCTGCGTGTGCTCCGTACGAAAGCGGCTGATCAAGCGTAGATCATCGTCTACTCGCTCCTGTCGAAGCAAAGTCCAGCTCAATCATGACTAGTTCTAGCGACGAAGCTGCCTTTGCCCAGCCATGCTGGCAGGAAGATCACTTTCCGTTCAGCCTCCGTGCGGAGCCAGCAATGCTGGACACGGCCTACGGCTTCGTTCGAACAAGCTCGCACCAGTGGGATGGCGGCGGCGGTCGGACAGATCTCCACGACATGCTAGGCTTGCTTTGGGCGGGCGTCCTTCGGGCCAATGGCGTCGCATCCGCTCACGTCGCAGGCGAACAAGGTTGGTGTGGTGCCCCCGAGATCGCCGCTCGGACGCTGTTCTTCGATCAACTGCAACGTCCAAACCTCTCCACAAATGGCCCTTCGGAATTAGAGCGGCTGGTAGCCCATACTGGATGGGCAGCTCACGCAATCCACACCGCAATTGGAATGGAGGAGCCACAGCTGAAAGAACCGACCTATCAGTGGGATGTAGCCCCCTCCTGGCTTGATGGCATCGGAAAGCATTATGCCATCGACAAGGGCATCTTCGTCAGTCGGAGGAACCCTGACTGGGAGTACTTCGTCAATCGCCAGAACACCGCTTCGATTATCCGACTGACCGGGGAGAATGCGGTAGAACTCCGATCTTGCTTTTCATTCTTCGAACCGCGCGTTGCAATGCTCGGTGAGGACTTTGCGGTGCTGGCGGGCGGGATTCGCAACGTCGTAGCCGCAAGCAGCGCAAACCGTGCGGTGAAGCTGCTTCATATCGTCGAAGGCAAGTCTGCGCTCCCCTGGATAGGAGCCGGCGCGACCGTGCGAGACTATGTGACGTGACCCCCATTTCTCATCCAGCCATAACGAGAGTCCTTTGGTGATCTGAGCTGGGGTTGTCGGGGTTGGCAAGAGGCCGGTCAGCGCAGC